>DASUTP010000044.1:0-10988 GCA_036374515.1 Chryseolinea sp. | reverse complement strand
TCGTCTTCAGCCATGAATTCAATCGAATAAAGGTGGATCAGAAATCCAACGAACGTAATGACAAAAATGAAAACCAGTGAAAGGGCGTCGAGGTAAAACGCAAATGACGTCTTAAAATCGCCGACCTCGATCCATTTCCACAAAAGTTGTTTGAACGATTCTTCCGGCGAAGAAATGAAATCGAGGCCGACGATCACCGTAATGAGCGCCGACAACCCGATGCTGCCGGCGCCGATCGCGGCGGCTATGCCGCGTGGGATTTTTGTTCCCGCGATTATAAGAAGGAAGGCTCCGAGGAAGGGTAGCGCGGGTATTATCCAAAGGAGTTCTTTCATCTTGTTAGAGGTTGTTCGTCATTTAAGCATCAATACAAGTCCATTCTATCCGTTGCCGGAAATTCATCATCCCCTCATTTTATTTGCTGCATCGCTGTCAAGTGTTTTAAGCTGGTGATAGATCTGAAGTATCAACGCAAGGCCTACTGATACTTCCGCCGCGGCCATTGTCAGGATGAATATAAACATCACCTGACCGTCGGGTTGCGCCCACTGGGAGCCGGCGACAATGAACGCAAGGCCGGCCGCGTTCAGCATGATCTCAACTGAGATAAGCATGAAAATTATATTTCGCCTGATCAGAACACTGATAAGACCGAGCATAAAAAGTATGCCTGCCAATATTAGTCCTGATTCCATGGGGATAGCTGTCATTTGATTTGGGTTAATTGCATTTTAATCTTCAACCTTTTCCAAAAACCGATGCACAATCTTCTTCTTCTGCCTTCCCAGGTGGTAGGCGCCAACAATACCTGACATCAGTAAAATTCCGCTGAGTTCAACTCCGATAACATAGGGACCATATAGCGCTATGCCTACTGATTTTGCATCAACCGTTTGATAATCTGACGGCAGTGGCGAACCAGCGCTTATAATGAAAACCAATTCCCCCAGTAAGATCAGGGAAAGAATAAATGGCCCGATGAAAATTCCGCCTCCCATCCAACGGCGTTCTTGTTCAACAGCTTCTTCCTTAAGGTTAAGCATCATGATTACGAAGATGATCAGCACGACGATCGCGCCAGCGTAGATTATCACTTCGAGCGCGGCCATGAATGGGGCACCGAGAATGTAAAAGATTACAGCGACGGCGATAAAGGAAACTACCAGGTACAACAAAGCATGAATCAGATTATGCCTGGTGATCACCATAAGTGTGGCAACTACTGCGATACCGGAGGCAATGTAAAATGTTAGTTGCATATCCGTTTCAAATAATCGTTAACCTTGTATTTTAAAGCACCCTGGCCACGTTATAATTGCTATGGCCGAATTACAACCCGTCAGGGCAGTAAGCTTTTTATATCTACGGGTGGATCCTCATTCAATGCTTCTCCTTTACCTTTTCCGCCGATGGCAAGTCCAGCCACTTTATAATAATTGTATCCCGGATACTTACCCTCGCCGTCAATGAGCAAGTCCTTTTTTTCGTAAACCAGATTCTGACGGTCGTATTCAGCCATTTCGAAATCGGGAATTAATTGAATGGCATACGTCGGACAAGCTTCTTCGCAATAGCCGCAGAAAATGCAGCGTGAGAAATTGATCCGAAAAAACTCCGGGTATCTTCGCCCATTTTCATCTTCTGTGGCCTGTAATGAAATGCAGTCTACCGGGCATGCAGCAGCGCACAAGTAACAACCCACGCACCGTTCACCTTTATCAGGGTCACGGGTCAATACTATTCTGCCCCGCCATCGCGTTGTCAGCTTATTCTTTTGTTCGGGATATTGCACCGTTTCACGTTTATGAAACATGTGCATAAATGTGATCCACATACTTCGTACAATACTGAACATAGGTCCTCCTTTTTTATATGCCTAAATCCCTGGATCTGTCAATCCTTCAAACTCAACACAATGCCCGCGGTCACCATCAAGTTGATCAAGGTCAGGGGTAATAATATTTTCCATCCGAACTCCATCAGCTGATCATAGCGCGGCCTGGGCAACGATGCCCGAAGCAAGATGAACAAAGCGATGAAAGCAAACGTCTTTAATACAAACCACACTAACGGTGGAAGAAAATCGGGCCCCAACCATCCACCAAAAAATAAACAAACCGTGATCGCCGATATTAACGTGATGCCTAGGTATTCTCCAACGAAAAACATTCCGAACTTCATGCCCGAATATTCCGAATGAAAGCCTGCGACGAGTTCGCTTTCGGCTTCGGGAATGTCGAAAGGAAGCCGGTGAGTTTCGGCTATCCCGGCAATAAAGAAAATAACAAAACCCACGAATTGCGGCACGACGTACCACAGACCGCGCTGCGCCTCGACGATATCATGCAAACTGAAGGATCCTGCCAGTAGCACTGTGCCCATCAGTGCGAGTCCCATAAACACTTCATATGAAATCATCTGAGCGGCTCCACGCATGGCACCCAACAACGAATATTTGTTGTTGGACGCCCAGCCTCCCAGTATGATACTGTACGCTCCCATGGAAGACATCGCGAGAAAAAACAGAATTCCAATGTTGAGATCTGTAACAATGATGCCTGGTGCAAACGGCACAATAACAAAACTTAGAAAGACTGACACCATAACGATCGCAGGGGCAATCACGAAGACAACCTTATCGGCAAACGGCGGAATCCAATCCTCTTTAAAAAAAAGTTTGATGGTATCTGCAAGTACGATCAGCACGCCAAAGGGTCCTGCTCGATTTGGCCCATAGCGATCCTGCCATAACGCCAGCAGCCTTCGTTCAAGCCAGATAAGGCCCGGGGCAACAATGAGTAATCCGCCGAGAACTCCGCCTACAATCAAAAGATGATTTATGGTTGACTCTTCCATGGCTCAGGTAATTTTCAAAGTTGCCAGCGCCGGCAGATCGGCAAAAGGTAATCCATGTATTCCATAGGGAATGGCTGCCACACCCCGCGCGATATCTGCGCTGATTTTTAGAGGCAGCTCATAAGACTGGTCCTCAATGTCAAAAGTCAATGACTGATTCTCCACAACGTTCAGCAGGCGAGCATCTTCTGCATGTAACATCACATAGGCCTTAGGTGAACGTTCCGAAATACCGCCCGCGTGTTGACTTAGTTCGTCAGATCCAAAAATGTGATATTGGTAGACCATCAGGAATTTGCCCTCGATGCCTTTAAGAGGGCCAGGCGCCGTCGTAAAGAAATTTACACCCTGGCTGGGATGGGGACTTAGCAATCGGATGCCTGGGTCTCCTCCGCGCAACGGACCGCCTACTTCCTGCTGGTACTTGTTGATGGATTGAACAGAATTCCAGCCCGGCGACCAATAGAAGGGGGTCATCGTAGCCGGCGGCATCCCACGAAATCCTTCCATGGTGTACGACAACGACGAGTCCGGATCGACTGGAGGTTTGGGCTCGCTCACGTTTACATCGGCCTGCATCGCCGTGCGCCCGCTGAATCTATGAGGCTCACGTGGAATGCGCTGTCCGTTGATGCGGTAGCCAGTGGGTGGCGAGACGTCTCCTATTTCTTTTAAAGAATCAACTGTTTGTTCAATGGCTTGGGTGATAGCGTCAAAATCTTGCCATCTGCTCATCGGTTTGTCGCCAAGGGCCTTGCTTATTTCTATGATCCATCGCCAGCTTTCCTGAACACTGTCCCCGGGCTCGTAAACCTGGAAGAAACGTTGTGCACGTCCCTCGTTATTTATTAGGATGCCATCAGATTCAGCAAACGTCCCTGCAGGAAGCAGGATATTCGCTTTTTGCGTGGTAAGTGTGCTGTTATGGTCAATGACTATGACATTTTTGCACGATGCCAGGAAGGCATCAACCTGTGCTGTTCTACCATGACGGTACAGATCGTTTTCGAGGATCAGCACGGTGTCGATGTTTCCTTTTTTCGCCCTGTCAAATGCCTTTGACAAGGGCTGGTCGCCCATCATCGAAAGTCCCATCGAATTGCATTCCGGAACTGTAAGCACGATGCCTGTTTCTCCATTTTTTGCTGTCAATGCCCAGGAAAGGTTAGCCGCTGCTTTAAGCACGTCTTCCGATCCGCAGGAAGTCCCGGAAATAATGAGGGGTCGTTTTGCAGCCAACAAACCGTTGGCGATCTTTTGGGCGAGCGTAACGCTTTGGGGATCCAGGGATTCAACTGCTGGCGAGTTGTGATCAATCAGATTTGCGATGGCAAAGCCAAGGCGTGCTATCTCAGGAGGTGACACGTGTATCGTTTCCGTTGCGATGGAGTCAAGTTTGGTGGCAGAAATGGTGGCGATGAAGAGCGGCCCCGTTTCATCCTGCATAAGTTCCCGTACCGCGGCGTCGTTCCAAGTGGGAATGTTTACGCGGGTTTGCGCGTGGAGAGGCTTTTGCCGGGAGCTCTGCCGCACGGCCAGCGCCAGCATGGGAGCTGTATTGGTTAAGTCCTCTCCCAGGATAAGAATGGCGTCAAACTGCTCTACCTCCTTCAGCGAAGGCGTTCGTGCGGGTCCCCGTTGCAGAATTTGGAGCACCAGCCTGATCAGTGTATTTTCCAGGTCCGACTCTCCGTTATAGAAATTTTCGTCCCCGACCAGTTTGCGCAAGGCAAAATTGGATTGGAGCGAAGCGCGCCCGGAGCCAATACCGATCACGTTGGCGTTTGTTAAAATGCGTGTAGTTTCCTCCAAGATCTTTCCGTTGGTGGCATTTTCTTTATTGAGAAGCGGCGTCCGCAGGCGGGTAGGCGCATTGACAAACTCATAGCCAAACCGCCCCCGGTCGCAAATGAAATATCCGTTCACCTCACCGTTGTATCTGCTCGTAATGGAACGAAGCCCGCCATATCGTTCACCTGCTATGGTGTTACACCCGAGGCTGCAATGATGACAAATGGAAGGCGCTGTCGTCAGATCCCATTTTCGGGTATAGTGATGCTTAAGGGTTTTATCGGTGAACACGCCTGTGGGACAAACTTCCGTCAGATTACCGCTAAATTCACTTTCAAGAGGACCGTCCTCGTGCCGTCCGAAGTATACATTGCTCCGCGAAGCAAAGACATCCAGGTCATCGCCTCCGGCGTAGTCCTTGTAGAACCTTACGCAACGATAACACTGGATGCAACGGTTCATTTCGTGATTGATGAAAGGCCCAAGATATTGATTGGTGTGCGTCCTCTTTTTGAACTGATATCGTCTGTAAGCGTGTCCGGTCATGACAGTCATATCCTGCAGGTGACACGATCCGCCTTCGTCGCAGACGGCACAGTCATGTGGGTGGTTCGTCATCAACCATTCAATAATATGATCCCGGAACTCGTGTGCTTCCGGGTCCTGAACAGAGATTCGCTGCTTATCCACAACTGGCTCCATACACGACATGATCAACCGACCACGCTTGTCGTCTTCGTCTTTGTAGACTTTGACAGCGCATTGACGACACGCGCCAACGGAGCCAAGCGCCGGATGCCAGCAGAAGTACGGCAGGTCAAATCCAAGTGTAAGACACGTCTCCAACAAATTTTTGCCGGGCTTTACTTCATATGGTTTGTTGTCTATAAAGAGCGTCATTTCCTTATTCATTAAATGTTAACCCAACTATCGCACTTACGTGCTTTGGCTTCCTCATGGCATTGGCCACCATGCCACGAAGGCACGATGGAGGAAAGGCTTCGGCAACACATGATATTGAGTCTTTTTTTCGTTGTCATTTGATCGGCGCTATGCCATTACCGTTTGATACGTACACGCTTTTTCATGAATGTGTTTTTCAAAGTCTTCCCGAAAGTATTTCAAGGCACTTTGCAAGGGTTCCATCGCACCTGGTGCAAATGCGCAAAATGTATTTCCGGGACCCAGATATTTTGTGTGAAACTCGAGTAGCTTTAAGTCTTCCATCCGACCTTCACCCCGGTCAATGGCAGCGAGGATCTTCTCTACCCATGGAAGCCCTTCACGGCAAGGTGTACAGAATCCGCACGACTCCTGGGCAAAGAAATGTTCGAGATTTTTCACGAAGCCCACCGGGCAAGTCTTGTCGTCGAGAATAACTAGGGTTCCCGTTCCCAACCTGCTGCCCGCGGCGGCCACAGAACTATAATCCATTTTTACATCCAAATGCACCTCGATCAAAAAATCGGTGGATGCTCCACCTGGCAGGGCGCCTTTGAACTTTAAGCCTTCCTGCATTCCACCCGCATGTTCCTCGAGCAATTCCCGCATGGTAACACCCATGGGCAACTCCCAGGCTCCTGGCCGTTTTACTTTGCCACTGACACCGTATATTTTTGTTCCGGCATCAGTCGTCAGGCTCAGCGATTTGAACCACTCGGCGCCGTTATTTATGATGTGCGGTAAACAACAAAGTGTTTCTACATTATTGACAATCGTAGGCTTGCCAAACAGACCGCTCACCTGTGGAAATGGAGGCTTGGCCCTTGGCGTTGCGCGCTTTCCTTCCAAGGAATTCAGCAGCGCGGTTTCTTCACCGCACATATACCTTCCGACCCCAGTGTGAAGATGCATGTCCAGGTCGTATCCCGAACCGAGAATATTTTTGCCGAGGTAACCTGCCGCATACGCTTCCGAAATCGCAGTGTTTATCGACTTTTCCGCTGTCTTGTAGGCCCATCTGAGGTAGACATAAGAAATGTCGGCTTGAATCGCATAAGCGGCCAGGATCATTCCTTCGATCAACTGATGAGGGGTGCACTCCAATAAAATTCTGTCTTTAAATGTGCCCGGCTCCATCTCATCTGCATTCGCGATGAGATACTTTGGTTTCGGCGCGTCAAGCGAGACAAAGCTCCACTTCATTCCCGTTGAAAATCCGGCACCACCTCTGCCGCGCAGATTGGATTCCTTCACGAGATCGGTGACACTTTTAGGTGTCATTTCCTTTAGCATTTTACGCACCGCATTGTATCCGCCAACCCGTTCATACTCCTTCAATGTAAGGGCCTGCTTGTCGGCGCGTATGTGTTGGGTTAAGGGCTTTTCCATGAAAATTCAACTTTTTGATATCCTTTAATACAGTTCATTCATATTTTTCCAGAATTTCATCCAGCTGTGCCGTTGTGACATTCTGATACAGATCGTGATCGATCATCAACGCTGGTGCACGATCACAGGTGCCAAGACAACAATTCGGAAGCAGTGTAAATCGATCATCTTTTGTCGTTTGACCTACTCTGATATCAAGTTGTTTCATCAGGTGCGTGAGGATATTTTCATAGCCCATCACCCAACAGCTGATGCTGTCGCAAACCAGGATCACGTGGCGTCCTACTGGTTTTCTGAAAATCAAGTTGTAAAACGTCGCTACCGAATCCAGTTCTGCCGCCGACATTTTCATATAGGCGGCGACGTCGTGTAAACTTTCATCGGACACCCATCGCCGGTGCTCCTGAACGATTTTTAATGCCTCGATCCCTGCAGCCTTTTTTACCGGTACGATCTTAATGGCTTTTTCTATTTCTTCGATTTCTTCTGGTTTCAGCATGCCGTTTTTCAATATAGTTATCGGTCAATATCAGCGAGAACATAATCCATGGCTCCGAGGATGCTTAACAGGTCAGCAACGGTATAGCCGCGGCTGATGTAGGGAACCATTTGCATATGGGCAAACGATGGGGTACGAATCCTTACTCTGTAAGGAGACGTGTTACCATCGCTGATGGAAAAATATCCGTTGGCACCTTTTGGAGCTTCAATGCAGCTTAACGCTTCCCCCGGCGGAATAACCGGCCCCCAGCTTACGCCGAGAAAATGCGTGATGAGGGTTTCAATGTCCTGCATGGTATGCTTTTTAATGGGTGGTGTCGTGAGCGGGTGATCAGCTTTATACGGACCCTCAGGCATGTTCTTCCAACACTGTTCTATGATGCGGAGGCTTTGTCTCATTTCTTCCACGCGCACCACGGCTCGATCAAAACAATCACCGTTATTTCCCAGGGGGATTTCAAAATCAAACATCTCGTATCCGGAGTACGGCCGCTTTTTCCGGAAGTCCCAATCAAATCCGCAAGCCCGAAGGTTGGCACCCGTCGCTCCCCACTCGATAGCCTCCCCGGCAGTAAAAATTCCAATTCCTTCTGTCCGCGCCTTGAAGAGACTATTTTTCAGAACAAGATTGTCGTACTCCCGCAGGCGTGCAGGGAAATAGTCAATAAACTTTTTCACAAGGACATCCCATCCTTTCGGTAAATCCTGCGCAACACCACCGATGCGAAACCAATTTGGATGCATGCGCCCGCCACAAACTGCTTCGACAATATCAAAGACGCGTTCCCGATCGGTGAACATGTAAAACACCGGCGAAAGCTGGCCGATGTCCTGCGCGAAGGTTCCATACCAGACCAGGTGACTTGCTATACGGAACAATTCACACATCATAACACGAATGACTTGCGCCCTTGGAGGAACCGTTATGCCGGCCAGCTTTTCCACTGATAATAAATAAGCAAGGTTATTATTTACACCACCGAGATAGTCAATGCGATCGGTGTAAGGGATATAGGTGTGCCACGATTGTCGTTCAGCCATTTTTTCCGCGCCACGGTGATGAAAGCCGATATCGGGAACCGCCTGTACGATATCTTCTCCGTCCAACTGTAGGATTATGCGCAGCACGCCATGCGTGCCCGGATGCTGGGGCCCTATGTTCAGGAACATAAAATCGGAGTCATCGCTCTGAAGTTCCATCCCCCATTCTTCCGGCTTGAATTGCAATGCGGCTTGTTCACGATCTTGCTTCTCATCCCACAACCGGAAAGGTCCCATCTCTGTGGCGCGGGCAGGATGCTCCTTTCTTAATGGATGCCCTTCCCAGGTCTGCGGCATCAATATACGTGTAAGGTGAGGGTGGCCTGAAAACTGTATTCCGAACATGTCGTACACCTCCCGTTCGTACCAGCTCGCGTTGGACCAGATCGAAGTCACACTGGGTACGCTCGGGTATTCACCTGAAAGGGCTACCTTGAGCCTGAGGAAGGAATTGCTTTTGAAGGAAAATAGATGATAGACCAGAGTGAAATTCACCGAAGGATAATCGGGTACTTTTTTGCGATTTCTTTCGTCGATCGCCGTGATATCAAATAAGAAGGGAAAGGGATGACTGATTTCTGTTTTTAAATACCGGAGCACTTCAACAACACGTTCCATCGGTAACCAAAGGGTGAGTATTTCATCCTTTGTTACTTGCTTGATGAAAATGTTTTCACCAAACCTTAACTTCAACGTTTCTGTTGGATCGAAGTTCTCCATATGTACGGCGGACGCTCAAGGCCGCTATTTTAAAGTTCTATTTTCTTTCAGCTCATAATTTCATTCACAAGATTATTGTCTGCTGGTTGAACAGACCTGATTTAACTTTGAAGTTCCGACACATTGGCACAGTGTCGTCAAACTTCATCTGGCGAGCGGAATGACACCATTTCCTTCCGCTTTTCATACCGTCTTTCCTTCACTATAATTTTCTCGGGCCGGATCACCCCTTGTTCCCCGATCACCCAACTTAGTGGACGCTGTTCTTTGCCAACAGATTCCGCCAGCAACATTAACCCTTCCATAAAGGCATCTGGCCTGGGAGGGCAACCCGGTACATACACGTCGACCGGCAGAAATTTGTCAACCCCCTGAACAACGCTATAGATATCATACATGCCCCCTGAATTCGCGCACGAACCCATAGATATCACCCATCTCGGCTGCATCATTTGTTCATGAAGCCGCTTTATGATCGGTGCCATCTTGATAAAAACCGTTCCGGCGATGATCATCACGTCCGCCTCCCGTGGTGTTCCACGTATCACCTCGGCACCAAACCTTGCAACATCATATTTTGGCGTCATGCTGGTCGCCATTTCAACAAAGCAGCAGGACAAACCAAAATGAAACGGCCACATCGAATTCCGGCGGCCCCAGGCCAGCAGACTTTGCACCGATGTGAGCATGATGCTTTGGTTTACCGTTTCCTCGAAAGAACCGGTGCCTTTCAAAGCAGTGACCGGTGCTTCGGGTTTACTTAGCCACCATTTCATTGGGATCGCCTTTACGTGTTAATTTTTTATATGCCTTCAAAATTTTCTTTCCATCCGGACCGAAATCCAGGGCACCATTTCTCCATTCATAAATGAGTACTACGAAAAGCAGGATCACAAAAACGCCGACGCCGAAATAACCGAACCATCCCAGTTCCTCGAAGGCAATGGCCCATGAGAAAATAAAGATCGTCTCGACATCAAATATTACGAAAAGCATAGCGATCAGATAGAACTGCGAAGAGAAACGCAGACGCGCAGAACCTGTGCTAAGGATTCCTCCCTCATACGGCTCATTGGTGGCCCGCTCGTTATGACGTTGCCCCAATACAAATGAAAGACCTAGCATTACACATACCAGGCCTATTACAATGGCCCCATAAACCAAGAGGGGCCATAACGGAATAGTATTTTCACCCGAAACTTCCAAAGTGATTTGCCTCCCGCAAATATTCTTTTAGGTTCGAACTTCTGATACCAACCAAAATAAAGTTGCCCGAAACTTCAGTGATCAGGAAATCTTACTACTGTGAGCAACCGTGAAATATAAATTACTAACCAGATTGGGAGTGGTTAGTTTTTTTTTCGATTTGAGATTCCTTTTGCGATGAATTGAAGGTAGAGGATTTAACAAAAAAAACAAAGAACAAACGATTGTTATATCTTTTATCTTAAAAAAAAATGAACTGTGCTGAGGTGTGCTGTATCCTGCCCGCGGCGCCACGTTGATATTACGGAAGGTTTAATTGGCTTTTACGCTACTGATATTTTTCATACAGCAAAAAGTTGAGATGGCTTTTCACATTGTCCCATTCACTTTCAATAATGCTATATACGACCGTGTCCCTGATGGTACCATTGGAACTCATCCTGTGGCTTCGTAAAATGCCGTCCTGCTGAGCCCCCAATCGCATTATTGCCTTTCGTGACGTCTCATTAAAGCGATGAGTCCTGAATTCGACCGCCAGGCAT
>DASUTP010000043.1:0-10048 GCA_036374515.1 Chryseolinea sp. | reverse complement strand
AAATACTGGAAGCATTTCTGGAGGAGATTACCGGCTTTTTTTCCATAACCGGCCTCATCGAAATTATTCGCTCCGGCGAATACACATCCCTGCGTACCTGGAAAGGAATTCAAACCGTGCTCTCCCCACTCATTCCTTTCATCGTTATCATAGAGATCCTGCTGGCATTCGCACACAAGAATTTCAACCGATCGGAGTATAAAATCCCGTTCTTCATTTACGTTTTCAATCGCGTTATCGGGAAGTTCATTTCGCTTGGTGTTGTAGCGTATTGTGTTGGGCTGTTCTCGCCATATGCGCTGTTGCCCATTTCCCTTACCTGGTACTGGTTTATCATTGGCTATATTATTTGGGAGTTTGCGCATTTTATCTATCACTATCTCGCCCACAAGGTGAGGCTGTTCTGGTGCCTGCATTCATCTCACCACGCGCCCGAACATATGAACCTTTCTGTCACATACGCTCATTTTTTCCTGGAAGGTCCATACGCCGATTTCATCCGGACCACCATTTGCATCGTGGCCGGCGTTCCTCCGGTGATGCTGTTTGCCATCATGTTCATTGATGGTACTTGGGGTGGATTTATTCACGTTGGGGAGAACTTTATAAGGGACGCACGTTTTGGCTTCCTTGGTAAATTTATCCTCACGCCTTCACACCACCGCGTACACCATGCACGCAACCCCCTGTATATGGACACCAACTTCTGCAACCTTCTGAATATCTGGGATCGCGTGTTCAGGACGTATCAACCCGAGCAGGATGACGTAACGATCCAGTATGGTATAACGCGGAACATCAACGCAGGAAACTTCTTTGATGTATACTTTGGGGAATTCTATTACCTGATAAGGGACGTTGTACGGGCTCCGGGACTAAAGAACAAATTGCTATATCTGATCATGCCACCCGGATGGGATCACGCCGGCAATCATAAGTTCGCGAAAGATATTCGGCACCAATACATAAAGGAGCACATGGAAAGGTCGTTTGTAAACTCAACGCCCGATGGCAATCGCAGCAACAGCGCCGAGGTGCACGCTTCTCCTTAGAAGCCGCGAGTCCGAATTTAGACACGCTGAATCTTCAAAATCCGAATTTGCCATTGTTGTTTTTCCACTTCTCTTTCGTGGGGATGGGTTCGATCACATCCCAATGCTCGGCGATCTTGCCACCTTCGACCCGGAACAAATCGTAAAAAGCGTTGTGGCTTTTTCCAAAGGTACCTTCGCTAACTGCTAATACGAAGTTACCTTCGCCTAAGACTTTATAGATCTTGTTATACTTAAGAAAGATTCCCTGCTTAGCCAAATCTTCAAGTGTTTTGGCAAGGCCCGAAAGTTGATCAGGAATTTGAGGATTGTGTTGGATGTAATTATCGCCGTTAAAATATGCTGCGAGCTTGTCCATTTTTCCATTCACAAGAATGTCGTCTACAAATTGATGAACGAATCTTTTGTTCTTCTCAGTGTTTACACGATCTGACGATGCGGTCGGGCCATCAACCATCGTACGTCCGCTGGGATTGCGCCGTCTGGGCGTTTCCTGAAGATTGTCCCAATGTTCTACGATTAGCCCATTCTCAAATCTGAAAATGTCAAAACCGATCTTTGGGCCGAAGAAATCATATTCCGTGTGCGTGAATACAAAGTTAGAATCCTCAAAAGCCCTTATTGTTTTCACCTTAGCCGAATTTGGCGGCAATGCCTTTAGAAGTTCTCCAAAGCCGGCGAGCCCATCAGCAGCCCCCAGGTTGTGCTGAATATACTTGTGAGGGTTGATGTAGCTGATCGGTTCTGACGCTCCTGTCTCTATTGCCTTGAGCAGTTCGACTACCTTTTCCTTGTTACTTTTTTCCATGTTCGTAATTGTTTTTGTTAGTTGTTGAATCCCGCTCCGATACGAGCTGTTTGACCCCGGCGAGCGCGACTGCTGCCGTTGTCATCGATGTGGTGTCAACGATGCAAAGGTGCCATGCTGAGGGTGCTTGCAAAAGGTAGGAAAAGGCCTTCTGATGATACTTTTTGGACAACTATACTAGATGGGAGTCCCTGAAGTCCGACGGTGTTTGACCGGTTTGCTGGCGAAAATATTTAATGAAGTTGGTCGGTTCGTTAAATCCTAAGTCAAAGCCGATCTCCTTGATACTTTTGTTGGTGTGGACGAGAAGTCTTTTGATCTCGAGCAAAACGCGCTCGCTTATGATCTCTTTCGGAGATTTCCCCAATACCTGTGCCGTTGCGCGAGCAAGTCGTTTCAGGGGCAGATGCATCAGCCCAGCATAATCGCGTACCGATCTGATTGTGGTAAAATGTTCATTAACAAGGGATGTGAATAATAGTGTATGGTCGCGGTCCGGACCTTTTGGAATCTCTTTAAACCCTTGGCTTCTCTTCTCCCTGTCGCACAGGAGCAGTAAGTTATGAAGGTAATTCTGAAGAAGGTCGCGTTGAACAGCGGTACTTCCTTTTGCGAGCTCCTCGCCAATCAGTTTCATCAAACCGTTAACGCTACTTCTAATGCCATCCAGCTTTAAGGGTGCAGTTTCAAACAGATCGTTAAAAAGTATTGTGCTGCTAAGAAACTCTACATCGTCCTGATTTTTACAGAAGAAGCGATCCGTAAAAAGAATCACCTTACCATCGTATTTTTCCGACGGGTCGAAAAGATGAACCTGCGCTTTATTGATGAATAAGGCACAGTTCTCCGGAACGTTCACCGGATGAAAGTCAACACGGTGCGAAGCGGCTCCCTTTTCGATCGAAATGATGTGATAAAAATCTGTGCGATGTGGTAACGTAAGCTGTTGCTTATTTTTCGAGTATAAATCCCTGATAGCTATGATCTCTAGTTCCAGGGGAAGTCCGGGCTTAAATTTAAAAGCTGCTATAGATTTTTTACCCTTCATCGACTGGCAATGTACAAAATCCACAAAGTGATGATCCTGTCTTCTGTCCAAAAACTTGACGGTCTTCTTAGTCAAGCTAACTGCCGCTTGGGATTCTCAGCCATAGTCGAATACCGAAAAGGAATCGTAACTTCGTAAAATTCACTTAGAGTCGAACAGTATAATACAATAAAAAAGTAAACTGACTATCAATGGAAATTACAAGAATAGGATCGCAGCCCTCGGGAAAAGGCCCGCAGGATTGGTTCACGGGAAGTGTTCGCATTGATCCTTTATATCAGCCGAACGAACATAGACGTGCCGCAGCAGCGCTCGTCACGTTTGAGCCTGGCGCGAGAACTGCATGGCACACTCATCCGCTTGGACAGACTTTGATTATCGTTTCAGGCATTGGATGGGCTCAAAAAGAAGGCGGTCCTGTTGAAGAACTTCGTCCCGGCGATATTGTCTGGTTTGCACCCAATGAAAAACACTGGCATGGGGCCACACCTATCGTTGCGATGAGTCACATTGCCATGCAAGAGCAATTGAATGGAAAGGTTGTTGACTGGCTGGAAAAAGTTTCAGACCAAGAATATGCAGTTAAATAAAAAATTCCTTAGAACTAATCTTAAATGATATGTACCAAAAATCCGGATCAATAAAATTCGCCCTTGTCGTAGCTCTTGCGGGATCGTTGATGCTTTTACCCGACACAATTTATGGTCAGAAAACATTTCCGATGGTCCGGCTGGCAAAGATCGTGGTCGACTCTTTGACCCTAGAAGAGTACAAGACAATTCTAAAGGAAGAGGCGGAAAAATCGGTTCAACTAGAACCCGGTGTGCTTACACTGTATGCGGTTTCTGAAAAAGCAAACCCCACACATTTTACGATTCTTGAAATCTACGCGGACTCTGCTGCCTACCTGGCGCACTTACAAACACCGCATTTTATCAAGTATAAAAACAGCACAAAAAATATGGTAAAGTCATTGGAGCTTATTGATTCGACACCGCTGATCCCCGAGATGAAGATCAAAAGTTTTAAAGCAAAGGCGAAATAAAAATCACGCCAATTGGCTCCGCAATGGAGCTCAAAAAAATGTCGCCCCACCCCTTCTAAGCACAAAAATCATAAAAAAAACTTGTAACAAAAGTGCAATACAATCGTTTATGATAGTATTACTATTATATGCAATACAATGGCTATCATATCCTTTCAGCTTAATTCAAACCTATACCTACGCGACCCTCAGAGTTCCCAACTGGGTCAAAATATCATTCAGGCAGCGGTAAAACTGATATATACTGCGGGTTTTGAAGAATTTACCTTCAAAAAGCTGGGAATTGAAATCGGTTCGCCGGAAGCCTCTGTATACAGATACTTCGAGAACAAGCATCGGCTTCTGCTTTATCTCATTGACTGGTATTGGACATGGCTGGAATATAAAATTGATTTTCATAACCAAAATATAAAAAGCCCTTTGGACAGGCTGAGGAATTGTGTGCTGCTCCTGGTGGAGGAGAAAACGGTCGATACGGACATACCCTTTGTGGATGAGCAAAAATTGCAGCGAATAGTAAACACTGAGTTCGAAAAAACTTATCTGACAAGACAGGTCGACACAGACAATAAAGAGGGTCTTTTTCTTCCCTATAAATCATTATGCAAGAAGATTGCGGCGATCATCAAAGAAATCAATCCCAAGTATCCATTTCCTCATTCCCTGGTGAGTACTATTCTGCTCAGCGCAAACCATCAAATCTATTATGCGGAACACCTGCCTTCTTTAACGGATATAAAAACAGATTCAAAACAAAAGCATAGCAAGCTGTCTGAATTTCTCTCAACAATGGTCTTCAACACAATAGGTGCTAAAGTGAGATGAATAACCATTCCATCATAGACATTCTGCGCGAGTCTTCACGATTGCTCAAGCACGCATTTGATTCTTCAGCGCTGCGTTATGTTGAGATCAATAATCGCGACTATGTCGCTTCAGAATTCACCGAGTTAAAAAATGACTTGATCGAATCCGGGCATAACGTCAGAATTCTTTTATTGGAACAAAAAGTATCTCCAGCAAATTTATTTGCATTGGTTTCATCGAATGATTCGCCAACGCTTGTTTTCAGAAGCGATGGTGGCAGACTATTTCCGCTTATCATTTATCCAGACAAAGATAAAATAGTTGCCCTTGAATTAGATAACGGAAAAAGGTCAATAAGCTTTTCAGCCCTTGATTTAAATACCCTGCTGACCGATGAGCATGCAGAAATTATCGCCTTTGTTCTATATTCTTATAACAGCCTTGTCAGTGAATACTCATCCGACGGCCAGTTCTTGTCACAGCCACTGAGTCCTGCAAAAAGATTTTTCAGACTTCTTTCAACAGAACGAAAGGACATATTTTATATTCTTTTCTATTCTGTTGTCATCGGGCTAACAAGTCTGGTCTTGCCTGTCGGAATCCAAAATACGGTTCAGCTTATTTCGGGAGGTGTCTTTTTCAGCTCGATTTACATCCTTATTGGTGCTGTTATCCTTGGCGTGCTTTTTACGGGCATTTTGCAAATCGTTCAAATATCCCTGGTGGAGTATTTACAAAGGCGCGTCTTTGCAAAGGCCGCCCTCGAGTTTGCATTTCGAATTCCACGCATTCGTATGGAGTCGATTCTCAACAACTATGCGCCTGAACTGGTAAATCGGTTCTTTGACGTCATCACCCTTCAAAAGGGATTACCGAAGCTATTAATTGATTTCACAGCATCGGTTATTCAAATTTTGTTCGGCCTTATCCTGTTATCATTGTACCACCCATTTTTTATATTCTTCAGCCTGGTTCTTGTTTCAATTCTCGCGTTGATCTTTAGAATTTCGGGGCCCGGCGGATTAAGATCTTCTATAAATGAGTCTAAGTACAAATACAAAGTTGCCCAGTGGCTGGAGGAGCTTGCCCGCGCGCTGAACTCATTTAAGCTTGCAGGGAACACAGACTTGCCCATGCGAAAGACCGATAACGCTGTTAACGATTATCTGAAATACAGAAAGATTCATTTCAAGATCCTTCTCACACAATTTTCATTCATCGTCATTTTTAAGACAGCAGTGATCGGAAGTCTTCTGATTATTGGGACAGTGCTCGTCGTAAACCGCGAAATAACACTTGGTCAATTCGTCGCCGCCGAAGTGATCATCATCTTGCTTTTAAACGCCGTGGAAAAGATCATCACATACATGGACGTTGTTTATGATCTTCTCACCGCGGTCGATAAGATCGCGCAAGTCACCGATTTGCCTTTGGAAAAATCCGGGGGCCTTGACTTGCCCAGAATTCCCGTCACCGGCTATTCGATCAATCTAAAACAACTCAAGTATAAATATCCAACATCACAATCTTACGTGCTGAAAGGCATAGATCTTACTATAAAGGCTGGGGAAAAAATCTGTATTGCTGGCCCGGGTAATTCGGGCAAGACTACCCTTACCAATATCATCGCCGGGCTACATTCCGATTTCGAAGGTATTGTAACAATTAACAATTATTCATTGCGTGACCTGGACATCCGGCATTTAAGAGACCGGATTGCCAAGAATATTTCTCCGGAGGATCTATTTGAAGGAACGATAATGGAAAATATAACCTTGGGCAGCGCAGCGAGGACGGTTGATGACGCATTGAACGCTATCAGGAAAGTTAACCTTGACGATGATATTAACCGTCTCCCGGAAGGTATCAGCACGAGGATTGTGAGTGGAGGAAAAGGTTTATCAAGCTCGTTTATTCACAAGTTGATATTAGCCCGTTGTCTCGCCAAGAAACCAGCCCTGGTCATCCTCAACGATTTTTTCTCAGTATTAAAAAAACAAGACAAACTCGATTTGCTTCAATCGGTGGTAAACAAGAGAGAGCCCTGGACGCTGATCGCAGTATCGAACGATCCTCTGATCATGGCTGCATGCGACAGAGTAATAGTTCTTCAGGAGGGAGCCGTCTCCGATGAGGGTTCCTTTGAACAACTCTTGAACAGGGATGTCATTAAAAACTACATCGAATAGATATGCTCAAACTATCAACACACCATATCGACACATCGTTAAATGCAAAAAATCTCTATTCGCTGCAGGCTCTTAAAACGCCATCGCCAGGAATATTATTAGCAAAACTCTTAATGGCACTGGCACTGATCCTTTTGCTTTTCCTTTTTCTTCCATGGCAACAAAATATCAGAGGCAAGGGAAAAGTTACGGCACTTGACCCTGCAAACCGTCCACAGACTGTTCAGTCGGTTATCGCGGGCCAGATACAACAATGGCATGTGAGAGAAGGTGACTTTGTTAACGCCGGTGATACCCTGGTTTCAATACGCGAGGTGAAGGACAAATATTTTGATCCTCAACTGCTTCTGAGACTCCAGGAACAATTGGCTGCAAAGGAAAATGGCCTCGACGCTAAAAGGAAAAAAGCGACAGCGCTGCGGCAACAGATCGACGGTTTACGTGCCGGTATGGTGGGTAAGATCGAACAGGCGACCGCTAAGCTGGAAGCTGACCGTGTAAAATTCAAGAATGCAGAAAATCTTTATCAACGGAATAAACGGTTATTCGAGGCGGGCAATATTCCCCTCACAAAATTTCAGGAAATTGAATACAAGTACCAGGGAAGTCTCGCTGATTTTGAAAACGCAAGAGTAGAGATTGAAAGGCTGAGGGCGGAGAACGTTGAAAAAGTAAGCAAGGCGCAGTCAGAATTAAATAATACAGAATCAGAAATTTTCGATACACAGGGCGAAATCTCAAAGCTCACAAATGAATACGCCAACATGAAGATACGAAGCGGTCAATATCAAATATTGGCCCCGCAAAACGGGCATATTGTGCGAACAATGAAGGCAGGTATTGGAGAGACGATAAAGGAAGGAGAAATCATATGTACCGTGATGCCGGAAATAAACGACAAGGCAGTCGAAATGTATGTAAAGGCAATGGACGTCCCCTTATTATCCAGGGGCCGGAAAGTAAGAATTGAATTTGACGGTTGGCCTTCCCTTCAGTTTTCAGGTTGGCCCAATGTATCCGTCGGGACATTTGGTGGGGTTGTTGAAGTGATAGATTATGCCAGCATGCAGCCAGGAGAATTCAGGATCCTCATCACGCCTGACAAAAACGATGAACCGTGGCCCGCGCAGCTCAGGGTTGGTTCCGGAACCCGGGGCTGGGTGATGCTTGACAACGTGCCAATATGGTATGAACTGTGGCGACAGCTGAATGGATTTCCCCCCAGCTTATATGAAGCGCCGTTGAGCGATGCCATTCTTCAAAACAAGACAAAAAGCAGTTCCGAACCAGACGATGAATTGAAGTAAAGACCTATGAAGAAGCCGTGGCTAGTTATATTTTTTGTATCACTATCTATTACCGCAAAGGCCCAGTCGTTAAGAATGGATTCCATCTTCGTCCTTCCGGATTCAGCCAGGGCGTTGAGCCTAGATGATTTTTACAGGCTTCTTATGAATACCCATCCCGTTGCCCGTCAAACAGCGATGCTCTCAGATGTAGCAAAACAAGAGATCAGACTTGCGCGGGGAAATTTTGATCCAACACTGGAATCACAATTCCTGATAAAGGAATATAACAATACAACATACTATCAGTTGTTCAATGGTTCATTAAAATTCCCGACACGTTCCCCCCTCTATCCGACAGTTGGCATCCAACGTAATGAGGGCAAATACCTGAATCCGGAAAATTACATCTCAGAAGACGCAGACTACAAGCAAGCATATGTTGGCGTATCTGTTCCGTTGGGAAAAGGATTATTAACGGATGAAAGAAGAACGGCAATCCAGCAAGCAGAAGTTTTCCGCGATCTGATGGAAGCAGAACAAGTAAAAATCATCAACAAACTTTTATTAGATGCTGCGAAGGACTATTGGCAGTGGTTCTATAGTTACTACAATTACCGCGTTGCACATAACACGACCAGAATCGGCGAGGAGATTTTCCGAAGAGTGAAGGTCAACCTCGACGGAGGAGAAACCTCCCCTATCGATACAGTACAGGCGAAGATCACATTGCTTGAACGACAGGTAAGTCAACAGGAGGCGTTTGTTGAACTGAAAAATAGTCTGTTAAAAGTATCAACGTACCTGTGGGATAGTTTATCGAATCCAATTGATCTGTCTCCGGAATTTGCCCCGGTAGCGGATATGACCTTAGGCACACTATCCCAGAACACCTTAGAGGAACTTATCGACAACGCTAGACTTAACCACCCGGAATTGCAGAAATTAAACCTTAAACTCGAACAACTCGAGTTGGAAAAACGTCTTGCAAAAGAATATATGAAACCAAAACTTGATGTTTCCTACTATATGCTTGACCAGCCATTTAATTTCGCGGGCTCACCACAGCCTGTAGATTTTGGGGACAATTATAAAATGGGCCTTGACTTTTCAATTCCATTATTTCTACGAAAAGAACGTGCTAAAGTCGCGCAGACAAAATTGAAGATCACCGCCACCACCCTCGAGCGCGATCTCACCACCCGCGAAGTGATTAATGATATAAATACTGCCCATAATTTTCTATTGAGCAACGGGCTGATACTTCGTCAACAGCAATCAATGGTTGAAAATTACTACCGGCTTATGAATGCAGAACTAGTTAACCTAGCCAACGGCGAAAGTGACTTATTTAAAATAAATGTGCAGCAAGAAAAACTATTTCAATCTCAATCTAAGCTAATTAAGATCATTTCTGAATATGAAAAACAAAAGGCCCTCTTGTATTGGGCTGCTGCAGTCAGAATTGTCGGGGATTGATGGTGAATGACTAAGATCAAGCTATTTGATTTCTCTTGTAATCTTATTAAACCGCTAAGGCGCTAAGACGCGGAGATTCGCCAAGAATACTGGCTCAACTGAGATTTGCGTCGTTAAAAAATCTACGAAAAATCAAAAAGTCCTGAGCCAAAAAAAACTCTGCGAACCCTCCGCGCCTTCGCGCCTCCGCGGTTTAAACGCTTCGGTGATTAATGGTAAATGACAAGGGGTCAAGCTTTATGGTTCCTTGAAATCTTATTAAACCGCTAAGGCGCTAAGACGCGGAGATTCGCTAAGAAGACGGGCTCAACTGAAATTTGCGCCGTTAAAAAAT
>DASUTP010000042.1:0-3406 GCA_036374515.1 Chryseolinea sp. | reverse complement strand
ATTTTTTAACTCACAGCGAAGGAATGGGAAAGATTATTGCGATTGCAAATCAGAAAGGCGGTGTTGGAAAGACGACGACAGCCATTAACCTGGCCGCAAGTTTAGCAGTGCTTGAATGCAGAACCTTAATTGTCGATGCAGATCCTCAGGCAAATTCAACGTCAGGACTGGGCATCAATCCCAAGGAAGTCAGTCAGGGAATTTATGAATGCATGGTTGATGGGGTCGCGCCGAAGGATGCAATTGTAAAAAATGATCTGAAGTACCTCGACGTTCTTCCTTCGCACATCGATCTGGTTGGCGCGGAAGTTGAGATGGTTAACATAGAGCGCAGGGAGGAAAAAATGCGGGAAGCCCTGAAAAATGTGAAGAACGACTATGATTTTATAATCATTGATTGCTCTCCCTCTTTAGGATTGATCACCATTAATGCACTCACCGCGGCAGATGCAATTATTATCCCCGTGCAATGCGAATATTTCGCATTGGAGGGTTTGGGTAAACTATTAAACACAATAAAAATTATCCAAACGCGATTAAATCCGAAGCTTGAAATAGAGGGGATACTCCTTACGTTGTATGATTCAAGGACCAGCCTTGGCAACCAGGTAGTCGAAGAGGTTCGAACACATTTTTCAAAAATGACGTTCAAAACTATTATCCCCAGAAATGTAAAGCTGAGCGAGTCGCCTAGTTTTGGATTACCGGTTATAGTTCATGATGCTGAAAGCAAGGGAGCCATCAGTTACCTTAACCTGGCACACGAAGTACTGGCTAAAAATGGAAAAACAAAATGAGCAAGAAAAAAGCATTAGGAAGAGGATTGAGCGCTTTGCTAAGCGACAGCTCTTCGGATGACCGTCTCGAGGTAGACGCATTGCCGTCGGGCCCTCCGACGATCCCTGCAGCCCACACTTCGATCAGTGGCATGACGGAAATTCCGCTGGATGCCATTGAGGTAAATCCATTTCAGCCGAGATCTCATTTTGATCAGGAATCGCTGCAGGAACTGGCGGAGTCAATCCATGTTCACGGCATCATCCAGCCCATCACCGTCAGAAAACTGTCCCAGCATCAGTATCAGCTGATCTCTGGTGAAAGAAGGTTTCAGGCCTCTAAGCTTGCAGACCTCAAAACCATTCCCGCATACATCCGCGCAGCAAACGACCAGCAGATGCTGGAAATGGCGCTCATTGAAAACATTCAGCGCGAAAACCTGAATGCAATAGAAATTGCCCTCAGTTATCAGCGGCTCATGTCGGAATGTAATTTAAAGCAAGATGAACTGGGCGAACGCGTCGGTAAAAACAGGACCACAGTCACGAATTATTTAAGGCTTCTCAAGCTCCCGCCAGATATCCAGATCGCTGTCCGCGACAATCTTCTATCCATGGGACACGCTCGGGCCATCATTAACGTCGAAAACGCCGATCAGCAGCTATACATTTTCAAACGAACCCTTGCCGAAGAGCTTTCTGTAAGAAAGGTGGAGGATTTAGTCCGTTCATTGGCGGTTGAAAAATCCACATCAAAAGGGCACGAGGCGGCACAGCCTGCCGCGTCTAAAGAGATTGCCCAACTTCAGTCTAGACTTTCTTCACACTTTGGCACTCGGGTTGTTGTAAAGAGCGATGGTAAAAAAGGTGACATTCGAATTCCGTTTCTTTCTGTAGAGGATCTTAACCGAATTCTTGACATCTTGAAGATGTATTCCTGACCCAAGAAAATGATTAAACGGCTCGCCATTGTCCTGCTTCTCTTGTTGAGTTTGGAAAAGTTAATGGCACAAGATTCTCTAAGGGTAGTCGACGATAGTGTGCAAATGCAAGGAGCAGGTCCCGATACCGTCCTTTTGAAATCGTACGCAGCGCGGTATGATCCTCGGAAGGCTTTGCTCTATGCGGCCGTGGTTCCAGGTCTCGGTCAAATCTATAACAAAAAGTATTGGAAGCTTCCGCTCGTCTACGGCGGTTTCTTTGGCATTGGATACGCCATCAATTTTTATCAACAGAATTACAAAACCTATAAAGTCCAGTTATACTACAGTCTCGACAACGGCTTTACGGAAGATACGGATATCAATCTCGACCCCGACACAAACCCTTTAGGCTACACAACCGGTCAGCTTCGAACGATTGTTGATAAATCCAGACGTGAGCGCGACTTCTGGGTGATCATGATGGGTGCCATGTACATTTTACAAATGGTAGACGCTCATGTGGACGCGCATCTAAAGGAATTTGATCTCAATCCCAATCTCAGGGTTTCCATTCAGCCTTCGGTGGAACAAAATGAACTTCTCGGCAGGCAAAACTCGCTGGCGCTTGTTATTAAGTTTTAAGCCTTCTCATAACTGTACGCCAGAGACCTCTCTTCATTTTACTCTGACTTCAGACTTTACCACTGCTCTTAAGTGAGATCCCGACGGGCGTCAGTCCCTTCTCGCAGGCCCCATCCCTCTTCACCCGTGTCGCAGGAGAATTAATCGAATGAAAATTTCTTTACTGCATTTTCAGGTAAAAAATGCATTTTTGCCACCAACGAATAATCGCATGAAAATAATTCTACTGGGCTATGGGAAAATGGGCAAGATCATTGAAGGTATTGCCTTGGACCGTGGTCATCAAATCACGGCGCGGATCGACATCGACAATACCGAAGATTTTGAATCGGCACAGGGCGATGTTGCAATTGAATTTTCTCACCCGGAAGCCGCATTTGAAAACGTAAAAAACTGTATTGAGAGAAACCTTCCCGTCGTCTGTGGAACAACCGGATGGCTGAAGCGCAAAGCGGAGATTGAATCGCTTTGCAAAAAAAATAATGGAACGTTTTTTTATGCTTCCAACTATAGCCTTGGAGTTAATATATTTTTTAAGCTCAATGAATATATCGCCCGCATGATGAACAATTTTTCAGAATATGAAATCAGCATGGATGAGATTCATCATACGGAAAAAAAAGATGCACCCAGCGGCACAGCCATTACCCTGGCTGAGGGTATCATTACCAACGTCCCGCGTAAAAAGAGATGGGTAAACCAAAAGACCGGTAAACCAGAAGATCTTTTTATCGAGTCGTTCCGGATCGATCAGGTGCCCGGAACACATGTAGTTAAGTTTGAGTCACCCGTTGATGACATTGAAATCAAGCACATTGCGCATTCGCGCGAGGGCTTTGCGAAAGGGGCGGTTATGGTAGCAGAGTGGATCAAAGACAAAAAAGGGATCTATACCATGGATGACTTCTTGAAGTTTTAATTCAAGGCCTATTCGGTCCCGATAACTGTTGTTTAAGCAAAAAAAGCCCCTAACATGAAATTCTCCGCCAAAACCTACGACTAGTCATGGGATCAATTATTTTCACTTTCTTTGCACGTTTTATTTAAGAATCCTATGAATTGGCA
>DASUTP010000041.1:0-6371 GCA_036374515.1 Chryseolinea sp. | reverse complement strand
GATCAAGGGAATTTCCTCGATGAACGGCGTGAGCCTGTTAAGTCTCCAGGGAAGCGGATTGCTGGGCGTTGTCGGAGCCTCCATGCGTTTATTCGCAACCCTTGCCCGCGAAAATATAAACGTGATCCTCATCAGCCAGGCTTCATCCGAGCATTCGATTTGTTTCGCTATTGAACACAGTCATGCCGCTAAAGCGAAAGCTGCGATTGAGAGGGAATTTCAATACGAGATCAGGAACGAAGAAATTGACGACGTGCCCATTGAGAACGATTTGTCTATCGTTGCCGTTGTAGGGGATGGAATGAAACATAGTCCAGGTACCAGCGGGCGCATGTTCAGTGCGTTAGGCAAAAATGGTGTGAATGTAGTTGCCATCGCCCAAGGGTCGTCTGAGCGCAATATTTCTGCCGTGATTCCGCAGGTTGATGTGTCGAAAGCATTGAACGCACTGCACGAAGCATTTTTCCTTTCTGACCGTAAATTGTTGAACGTATTCCTCGTCGGCACAGGGTTGATCGGGAGTTCATTGATTGATATGGTCGATGACCAGTTTAGCAAGCTGGCGAAGGAAAATCTTCTTGAAGTAAATGTTGTCGCGGTAGCGAACAGCAAAAAAATGCTGTTCGACGAGGATGGCCTGGAATTGAAAACCTGTATTTCAAAAATGAAGGAATCCGGCGAGCCGATGAAGATGAAGTCATTTTTCGACATGATGACAATGCTGAATTTGCCAAACAGCATCTTTGTGGATTGTACTTCGAGCGCTGACGTGACTGCCTTTTATGAAGATATTCTGGCGGCTAATATTTCCATTGTGACGCCAAACAAAAAAGCGAATTCGGCATCAATGGAAAATTATCGGCGGTTAAAGGAAACGGCTTTCAGGCGTGGTGCCAAATTTTTGTACGAGACCAACGTCGGTGCTGGCCTTCCCGTGATCAATACACTGAACGACCTGCTGCTGAGCGGCGATAAGGTGGTTCGCATCGAAGCTGTCCTGAGCGGCACATTGAATTTTATTTTTAGTTCTTTTGAAGAGGGCAGGAACTTTAGCGATGTGGTTCATGAAGCGAAAGCTAAAGGGTATACAGAACCGGATCCACGGGATGACCTGAATGGTATGGACGTCGCCCGGAAGATATTGATCCTCTCCCGCGAGACCGGCCTGGAAATGGAACTGGACGATATCAAAGTTGAAAATCTGGTACCGGATCCCTGCCGGAGTGAAATGAGTATTGAACAGTTTTTCAGCCGCCTGGAAAAACACAATGGAGAATTTGAGCTCCTGCGGAAAAAAGCTGCTGACAAAAATGAAAAGCTGCGTTATATGGCGGTACTGGAGGGAGGGAAGGTAAAGATTCAATTGAGTTCGGTGGATCAGAGGCATCCGTTTTATTCCCTTTCGGGAAGTGACAATATAATTTTGCTTACGACCGAGCGATACCACGATAGGCCTATGGTAATTCGTGGTCCGGGGGCGGGAGCAGCAGTTACAGCCGCGGGGGTTTTTGCCGATATTATCCGAATCGGTCATTATGCAAGTAAATGACAAGCAGAATATGAAGTCGATCAAGGCATTAGCACCTGCAACGGTGGCAAACGTATCCTGTGGGTTCGATATTTTTGGATTCGCGGTGGAGGCTCCGGCCGATGAGGTGATCATTACGCTCACGAGCAAACGCGACGTGGTTATTAAGCAGATAACGGGTGATGAAGGCAGGCTGCCCCTGGAATCGTCGCGAAATACATCGGGTGTGGCTGTGCAAGCTTTCTTAAATGAAATAGGCAGTAACCAGGGTGCTGAAATAGTACTGCACAAAAAATTGCCGTTGGGAAGCGGTATGGGCTCCAGCGCGGCGAGTTCAGCGGCGGCGTTGGTGGCCATCAACCACCTCCATAACACGCCGTTTACCAGAGAACAGCTTCTTCCTTTTGCCATGGAGGCGGAACGGGTGGCTTGCGGCTCGGCGCATGCCGACAACGTTGCGCCTGCTTTACTGGGAGGATTCGTGCTGATACGGAGCTATGCGCCCCTGGATGTGACCAGGATCCCAACACCTTCCGGACTTTATTGCACGCTTGTACATCCCCACATTGAACTGAAGACGGAGGACTCAAGGCGTGTGCTGAAGTCGGCGATACAAATGAAGGACGCCATCACCCAATGGGGAAATATCGCCGGCCTTGTTGTAGGCTTAATGAAGCCCGATTATGGCCTGATCACGCGATCGCTTCAGGATGTGATTGCCGAACCGATCCGGTCGGTGCTCATTCCGGGATTTGATTCGATAAAGGAAACGGCCATCAGGTGCGGCGCCTTGGGCAGTGGCATTTCGGGGTCAGGGCCTACAATTTTTTCCCTTAGCGCCGATGCTGAAACCGCAGAAAAAGTTGGCGCGGAAATCCAGCGTCAATTTGTGGATATGAAGCTCAAAAGCGACGTGTTTGTTTCCAAAATAAATGATGCGGGCGCGCGGATCGTAGATTAGCATTAATTTCCCAGAAGATGAAGTTTTACAGTACCAATAACCCCACGGTCAAGGTTGACCTGAAACAAGCGGTAACACAGGGCCTGGCGCCGGACAATGGTCTTTACATGCCTGAGAAAATACCTGCATTGCCGAAGCAATTTTTTGAAGACCTTGGCAGCAGATCATTTCAGGAAATTGCGTTTGAGGTTGCGTCAAACCTCCTGGGAGAAGATGTTCCGGCTGAAGAGTTGAAACGGATCGTAGCGCATACAATTCAATTTGATGCGCCACTTACGGCGTTGGAGGATAATATTTATGCCCTTGAATTATTTCATGGACCTACGCTCGCGTTTAAAGACTTTGGCGCGCGTTTTATGTCGCAGTTGCTGGGATACTTTGCAAAGCAGCAGCAGCAGGAGATCATTATTTTAGTGGCCACGTCAGGGGATACGGGGAGTGCGGTGGCAAATGGGTTTTTAGGGGTGCCGGGAACAAAGGTAGTTGTGCTGTATCCTTCCGGAAAAGTGAGCGAGATTCAGGAAAAGCAGTTTACTACCCTTGGGGAGAATGTAACGGCGCTGGAAGTGGCTGGAACTTTTGATGACTGTCAGGCTTTGGTGAAACAGGCTTTCCTAGACGCAGAGCTTCAGGAAAAATTCTTTCTGACGTCGGCGAACTCGATCAACATTGCCCGTCTCATACCACAATCGTTTTATTATTTCTATGCCTATTCACGGTTACCGGAAATGACGCGCCGGGTGATATTTTCTATCCCGAGTGGTAATTTCGGAAATTTAACGGGCGGGCTACTAGCTAAGAGAATGGGGTTGCCGGTACACAAGTTTATAGCGTCTACGAATATTAATGACGTGGTACCGCAATATCTGGCTACCAAATCCTTCGATCCGCGGGCGTCAAGGCAGACGATCAGCAACGCCATGGATGTAGGCAATCCCAGCAATTTTGTCCGTATGCTGGACCTGTTTCATGGCAGCTTCGAAAATTTATCTAAGGAAATCGTCGGTTATGCGTTCACGGATGAAGAAACCCAGGCGGCCATGCGCGCAGTTTTCAGCAAAAATAAGTATGTGATGGACCCGCACGGGGCAATTGCTTACCTGGGACTAAAAGAATATTTGAAGTCAGGGGGTAATGAAACTGGAATTTTCCTTGAGACGGCGCATCCGGCAAAATTCAAAGACGTGGTAGACCAGACGTTGAACACAGATGTTACCATTCCCGAACAGTTACAGCATTTTTTGGAGCATCCGAAGCAGAGTATTGCGTTGTCAAAGGATTACACAGCCTTTAAAAGATTCCTGAGCACAAACTTTTGAGCTAGCCTTTCCAACCTTGCTCTCCCAGCAGTGGAACAAATGCGAAATTTGCGAATTCCTGTTTGGCGAGCTTTCCCTGTTTTTTCCTCACCTGAAGCATCGATTGCTTGTCACGGCCCCCAACGGGAATAACAAGTATGCCCCCCTCCGCCAGCTGGTCGGTTAAGGCGGCAGGCACAATTGGCGCGCCAGCGGTTACAATGATTTTATTGAAAGGGGCCTTCGAAGGGAGGCCTTTTGAACCATCCCCATAAAAAAAATGAGGTTTGTATCCCAGCTGTGGCAAAAAGCTTTTTGTCCTTTCGTATAAATTCCGGTTATACTCAATAGTATACACTTTAGCCCCCAGTTCCAGCAAGATACAAGCCTGGTAGCCCGACCCTGTTCCAATTTCCAGAACCTTATCACCTCGTTCGATTTCCAGTTTTTCGGTCTGAAAAGCCACGGTATAGGGTTGAGAGATTGTTTGCCCTTCACCGATCGGAAAAGCCTTATCCTGATAGGCATGGTCAATCAGCGCATTTTCAAAAAAAACATGCCGCGGAACCTTCGCAATAGCCGTCAAAACCGCCTCGTTGGTGATACCTTTTTCTCTAAGCTTTTTCACCAACTTATTGCGCAATCCTCGCAATTTATAATTATCGTCGAGCATCCTTTTTTAAAGTAAAAAAGATTTGTGGATGATTTGTGGATAACGTGCAATTACCTACTAATCAGTGATTTATAAATGAAATTCAATTTTTGCCACTGTGAAATTCTGTCACAGCATTTTCTAAAACGGTTGCAAAAAAGACAATTTTTCAGGCTTTCCAAAGTTTGAAAGATTCTTTAGGAAAATTGAAACTAATGGTATTACTTTAAAGTTCTCCACAAGTGAAAAAGCTTATTGCCATAGCGTTCACATGTGTTTATCTGCTCCTTACAGTAGGTGTGATTAAGAACACACACTACTGTATGGGCAGAATAAGCGCTTCGGTCCCCGGATCAGGGGAAAAAGTAGTTTTATCCCATAATTTCTCAGCCTCCCCTAAATCAAAAAATACGCCTGAGTATTTTATTCTCAGTGATCTTTACTCCGAGGCGATGGTTATTTTCCTGGCGTGATCGGTCAGCACTAAAACCCGATTAAAATGAATGGCGCCCAGTAGTGGGGACTTGCAAACTTATCATCCGATAACAGCTGTAATTTTGCCGAGCGAAGCGAGTTGCTGAAATTATTTTCGGGCGTACCCAGGACCTCGCGATAGAAAATTTTCATGAGGGTTGCCGTAGACTGGTCTGCAACACTCCAGAAAGAAACAATTACATTTTTCGATCCCGCGTATACCAAGGCGCGCGACAAGCCAATAACCCCTTCACCTTTTGATATTTTTCCCAGTCCTGTCTGACAAGCTGAAAGGGTAACAAGGTTGGCATTGAGATCCATATTATAAATTTCGCCTGCGTACAAATTTCCATCCTCCGGCGGTGATGACGAATGAAGGTAGATCCTCGAAAGATGGGGATGTATTTCATCGACGATACCGTGGGTTGCAAAATGCAGGTAGCCGAACTTCATCAAATTGCTCTCTTTCACCTTTGCTTCGTCGGCGTCGTGTCGTGTGAGCACTGTGCTTTTGAAGTTGCGTTCGGTAAAAAGTTGGGAGATCTCGTCTACTTCAGATTCCGTCGCCGGCAGTTCCACCAGCCGATCTTTTTCGAAAGTTACAGGAGCACAGAGAAAAATTGAAGTTTCTGGGTTGATCCCGGTTTTTGATTTTTGAAGGATAAGCGCGGCAGAGAACTCGTACCGGACATTATATTTTCGTAACAGGTAAGGGAAACTGGCAAAGGACGTCTTTAGTCGCAGTTTCTTTGTAAGAAGCACTTCAAATGGTATAATGCTTAGCCTCCCCGTTGGTAATATTACCAGTTCTTTTATCGAGTGGGGAATATTTTCCGGAACCAAGAGGTCGGACAAGGCTGATGCCGATGTCTTATAGGTTTCCAGATCGTTGAAGACCAAACTATTTCTCAGACCATTCAGACTTCGGTCAAACGATTCGGGCAGAAGGTAAGAGCGTATCCTGAATTTTCTTTCGCTGATGGTAAATATATACAGCCGGTTATTTTTTTCATCGCTGAAATAGCTAATGATCGCAGTTTCCTTGTCCAGTTTTGCCTGGAGACTTCGAACGGAGGGGGTTACAACATTGAATTTTAAATTGAAGTAAGCGGGATATTTCAACTCCAGTTGGTCAACAAAATTCTCGTATCTCCGATTCAGTGTAAAAAGTATTTCCCGCAGATATTTTTCTTCCGATGCCGTCGGCTTCGACGAAAGTTTTTGTGCAGCCAGGGCAATTTCAGCTTTTAGTTTTTTTTCCTCCTCGATCTGGTCGTTGGGAATTCCGGAATACGATTTTGCGTCTGAATCAGAAATGGCTTCCAACAACACCGCCGACTTGCTTTTCTCCGCGAAATAAAACGCCAAAGAATACCATTGCTTTTTTCTCGCGGACACCTGACCCGCTTCCGCGGCAATACGAACACCTGCTGCGTAGACATCGGTTGCTGTTGTCCC
>DASUTP010000040.1:0-13968 GCA_036374515.1 Chryseolinea sp. | reverse complement strand
AATTAATAATGGGAGGAATAATATACGAGGCCTGTCCGTCCCATCTCGGCTTATATAAGCCTTCATCCATCCAAACCTTATAAGAATTATTTTTAGGGTCCGTGTATTTTCCATACTGCCAGTTACTTCTCCAACCGGCATCGGAGCCCTCCACTATGTAGACAAGGCGTTCGCTTTCGCCGGGATGATCCCCGTCATTGTCGGAGCTGATGATGTTTCCGTAGTCATCAAAAACAAATTCGTGCGTATTTCTCAGCCCGGCGGCAAAAACTTCAAAATCACTTCCGTCCGGATTGGCGCGTACGACGATCCCTTCATTCGGGTGCTTGTGTACTTTACCATCGGGAGATTTAACATTTGCGCCGATATCGCCGATCTTCCAATAGATCTTTCCGTCCGGCCCTTCCGTTACGCCGGCGAGCCCATGCCCGGAGAAGCCAATATGTACACCAAATCCGGTACTGACCGAAGTTTTTTCATCGATAATCCCGTCGCCGTCGTTATCCTTTAGTCGCCACAGGTCGGGCGCAATGGTCAGGAATATATCATTCTCGCGCACCAGGATACCTTCAGCCACATCCGTCACTTCTTCATTAAAGTCATTTAATATGCGCGTCGAAATGTCCGCCATTCCATCGCCGGATCTGTCTTCCAGCTTCCAGATTTCATCTTTCTCGACGGCCAAATCCCGCCAATCGTGAACACCATCTTTATTTAAATCCTGAAGCCATTGGTTTTCGGCACTTTTCTCCGGCGCAAAATTACTGCGCAAAAATTGCCGCCTGTCTTCGACTGACTCCCAGCTTATCGAGGGGGTCATCCAATGGCGGTATCCCCTGATATCGAATTCGGAGTTCTTTTGCCGGTTTGTACGTGTAAGGTATACGTTGCCAGCATCGTCAATTGACATAGCCACCGGGTCTGGCGCCAGGGAGTCTGATGCCCAGAGCGTCAATGTAAGTCCTTCGGCAAGCTGAGCAGGCGTATTCTTGCGAATTTCATTGGCCTTGGTAAGGGCCGTTGCAGGATCTTCCCTCACAATCAATGGAGCTTCTTTATCAGCCGTTTTTTTTGTACAGGACGCCAATGCCAACACCGTTAGCAGCATTGTCATTTGCGCTTGCAAAGATTTCGAGTAGGTCATTATCTGGTTTTTGAATTTTTAAAGTGAATCAAAGTAAAAAGTTTCTCTCATTTAGCAGGATCCAAGGTTGCGTTTCTTGCAATCTCAACATCTTTTGCCACGTCTTCGCGCAGCAACGCCCAGTGAAAACGGAGGTGATCATTTTCTTTCCAATGTTTACCGTCTTGTTCACTAAAATGAACAAGTGGCATATCGTTATAGATCGGCCGCGTGATGTTCACAACCTCATCCCAATATCGCAAAGCATTTTCGAGTCGTCTGACTGCCTCCTGTTTATCCGGTTCCTCACCTTTTTCACGATACGTTTGTAAGGCGACCGCCCCTTTTAGCTTTTCCGCGAAAAATAATCCGAGATTTGCCCACGCCTTGATGTCGGAAATCTCTTGGTGTAATGACGCATTGCCCGCTGGCCTAAAATTTTTTACAAGCGCCAGCGCTTTGTTGCAGTCAGTTTCCAGCATGCTGGCTAGGACGGGCGGCGTAATCTTACTTTTTTCAAAGGTGCCTCCCGTCGAAATTGTATTTACGTATTCCAAAACCGAAACGTAATCGGGATCGATTGGAGGCTGCTTGATTTGCCAATCTACCGAAATATATTGCACCCTTTTAGCCTCCCTGTTCAAAGCCATGAATCCTTCGCTATAGAGAGAAAAGTCCCAGGTGAAATCAAACGAAGACGCCAGACGCAGCGGGGTTTTTCCAGCCAGACTTGACGCCTCAAACAGTGCCCCCGCATCTTTGCCGTAGCGGTATATAAATTCATTTCTAAATAAATCGTCTCCTGTTGCAGGATTGTATAACAATCTCCCCCATGTTTTGTAGAATAACCATTGCCGTTCGAAAGCATATTTCCAGTTCACTTTCGTCCCCGGTTTGGTAAAATAGTCCTTCGCAGGAATATAGGTTTCAGATCCAATCAAATAACCGCCTACATAATCATGACCATTGTTATTGACATGTTGGCGAACAAACTCCGGAACCCCCCATCGCAAACAAAAGAAATCCTCATTTCTTGCGGTCCAAATAATTTTGTAGTCGCTTGGAACAGGGTTGAAATAGGCCCCAAATAATTTGCCTCCATGCACTTTCATAAGCTTTGTAGTAGAATGTGCGTGTGACCAGTTGAATTTTAAGTCAGCCCAGACCGGAGCATCAATAAATTCCATCGCGGCTTCCTGTTCGATGCCTTTGCGCGTTAATTGTTCTGTTTCAATACTAGTAGGGCCCAGTGACCCCGTAGTACTGGAAAAAGGAATACGATGAATAAGCTTTGATTTGCGACCGGCAAGACGCATGCCTTCAATTATTGTCGCTTTCATCCAGTCTTCCCGTTGCTGAGGGGTCATGCCGCCCATACCTTCACCCAACGTAAGCCCCATGCCCGTCAGATCCGGATATTCCTGAAGCAATTGTGTTACACACTCACGGGTATAGCGCTTGACGATCTCGGAAGTATCACCTTTGACAAAAAAATGATGATCGAGGTTATCCATGGCAACGTTATGCGCCTTTGAAAATTCCGGTGTAACAAAAATGTTAAAGGGAATTATGTACGTATCGATGCCCCGCTCCTTCGCCATCCTGAAAATGCTTCCGAATAAGTTTTTCCACTCCTGCATCTCCTCTTCGTTCCAGGGACTAGCTTCCGGAAAGTTCTTTGGTTTTATCATGAAGGTGTATGGATGAAGATTCCATAGCGTGAGGGTGTTGAAGCGATTCTCAACCATCATGTCGAGGAAAGCTTTCCAGTAATTTATATCCTTGCAGGTTTGCTGATGCTGATCCAATGAAAAACTGTGACGGTAAGTATCCCAAGGGAGGTCGAATTTTATTCCGCGAAAAGCCAGCCTTGGTGTCTCAATTCTCTTCCTGATATTTTGAATTGACAGACCGGCCCTGAAATCTTCCACCAAGGAAAGCGTCCCGTAAATAAGACCTCTGACATCTCCGCCCATGATGGCTATTTTCCTTCCTTCGGGTACAATTGAGTACGCTTCCTTCGCCATGCCTGAAGAATTTGCCTGCAATACTATTTGATAGTCGGCATCAATATCATTCAAAATATACCCACGCTTGAGCACTGAAAACTTTAACAATCCGGCAGCATAGTTTGCCTGTGGCACAGTCTTGTCATATTGAATACTGATACGCTGGCCAGTAGCGGACGAAATAACGAGCAGCGATAAAAAAATCAATAGTAACTTCTTCATGACCATTGTTGCAGGATTGATATCCTTAAAGGGAAAAATAAAATTAGATGTTTAGTATCAAACGGCAAAAGAGATCGTGTTGAGCGGACGCGCGTTATCTGCCTACCGGTTTTGTGAAAAGATATGCTCTGCTTTTAAACCCAACACTTTCGTAGAAAAAGTGTGCCTCTTTACGGTGAAAGGACGACTCCAGCTCAATCTGCGTGCATTGGTTTTGCATTGCAATTTCCTCTATCCGACGCATCAACTTTTTACCAATTCCTCTTCCCCTATAATCTTTATCTACCACCAGTTCATCGACATTACCAATGTAGCCGGCTTTCCGGAAATTATTCCTTACGGAAAGTGAGCAAAAGCCAACAACACGTTCTTTCATGATTCCAACGACCAAATGTTGCGTCGCGAAAGCAAGCGCACGATGGTAAACTTTCAAAAGCCCGACTTCATCCAACTCCAAGTTGGGCCAAAGTTGTTGGAAAAGAACAAAAACGGCTTTAAAATCGTGGGGTGTACAGGATCTTATTTGGAGGGTCATTTGTGTAATGTTTTACGGCAGTAGCTCATACCAGACTTCAACATCATAGCCATCCGGATCCTTGAAAAAAAAAATAAGGCGAACCTCTGACAAATTCCCCTTTATCTACCACCTGTCCCCCCGCTCCAATTACCCTCCGTGCCATCTCGTCAATATCTGCTGGTTCCTTCAATCTGAATCCAAAGTGAGCGATCCCACCGCTTGTGCCGGTCGCGGCATTTTTATTTTCCTCAAAAACCAGAATGTCGTGACACCCTGGTGTCGTAAGCTGAATAAAGCCATCCTGATCGTACATGGTTTCCATTCCAAAAACATGCTGATAAAATTCCTTTGTGCGACGGACGTCCCGTACGGCGATCGCCAGATGTGTCAGCCCATACGTCATTGGTCTATTCATATACCAAGTCATTTGGCCTTTGATGGCCGTCAGGCAAATGCATTACTGGTTTTTGCCACGGCGTTAACCTTGTTATCCCAACACGTTTGATAGAAGTGTTTTGAAATACTGCATTTGCTAACGAAGATGAGAAACTGAAAGCTAATTTCGAATTATTTCCCAGCGAATTGATAATCCAGTTGATTGACGGCTAGCCAACCGCCACCTGAATGAAACTATCTTCGGCGAAATATTGATCGGCGATTTTGATGAGGTCATCCGAAGTTATCCGATCAATCCTCGCGATCATTTTCTGGTAATGGTTCTCGGGAAGATTATAAAGCACGATGCTCTTTACTTTGTCAGCGTGGGCAAATGAAGTGGTGATCTCCAGCTGAAGGCCGCCAATAAAATGATTGCGGGCGACGTCCAGCTCTTCGTCGTCAATCTTTTCCGTTCTTAACCTTTTTATCTCTTTTGCAATTTCGTTGAAGGTGAGATCCAAATTTTCCCGGTTTACGTCGGCGCCGATCACAAGATAGCTGTCGTTCTTGAGCGTATGCAGCGACGAGGAAATACCATACGACAACCCTTTATCCTCGCGAATATTTTTCATCAACCGTGAGCCAAAATATCCGCCCAAAATATGGTTGAGAAACAGCGCATCAACATAATCCGGATGCGTTTTGGAAATTGATCTTTTTGCAAGGCGAACCGAAGCCTGTACGCTCCCTTCTTTCGTCATTACCTCCCGGTACGATTCGCGGCTCTCGTTAGAAAAAGTCTTCGCGGTGATAATATTATTTCCCAGGGAAGAAAATACATCGGCGATTATGTCCTGATTCCGTTCCGACACCTTTCCGGAAACCAGTATAGTTCCATTCTTAAAAAATGTTGTATAATGTTGCTGGAGGCTGTTGCGATGGAGCTGACCAATGTCGGAGTCGTCGAGCTCTTTGCCGTAAGGATGAGTTTCTTTGAAAAGGTTTTTTCGAATCAATCGCGACGCATGAAAGCTCGTTTTCTCATAATTTACCCTCAGATTCTGGAGGTAAATTGATTTCAACAAATCCAACTCATCCTGCGGAAGTACCGATTGTGTCAGAAGCTCGAAAAAAAGCTTAACAGATTGTTCGAAATTTTTGTTGAGGATATATAATGAAATCGAAACATTATCTAAACCGGAATTGATTTCGAGATGCGCACCATAAAGGTCCAGCAAATGAGCAATCTCGAAACTTGTTTTGTTGCTGGTGCCTTTCGATAAAAGATTTGAAGTGAAGTAGGAGGCACCCCAGACCTTCTCAACCCATCGTCCTGCAGGAAAAACAATTTCTATTTTACTTACTTCCTGCGTACCACCAAGTACGAAATAGCATTCGGCACCACCTTTTAAGATTTTCTTTTGTGGTTGAATCAGGTCAAATGAGGTGGTCCGGTTAAACGGCGGCGCAATGGTTCTGTCAAGCATCAAGGATTGTCGGTAACGGACTCTTCTTCAACATTATTTTCTCTGATATTAAAATGCAGCGTAAAACGCAACGTTTCGGCTAGTGGGTGTTCGCGTTTTGCCGTGGGGACGAGGTATGCTACATCAATGCCAAATCTGTTTTTCGTAAAGCCTACGCCTAACGTCAGGTATTTACGATTGCCTTTATTTGCCGCCTCATTAAAATACCCGATGCGCGCTGCGAACGATTTGTTATACCAGTATTCGACTCCAATAGATGTCATTATCTCCTGAAACTCCTCTTTTGCGCCGTTTGGCGCATCCGAAAATGAGGTGAACATTGCATTCAAAAGCGATCGGTTCGGATCTTCTCCGGCGATGATCTGCCCGTTCTCGTCGCGGATGGGTGGGCTCGGAACCATCAGCTTATTAAAGTCAAGAACAAAAGTAATTGTATTGTAAGGATCGAGCGACGTTGTAAGGGCGCTTCCCAGGCGGAGATTTGTAGGTAGAAAGTCTTCGTTGTTATTATCCGTATAAGAAAGCTTTGCGCCGATATTGCTGATAGAAGCTCCCAATGAAAGCGTCGAGGGATTGTTCCATTTCAATTCCTTTGTGTAATAAATACCGATGTCGGCAGCAACACTTCTCCCCGGCTTCCCATCTACATTTGAATTTGTGCCGGTGAGATTTGAATAGATATATTTTCCCGTCAGGCCGATCCCAAGATTTTCCGAGAGCATTCGGGAGTAGCTGCCTTCAAATGAAAAATCGCGGGGGCTGTATTGTCCTGTTACCGCGGCCACATTGTTGGTGAATGTTATTTCGCCCATATCAAAATATTTCAGGGCAAGGTTAACAGCCTGTTCACGATTGATTTTGTAGAACCCGGTAAGGTAGCTAATAGACATATCGTTGACTATTTTTCCCAACCATGGCGTATAGGACGCCGATGCGCCAAATTTATTTTCGATAAAAGCTAGTTTTCCGGGATTCCAATAAGTTGCATTAGCATCCGGCGATGTTGCAACACCCGCATCGCCAAGCGCGGCATGCCTTGCATCGGGAGAAATAACCAGAAAAGGGACTGCTGTCGTAATGGCCTGTTCCTGACCAAGTGTGTTCTGCGAAAACGAATGTTGACTGATTATCAGGCCAGATATCAATACCAGAATTAAACGGTAATACATCAAATTTTTTTTCAAAGGCTCAAAGATAGTTAATTCACAACAATAAGTTTTGTAACCCGCTCATTTTTAGAGCCATTCGTTAATGAACGAACAGCCAAACGGGCCAAGTATAATCCGCCGGGAAGTTTTTTTCCAAAATCATACAAATCATTGATCAGTCCAAGGTCAACGCGATACCAACTTTGCGGTATTTCATACTCATAGGTTTTCAATTGCATTCCATTAGCGCTGTATATTACCAATTGCGCCTGTAAATCGTCGCCAGGGCGATTGTGGGTAAAAAATATCGACGTTTCAGATTCAAATGGATTTGGAAAGTTTTGAAAAGTTTCAATTACAAGATCTTCACCATCCGCAACCACAAATTCCAGGGTAGCCTGGCCCGGATTGTTGTGGGTGTCCCAGGCCTTGACCGTTATTGAATGTCTGCCTGGTGAAAGGCCGTTTAGTGGAAAATGTACAGATCCACGGGTAAAATCATTCGTGTAAGCTTCGTAATAATCATTCAAAATATAAGCTTCGGGATCATCATCCAAATAGGCAACCAGGGCATTTCCCACGCCATATCCGGAAATATTTATCCCGCTAGCGTCTTGCAGGTTGACGATAAGTGTTGAGTTTGCATTTACTAATCCACCGGAGACGAAGGTGGTATCACCCATATACAATTGCAAGGCTGGAGACAGATTATCCGGCTGTGCCAAAGGTTCGGTGCCACCGACTTTAAGCGACAGCATAGCGCCACTGGCATCGCGGTGCTTTGAGGGGTCAGAAGCGTATAAGCTGAGTTTACCCGGACCTATTTCATATGCCACATTTTTTGTGACTAGAAAATCAAATTCAAATGTGCCGTTGGTGACCGCTGCCCTACCCCTATACAAGGCGTTGTACCATTCGTCGTACTGAAACGCGGGTTGGTTTTTACCGATCGTTACAAAGTCTACCTCTTTATCAAACAGCGTAAATTCGAGGGTCCCGTTGAAGTCACTGATACGTTCGCCTGATTCATCCTGAATCTCTCCTTTCATGCTAACCGTCGACAAAGCTTTCAGCGTATCGGATCCGGTTGTAGTTTTCAACTCCGTCACCACCACAGATTCCGCCGGCATAGCGAGTCGCATCGATGGATCGGCCAACAAAGAGAAATTTCGGTTCGCGACACCGCTCATGCTATTGTTCTTCGTGTGTAGAAAAATTTCTCCCAGGGTCGGGTATTGCGAGGACTCTTTCTGAAACAAAGCTTTATAAAATTCCTGATTTAACACGAAGTTGGTTCCTGCGTTTACAGGACGCGCTGTCGTAACCAATCCAATGGCACCTCCCTTCGGCTTAAGGACGCTCAGCTCAGCACTGGACACGACGGTTGGATCGTCCTGCCTGCCAAATTCACAGGTCGCCGTCACCAAAAATGGGTATAGCTTATTATCAAGTTCACCGATCTGTTCGTCTGAAAATATCTTTTCGTCCGTCCATTGTTTTTCATTACCGTGTCCTGTGAAATTTATGATAAGCGTACCGCGATCAAAGCGGCTCACAACATCTTTGGTTGCTTGGGGAATCGTCTCGCCGTTTGGCTTGACGGTCTTCACATATTTTCCCAAGTAGATTTTTTTTGCATCAAATTCCGGATGAGTGAGCTCCACACCTTCAGCCATGGAATTCGCTTGTGACTGATGGCTGCTGGTGAAATTATCGGCGTTGTTTCCATCATCGCCCACAAAGGCGATATCCTTTCGCCAGCGGCCATAAGATCCCTTATGGGTGTCGTAGTAAATGATTTTGTCGACAATATTTCTTGCTTCCTCAACCGTCTTCACCGGCAGCCGGCCGACGCCGGTGTCAAGGGTGTGATTTTGTACTGGTGACTCTCCCCAATTACCCTCATCATCTTCGAGAAATACGAAATAATCATCTGAAGAATAAGTCGCAAGCGGTGAGAGCGAATTCCGGGATTCATAGGTAGGAACAAAGTTCGTGTTCTGCGGAATGCGGTTCTTGTAGTCGTATGATCCTTTGCCTACCAGCAATACAGCCTTAAGAGCGCCAGGATTTTTGCTATGCAGGTGTTTGACGAAATCACGGATGGCCGTTACGTCCTGTCGCCCGGATGAAAATTCAAGGAAGATCTGCTCCGGCGTAACAACGGCTCCGGTCCACGAATTATGCTGGGAGCGGTGGGCGGCCAGACGTTCTGCCTCGCCTAAAAATTCTGGTGCAGAAATGATGATGAAATTCGGCGTTGATAGTCCGCGCAGATTTTGATTTTCTACTTTTCCCACCAGCTCAGGCGTTGGGATATTGCTGTCAAAGATAATGTACTCACGAAGCTCATCCGTTGTTGATGAAAACCGGGCGGCGCCATCGGTCAGCGTATAGTCCTGCTGTTGTACTTCGGAGGGGTTTGTGATATCCCACACCAAACAATTTGAAGATGCTTTGTTGATAGAAAATGTGGAAACTGGTTGTGAAAGGCTTTCCCTCGATCGGAAAACGATCTGAGATTCTGAAAATTCAAGGATTCGTTTCACACTTAAAAGAAAAAAATCCAGATTGCCCACCGACGCCCCCGACGCAGCTTTGTTGAACTGATATTTTATCTGTTGGGAATTTGTGGACGTTGCACCAACTTCACCCGCGTTTATGTTGATCGTGTCTCTTTTGTGAGCACCTTTTGCCCCGTACTGTGAATTGGGAATGTTCGGCAGAACCTGATTTTTTATCAGCGTATTGTTCCAGTACAAATTAAAAGATGACGTCGCATATGATTGACCCATCACATCCGAGACCACCTTGATAGACGAATTTTCAACGACTCCGCTGAGCGCTACAGAGAATGTGCGTTCGAGATTGATATCAAACCGCTCGCCAAACCATTCGCGGCCCGAACTCAGAACGTTGTATTCATCGAGCTCATGATAGAAGTAATCGTCATATTGCTGAATGAGGGGAAAATTTCCGCCGAGGTCTGGCTTCCTGGTAATTCTCTTGCCATTCAATTCGCCGACCGTGAAAAAATAGAAATTCTTGTCGCTGTATAAATTGTTCTCATAAGCAATGATTTCACGAGGAACGCTATACTGCACCTTGTCCGGCCCTTCGGCATAAAACAAGATAAAATCTCCTTTATCGAATGTTCCGTCATCTTCACCTGAAACCAAAATCGCGTTCTGTGTGAGGTCAGCGGGACGGGGGGCACTGATTGCCTGTGGAAGCATTCCTCCGGCATTCCCAAACACCTGGATTTTGCGCGGATCAACACCCGTATCAAATCCCATCCTCTTGAAATCATCAAATCCGATTTTGTATACGCCAGGCTTTTCAACCGCCACTTTATACCAGTTTCCCGACTGCAGCACCGACGATTGCCCAAACGCCTGCACGACGAGCAAAACCCACAGGCACGTTGAAAAAAATCGTATGGTCAAACGCGGAAACACGTACTTTTTTTAACCTGAAAAATAGCTGCTTATTTTGAAAACATCCGGACACCTAACGAAAGTGCTATGTAAGAAAGTATGATCAGAGGCAGCGCCGCCAGCTTAAATACCGCCAATAGTAAAAATGCAAGGAAAAGGAATAGAAATCTAACCTTGTTATCGGACCAGCTAAAGTTTTTGAACTTAAGGGCAAACAGGTCAATTCGGGAGACCAGCAAGAGGGAAAAAACCACGCAAATAACGATCAGCGCTACCGGATTGTGAATAAAATTAAAGAATGGACCGTCCAGAAAGGGTATTGCGGTTATGAAGAGGGCATTAGCGGGTGTCGGCAGCCCCTTAAAAGAGTCCGATTGCGTTTCATCCAGATTGAAAATCGCCAACCGCAATGCAGAACCTACGGCAATCAGTAAAGCAGCGTAGGGTAAAAATGTGGCCGCCGTTCTAAGTGAAATTTCCGCAAACATCAGCAAGGCCGGGAGTACACCGAAACTGACCATGTCGGCCAGCGAGTCGAGTTCTTTTCCAATGGGGGACGACACTTTAAGCAATCTGGCCGCAAACCCATCGAAGAAATCGAAGACACACGCCGCCCAAACAAAATAGGCCAAAGGGACATCTGCGCCTTTCACCAAAGCGATGATGCCGAGGCATCCGCATATCAGGTTACAACAGGTCAAAAAATTGGGTATGTGCTTTAGCATGAATCAGCGTAGTGTGACTGCACAATATGGGTTCGTTCTTTTTTCCACACCAACCGTCGTCTCCTCGCCGTGACCGGGATAAACAGTAACATCGTCCGGAAGGGTAAATAGTTTTTTGCGGATACTGTCAAGCAACGTATTATGATTTCCCCCAGGCAGATCCGTTCGTCCGACACTATTTAGAAATAAAACATCTCCTGAAAACAGCGCTTTTTCTTTTTCGTTGTAAAACGCGATGTGGCCCGGCGAATGTCCCGGCACGAACAGGATTGAAAATTTCTGGTTCCCGAATTCAACTATGTCATCTTCCGTTAAATATGCGTCAGGTGTGGTATGCTGATAAAGGTTGAATCCGTAGTGGGGTGCAAGCACTTTTTGCGCATTAAGTACGAATTCCTCTGTCTGATGGAGGTACAGCTTGGTGCCGTACTTATGTTTTACAAAATGATTACCCAAGATGTGGTCGATGTGGCAATGCGTATTCAGGAGCATTTTGACCGTGAGGTGATTCCCGGAAATGTAATCTGCCAGCATTTTCTTTTCGTGATCCTCATAAGATCCCGGATCAACAATGATGCACTCATTGGTTTCATCAGAGATCACATAGGTGTTCTCCTGAAAAGGATTGAAAATAAACGACCGGATAATCACGAGATGGTTCTTTATACGGTGCGCAAATTACTACGCAAAAGTGAAAACCCGAAACAGGGACTTCTGCACTGGTCGGCCCATAATGTTGGGCAGGTAGAAAAAATCTCAGGGTGCGATAAACTCAAACAGTTCTCCGTAAACCGTATATTCCGCAGATTGTGCGTAAGCGCGGGCTGCATAGGTTTTGCCCGACTTCAGGGTCGCCGCAGCGGTTGTTTCAAAGATTCCAGCCCCTTCTTTAGGACCTAGGGAAAATTTTGCACCATTCGTGACAGTGGGAAATCCGACTTCCGTCCAAACGAACCCATGGTCTGCAATGGGAACTGATGAAAAAAAGATCTCTCCCTTAAGCTTCAGGCTGGTGTTCCCAGCCGGCATAATTTCAAGCGTGTGAACGCGTGGATATTCGCGACTTGTCACTTCTTCTTCCGTGCAACCCACTGACAAGACCAACAAAAATGCAATGATAAAGATGAATCTGCTCATAGGTTAAAATCTAACGCCCAGGAGGAAACTAAGATCTGTTGCGGAAGATGCGCTTTGAACTGCAGTTCCGACAAATCCATTATTTTTTTCAATACGAAATTCGCCGAAGAGGTTAATCGCTCTTGATATATTCTTGTCATAGCCTGCAGCGAACCAGTAACCGGCTGGTCTTCTGATCTGGAAATTTTCACCGGGATCTGTATCGGTTACAATGACGTTTCCGAATTGTTGTGATTCTTTATTAATGGTCAGTGACGTATTTCCCAAAAAATAAACTGCAATTCCTGCTTTGATATAAGGCGTATTGTGTAATCCAAGCAAATGATATTTCAGGCCCAAGGTTGTTTTGAAAAATGAGATATCTATAAGCATATCCTGCCGAACAAGGTCGCCCGTATGTTGATATTCGGTATATCCCTGATAGAATATTTTTTCGTACCATCCTTCCACGGAAAAAAATAGACGATCATAGACCTTTGGCGAAGAAATATTAAGGCTTACTCCTCCGACGATGGTAGAACTGGGTTCGAAAGCTCCCTTATCGAAATAGTCCATGGTAAGTTTCGACGTCACGTATCCGGCCGTAACACCCAACCCCAGCGCAATGGCGGGTTTTGATTTTATTGATCTGCGATGACCTTGGGAAACATTGTATTTTTCTATTAGGTAAGTCAGATCATCTTCGGAATAAGCTGCCTTGTTTGCCGAAAGTTGTGCGTTTTCAATAAATGAATTGATTACGTCGATGTATCTTCGGTCTAGTTTGATTGCACGTCCGTCGCTTTCCGTCTCAATCATTATATCGGTGGGAAAGGGAAGAAGAATGAGGCCGTTCTTTTCCAGAAGATAATATTTTTGATAGCGGTAAAGACCAAGCGGTCCTGTGACAAGTGATTTTAGAAAGACCTTTTCCTGGGGAAATTCATCTATCTCGCCAGCCCACTCGTGAGGCAGGGTCATCGATACGTATGTCTTATCATTGATGAACCCATAGCGCTTGATTTCCCCCGCTGTGAAGGACGTGTACTTTACATTCTTTTTTTCCTTGAAAAAGCAGTGGCGTGTGTTAGACTTTTCCGTGCCATAGCTGACAAACCCTGCGATCGAATCTTCATTATTCCTGATAATATAGCCTGGCCTGAAATCGCCTTGCGCGGAGCCATCAAAGTTGTGATGCATTAAACACAGGAGAACCAGAATTCCGAAGGGATATTTCATATGAGCTATCGGTATTGAATTAAAAAAGATTTTGTTAAATCCTCATCCCAGTCACAATATCGGCACCTCGTTGTTTTAGTGCCGAACTATCCAATTTCCGGACATAAATGGAATTCGCACTAAAAAGGTAACTCATGGAATACATACGACTTCAGATCGGAGGCGTCATCAAAGCACATGCATAGAAATAATTTTCAAGGCGTGGTTCACTAAAATAACTACCTTGCCAATCGCAACATTCTGTTTACAAATTCGATCGATATATAGCCAGACGCTAAAAGGCTTTTAAGAATTTACAGGGGAGCGGGGCTCAATTTTTCCGGCTGATGGGTGCAACAAAGCAAATTGATTTTATCATTGTTGGTCAGGGGCTTGCGGGATCTGCGTTAGCGTTGCAATTGTTGAAGCGAGGAAAAAAGATTTTGGTCATCGATCGCGTCGTTCCGAATACAGCATCTCGCGTTGCTGTTGGACTATTCAATCCCATTACGGGTCGCCACATGATCAAAACCTGGATGGCCGATAAGATCTTTCCCTACCTGCACCACTTCTACCGCGACGCGGAAG
>DASUTP010000039.1:0-5707 GCA_036374515.1 Chryseolinea sp. | reverse complement strand
CAATCAACATAAAAGGTCGTGGATCCTTCCACTCAAGTATTGCAGCGTTAACACGTACTCCCTGGACTTCTACCGTTCCTGGATTAGAAATTTCCCCGTAAGTAACAGGCTTGATAAGGCTCTTCTTTTCAAGATTTTTTCCAATAGCCGCTGCCAGCGTAGATTTCCCGTGTGTATTATGTCCAAGCATAACAATTCGCACAGGTTCTTCCTCGGCTGAAACAGGGGCGACTGCAACGTTTTCATTTCGTGGACCAAGAAACTTCGTAAAAACCAACCAGCCTATAAGCAATAATGCCACGGCACCCAATACCCATCCAATCCATCGATTACTTTTACTTGCAACGCCCTCCCGTATGAGCGAAACCTTTACCGGTTCTGATCTTGCAGACGACCCTCCTCCGTGAGCGAGCAATTGATAAACCACATCGCTGTCACTATCATAGAATTCTTTACGTTCTATACTTTCCACTGTCGGAACAACGGTTGTCAGGAGATTACCATTCCGGAATATCTCAACCTTGTCGGCACCTTCAGTTTTCCATTCGAGTTGAAAAGGTTCTCCCTTTCGGACGCGCTGTTGGCTGACCCTAAAACTTTTAATAACCGGAGAAGAAAAGTTGGATGTTGCCGATGAAACACCGATATTATTTGTCATAGTTAATTTGTTTGAGTTGTTCGATATTGGTGTCACGATTTAGCCATGATTGCAGAAAGCAGGATAAGGCCAACTACCATCAAAATGATGATCAGGATTGCGGTATATATAAAGAAATGACCCAGGCTGCGTAACCCCCGGTTTAGCAGAACGACATCAGACCGATGCACCCCTCTCGTTATCTGGTTGCTTAATCGCAAAAGTGTTATCGTGGGAAAAATATTTATCACCACAAAAAAGAGGATCATCATTTCTATCAATTCTATGAAATCTGAATAAATATCTTCCTCGAGCATATAAGCTATTATGCATAATGTCACCAAAATGACCAGGCTGGTTATGCCAATGAACTTAGACCACGCAGCAATGGAGGAGAGCTGCGAAATTTCTTTATCTGCAAGTCCCCAACGTTTGCCAGGTCCTTGTTCATCGACCTGTAAACGAATCACAACCTCGTCACTTTTTGATAATACTTTGTTTTGATAGGCGTATAGCTGGTAGCGTACATCTTTGTCGTCGTCATAAAACTCTTTTCTTTCAATGACCGTTCTTGAAGGATCAATGTCTGTAAGAAGAAACCCATTTCGATACAACTCTAACTTGTTTGCCCCATTGATCTTCCATGAAAGCGTAAAGGGTTCTCCTTTTTCTAACCACTCTTTACTGGAGGTGAATTCGAGAATTTCTGGTTTGCTATCGGGTCCTTTCTGCAAATCGTAATTAATGATCTCCCGGATGATCATTTTCACGCCCTCTAAGGATTGGTTAGAAAGAGGGTGTGGGGACTGTTGCGCCACCTCGCGGAACAAGTTGAGTGAGGAGGGACTCACCCTTTCCAATAGTTCCGGCAGCTTGTTAAAGGACTCATCCGACTTATATTGTGACGCCTGACCGGCGATGTATTGTTTCAAGTGCAGGACAAGGAAAATACTCTGCAAATAATTTAATGAAAGGCCGTGCAGGTTTGAAAGCGTCATGCCGGGTTGTTGCAAATTCACTTTGAAGAATTGATACACGGGAATCCAATAATCCTTACTTCCATAAAGATCATTTGAGGGCACGGTATCGAGTGGCACGGTGCTGTCCAGGTCTACTAACATCACCCGGCCCCTTGGTTCGCAAAAAATATTTTTCTCGCAAAAATCAGGGAACCAAAAACCATGTGCATGAATCGACTCAAGGGCTTTCAACACATGATCGGCCGTTTGGGGAAAGCGGATGATGCCACCGGCTATTATGGATTGCTCCAATGTACCGCCCCTGATATGCTCGTAAAACACATAGGTTATCTTTTTTTCTCCTTCCGTTACCTCTACGATATCATAGATCGTTGGCAGATTAGATTCCTTGCGCCCTTTTAAACGCTGTAATAGGCCCCATCCAGTTATATCGGCTGCGCTTTTGGTTTGAAATCTCTTTACAAAACACGCCTGGCCTTCAATTAATACCGGAAATTTATAAGGATCTCCAGCCGAAAATTTCCATCCTGTTGGATAGTCCGAAATGTAGTCTACCTCTTTATCGTTTATTTTGATTTTCATTTAGCTGTTACTATTAAAATAGAGAATGATAGTCGTCAGCATCAGAACGATGAGTGTGATACCTACGACCTGAAAGAATAATTTCAAATTCCGGAAGGAAGCAACAAGATCATTGCCGCTTAACGTGGATCGATTGGTGTTGCTTGCAAAAGAGAGCAACGTGATAACCGGTCCAAGAAAAATGACGACCATGGAAGCAGCCAGTAGAGCAGTTGGCTGTGCGTCCCTGGCATCGGTTACAGCCAAGATCAATGCGACCAGTACAAACAGCGAAAGCAGGACAATACCACAGATCCCAATGAACTTTGCCCACATCGCACTTTGCAACAGCAATTTGGTTGTATCGGTATTAGTTACCGGTGCTGCCGTTGCGCGGGGTGTGCCAAATTTTATAATGACAGGACTACTTCGCACAAGCGTTCCTTGTCTGTAAGCCACAAGGTCGTACCTCACCTCTTTCTGGCTATCATAAAATTCTGTCCGGTCTATAGAGGTTTGCATGCCTCCAAGTGTCTGGAAGAGCGCACCATTCCGGTACAATTCAATTTTGTCGGCCCCATCTACATTCCAGTTTAAAGAGAAAGGCTCGCCTTTTTTAACAAGATTATTTGAGGCACTGAATTGATGTATTACGACTCCGCTGGTTATTGGTCCAAATGAGTTGTTCATAGTTTTTGTTTTTAATTGTTAAGAATAGATTTTAACACTATTGTTGCCTGCGATGGTCAACTACCCTGGCTGGTCTACGGGGATCAACTATCCTGCCCGGTGTACGGTGGTCTCTTATAATATGCTCCGTTGGAGTATCTGCTGCTTCTAATCTGGGCCTTACCACTATGACACTATCGTACACTCCCCAGTTAGTTTTCTTCAATGTTCCAAGTGTCGTGTATATGCTATTGCCGCCCGACACAACCTTAATATTGACATTGTTTGCATTCCATTCCACGCCCGGTATTTCTGGCACTCTTACTTTTAGCAGTTTCCTGGATACAGGAATAATGGCTGCTTTTTGCATTTGGCTGAGATCATAATTATACGGTGCATTCTTGCCAAAATAAACCTCGATCTGTCCAGTCTTATGCAGGTTATTTCCCAGCAACGTAATCGTGCTACTTAATTGAAAACTTTTTGGATTGATCTCATTTATTCTAATTTCCGTGTCGGGTTTGACCAATACTTTTTGTGAATGCAAAACACTTGCACTATCAAATCTTACGACAAAGTCCTCTGAGAATTCTTCTCCAGTTTCCATCTTCAACAATTTTGGTATGTCCACCACGACAGAAAGGCCGTTGTCAGATCTTGAAATGATCCTGGCGGGTATGCCACCGAAATCTGCATGAAGCCGATTGAGTTCGGGCAAATTCTTACCGCGTACTTCCACTATAGAATCTTTTCCTTCAAAAAGCACCAGCGGTGCAATAGATTTCACTTTGGGTTTGTTGGAAAAACGAACCGTGTATACAAGCACCGCAACGCTCGTGAGGGCCAGTAAAATGAAACCGGCAATTAATAAGAGATTTGTCTTTTTCATTTGACTACTTTTTTTGTGGATATCATTATTTTTTGATTTCAATTATAAATAGGGCCTTGTCGTCTTCAGTACCTTGCAACTGGTATGTGATCTCCTCACGGACTGCATCCGGGTTTTTAACAAATGCACTTCGGAACTGTTCTTCCGTTGCTTTTCCGATGCCATCTGAGAATCCGATCATAGTCTCAATGCTGTTATAGTTATTGGATTCAAATAGTGGCTGGTTGTGCACGATGTCAAGTACACCAGTCTCGTTGACAACTATTCTGAAAAAGACGCGGTCATTGCTTTGATCATTTTTGTCAGCCAGTGGGGTATTTAAGAAATGCCTGCCACCTGTAAACAGGAACATCTTTGAATCACCTGATCGATAAACATCCAGTGATCCATTTAGTGAGAGCCGTCCCACAAGCACTGTTGCAGCACATTCCGGGAAGTTGCCAGCTTGTATATTACTCTTCAAAATATTTTTTTCCGACTCGGGCAAGTTGTTGATAGCTCGCGTCCAGTCTGACCGAACTTCTGAAAGCACTTTTGTCATTGCAGCTTCCAGGGTTCCGAGGTTGTTGTCACTGAAATGAGACTTAAGTTTTCTACCAATCGATTGGGCGAGCAGGCGGCTTGAAAAATATTCTCTTTTGTCTGCAGGATTTCTCAGGCAATGCAGATCCGAAGTTCCGTCCAGCAACCAAATAAGTAACTGGTCTGCGGCTGTTACAAATCCACATACGTCTTCACCGAGGTCCTTATCGGAATCGGGTTCATTCATTGGTTTCTTCCGGGGACCTGCCGTCATCATGATCTCGGTGAGAAAATGGCGGGAACTAACAAGCGGAATATTCCCTTGTTTGTTTTCCTTCGCAGAATTTACCAGCGCCAAATAATCTGCATGAAGTTTTTCAATTTGCTTCCGGTTGTTTTCGATAATCTTGTCCCTTTCCAATAGTTGTCTTTGAAAGTCATCGTTTGGGTATTGTGTATGGGAATTTTTTCTGCTACTTCGAAAAAGCATTCTTCCAAGCAGCAATCCTATTACCAGTAAGAGAATTGCACCTACCCACCAATATTTTTCCAGAAAGGTTTTCTCTACCGGCACTATTGGTCCGGGCTCTTCCTGAGAGCCGATCTTTTCGAGGGAAGCCAGCATGACAACCGTGTCTTTTGTGCAGCGGATTTCCATCGTGTCAGGCTCGTATCCTGGCAGGTTTGCAGTTAGGACATATCGTTCATCGGCGCTGACGAAGACTTCAAATGGCACACTGTCGACTGAGGGAGTTATGATAAATGGTTCAAAGGAGCTAACAGCAACAACAGGTTTTTTGCTTTTAATTAAGCTATCCGAGAAATCTACCTGGATTCTCACGAGGCCAGCAAAATGATATTTAACGGCGGCAAGGGCATTTAAGATCTTCAAAGAATCGGGAAAACCCTTGTTCATTTGCGCCTTCAACATTGAATCAAGGTGGTCCACTACCAATGCCGCCGGGCAATTTTTGACTGTCGGGCTTATCAATTCAGCATTCACCTTCCGAACAGCATTGAGTGCGGAATCCAGCTGTTCGATGGTAATGCCCGCAAACCTTGTTTTATAGGTGTTGATTCTCTTGTTGCAATTGGCATTCGGATCGGCCGTGAGCTTTTGAGGAAGTGCCAGCAAACTGTCCAACACGGACTGCTGGGCCTTTACCTGCACACAACATGCAAGAAGCAATGCACAACATATAACTCTGATCATATACTCATTTTATAAAGTAATCAATGCTCTGCTTTCTCTTGGGTGGATCTGCTACTTACCGCCTTAAAAAGATGTCGCTCGTCAGCGTCTCAATTGTTTTTCGAGGCATCGTGGACAAAATCCAGAAGCGCCTGATGCCATTCGGAAAAGATATTTGAGATCGCCGATATTGGCAGGTTTATCAAACAGGAAGAACTGAGGATGATTATGGATCGGGCAATTACTGAGAATGCTCT
>DASUTP010000038.1:0-5976 GCA_036374515.1 Chryseolinea sp. | reverse complement strand
TCGCTCGACGATACGCATTTATTTTTTGGTCGCGAGCACCAGATCGATGACATCCTGCTGAAAATTTCCAAGAACCGGTTCATTACCATCATGGGATATTCCGGCAGCGGCAAGTCTTCTCTCTTGTTTTGCGGGCTGGTGCCCATCCTTTATGGGGGTTTCGTTACAAACTCGGGCCCTAGCTGGAACGTCATTACCACGAGACCCGGTACGTCGCCGATAAATAACCTGACAGAATCGGTGATCGATTTTATGTTGAAAACAAATCGTCTGGAGCCGGAAGGAGTTGAGATGCAGCGTGCGACGATCAACGCTGTGCTCCGCAGCGGGTCGGATGGATTGATCAAGGTTTCCCAATACCTTCAGAAAGATCGATTGGAAAATGCCTTCTTCCTGGTTGACCAATTCGAGGAGATTTTCGGCTACAGAGATCTCACCAATAGCAGCGAGGCATTGAACGACGCTCAGTTGTACGTGAATTTATTGCTCACAGCAATTCAACAGGACAAGGTATCGACGTATGTGGCCCTGACCATGCGTTCCGATTTCATAGGAGAATGCTCCATTTTTGCCGGCCTTACCGAGCAGATCAATAACAGCAATTACCTGGTTCCCCAAATGACACGCGAGCAGAAAAGAAGCGTAATCGAAGGGCCGGTTGCTGTAGCCGGCGGAAAAATTTCCCAGCGTTTGGTAAAGCGTCTCTTAAACGACATCGGAAACACGCAGGATCAACTTCCCATCTTCCAGCATGCGCTGATGCGTACATGGAATTATTGGGTAGAGAATCGGGAGCCGGGCGAACCAATGGATATCCGGCATTATAATGCCATTGGAAAAATAAGCACCGCCCTTGCCCAACACGCCAACGAAGCGTACGAGGAACTGTCTTCCCGCGATAAGGAGATTGCAGAAATACTTTTTAAAAATATTACAGAGCGAAACCAGTTAAACCGGTTCATGCGGAGACCATGCCGCCTCGGATTGGTGGCGGAATTGGCGGAAGCCAATGAGGAAGAGGTAATTAGTGTGATCGATCATTTCCGCAGACCGGGCCGGTCATTCCTGATGCCTGCGGCAAATGTGCCGTTGCATAGTGATTCGATGATCGAACTTTCCCACGAAAGTTTGATGCGTATATGGGTTAAGTTAGAAGGGTGGGTGAACGAGGAGTTTGAGTCCGCTTCAATGTACAAGCGCCTTTCGGAAGCGGCATCAATGTACCAGATTGGAAAGACCGGATTGTGGCGTCCGCCTGATTTGCAGCTTGCGTTAAACTGGCAGAAAAAACAGAAGCCAACGCGGGAATGGGGACAGCGTTACGAAGAAGCATTCGAACGGGCGATAGTATTTCTCGATACGAGCCGTATCACTTACGATGCGGAGTTGAAAAATCAGGAGATGATGCAACGCCGGGTTCTGAGAAGAACGCGCGCGACCGCAGTGATCCTTGGTGTTGCATTCTTGGTAGCGATCATATTTTTCGTGTTTGCATACCTGCAGAAAATTCAAGCCGATCAGCAACGGTTAGCGGCGGAAGCCAGCAGGCAGGAAGCAATTGCACAGACGAAACTTGCCGAGGCAAACAAACTCGAAGCAGAGCGCAAGACCATTGAAGCTGAAAATTATAGTCAGCAGCTTCAGACGTCGAACAACGAACTCAAGGAGGCTTATTCTAACCTGACTTTCGAAAAAAACAGGGCCGAGTTAGCGCTGCTGAAGGCGAAGGAAGAGGAAGCTAAAGCTATTGCCGCAGGCCACAAGGCACGAGAGGCGAAAGAATTGGCCGAATTGAAATCAGAAGAAGCTCAGCTGAATTACAAATTGGCGAATCAACTTTATATGCTGGCCGTAGCTCAGAATCTCGCCACAAAATCTGTCCAGGAAGACGATGACAAGGACCTAAAAGGTTTGATGGCAATGCAGGGGTATCTTTACAACCGCAGGTATGATGGCAAGATTTATGAACCTTACATTTACAACGGCCTCTATTCTGCGTTGAAAAAAATTAATGGGGTGACTTATAACTCCATGAAAATAAATGGGCCGTCTCGTACCCACCTCAGGTCGTTGGCTATTTCCAATAAAAATGGTTTTTACATTTCGGGCGCAGATGGTCGAATTTATCAGGGCGATCTTAGCAAACTTACTAATTCTGGTACCCCGTTCGCTACCCGCTATCCATCAAAAGTAATTGCGTTGAGCAAGGATGAGCGCGTCGTTGTTAACGGAAGCGATTCATCATTCATTCAAATCTATGACCTTGTTGGCGGAGGTAGACCAAATGTCGTAAGAGGATTCGGCGGCCCTACCAATGACATTGAGTTTTTGCCAGATAACTCAGGATTTATTGTGGCCAGCGGCAGCAAGACCTTAACCAAGGTCGATCAAAATACGGGGGCTATAACAGTTCTGGCAACGCTCGGATACGAACTAAAATCCATCAGCATCAGCACTGACGGAAAGTGGCTGGCAGGTGCTGCGTGGTCCGGGCAGGTGGTCTTATACAATTTTGAGACGAATGCAACCTCTGTGATTGCGCAAGAGTCGCCAAATCGGATTCTCTCTGTTAAGTTTAGCCCATCGGGACGATACCTTGCATATGGTGTCGACGACATCGTGAACAAGAGAGGCTTGGTTAAGATGTATGATTTTGATACAAAGGAAACCCGGCAGTTTTCTGGCCACCGTGCCGGCGTTAATGATGTCGCATTTAGTCCCGATGAAAAGTTACTTGCCAGCGCTGGGTCGGATAAACGCCTCCAGTTGTACGTGCTTGACAATCCCGAAGATCTGCCGGTGGTAATGGATAACAACAGCGGATTTATATGGGATATAGAATTTGCCGAAGGCTCAAATTATTTGATAGCTGCTTGCAGCGAATCTGAAATCAGGATTTGGCCGACAAATCCTTCACTTCTGGCCGAACAGATTTGCCCAAAACTCACGCGTAATATGACGCAGGAGGAATGGAAGAAATATGTTGGGTACGGAGAGGAAACGCCTTACGAGAATACTTGTGTGAGACTCTTAATAAAGGATTACTGATGGGTATTAAAAAACTCTTCTTTGCCGTTGTATTCTTCCTCGGGGTTGTTATTTCCCACGCCCAGAACGAGTGCGAGTTGGTGCTTACACGTGCCACGGAAGAGTTTAATGCCGGACATTTATACGGTATTCCTGCTATCCTTAATGATTGTCTGAATAAAAATCAAAACAGTGCCTGGCGACAGCGGGCTTACTTGTTGCTTGCGGAAACATATTTGCTCCTGGAGGATCCGATCGGCGCAGAAAATAGTTACCTGGAAGTACTTCGGGCAAACCCAGAATATGTAACAGATCCCCAAAGGGATCCGATCGATCTCGTTTATCTAAGTAAAAAATTTACAGCGACGCCGATTTTTGCTTTTTATGCGATGCTGGGACCCAACACCTCGCCGGTACGTGTCATTCACGACGTTACAATCGGGGGTGAAGCGCAAACACAACAGTCGTATAAACTCAGAATGGGATGGCAGATCGGAGGGGGCGTCGACTACAACTACAATGACAACATTACTTTTTCCGCCGGATTCAATTACTCGTTTACCGGCTTCCAACACGTGACGACGGACCTGTTTGGACCGAACAAGGATATCGTGGAATTTTTGGATAGGCAAACATGGGCCATGGTGCCATTGACCGTGAGGTATACCCATGCCGTTGGAAAGGCGAGGCCTTATGGCTATATAGGATATTCAGCAAATTTCCTTTTGCGGGATAAAGGGATCCTGAATGTTTATAACAGGGATGCGAGGGCGTCTTCAAGCGAAGGCGGCGCCGAAGAACTTACGTCGGCGGATGCCGAAACACCAAACTTGAATTTGAATGATCACCGAACGCGGCTTAATGGAGCTTTTCTCCTGGGCGGGGGGATGAAGTATAAATATAAACTCGACTACTTTTTTGTGGACGTTCGTTATTCCTTTGGCCTCAAAAATCTTGCAAACACTCAAAATCGCTTTGACAATTATTCGGACGGTCTTCCTTACCCTTATGTGGACGATGACTTCCGGCTGGACAATTTTGCCATCTCCGTTGGATTTATTCGTCCATTTTACAAACCGAGAAAGTTGAAAAAACCAAGGACGAAATCGGTATTTAGATTTATTAAAAAAGAAAGTGGTCATGCGACTGATCAGCCTTAATTGCATTCTGCTATTTGTGCTCCTCGTGTCTTGTGACACCGCAAGCAACGTAGAGCCTATATACGAGGAATTTTTTACAAAATATTATGGGGAGGATGGCGAGCAAGCGGGTGTGGACATTGTTCGAAATGACGACGGCACTATGATTTTGCTGGGCAACTCTTTATCGCAGACTGACCCGATCTCCCCGTTCATAGTGAAAACCGATGCCGTAGGCAACGTGTTGTGGCAACAGGAATTTAAAACCGACAACGAGACGGCTGTCGACATCGAATTGATCAACGGTGGCAGTCAGCTGGCCATCCTTACAAACGTGGCGCGATCGACAACAAATATTTGTTTATACATATTGGGACAGGATGGCGCACTAATCGACAGTCTTTACATTGCCGATCCCAAAAATCAGTCTGGCAGATCCGTTACACAATCCTCAGATAACGGCTTTTTGATAACCGGCTACACGGATCCTGATCCGACGCGAAACTCGAATTTGCCATCTCCGGAACTGGACGAGGCAGATATATTGCTGCTAAAGCTCGACAACTCCCTGACAACCATAAAAGATCTGTCGCCAGGAGGGGGTGAGTACGTCGGCTCCGGCACCAAGGCGTTCGAAATTAGTTTGGACAATTCGATTTACTATCTCGTGTTCGGTTATTCAGACAGGCCGAGACCTTTTAGCAACGAGTATCAACAATGTTTTCAACTGCTTGCCGCAACTCCTTCAAGCGTTTTTTCGGGAATGCAGGAGGTTTCTGAAAATGAGGCGGGTGAAGAACAGGAGTCTTCTGACGTGGTGAAAATTCCCGCTGCTCTTGGTGATGGTTATTTGGTGATTGGCAAGACAACTTCAGGTGGTTCCAGTGACCTCTATCTTACGCGGTTTAACAAACCGCAAAGCCCGAATAATGCGACGAAATCTTTAGATCGAAAAATTCCGTTAGGACGGCGGATCGAAGGCATTTCCGGTGCGAATGCTTCGCCAGACGGCTATTTTATCGTTGCGAACGAAATTAGCGACAACAATAAAAAAGACATTTTTTTAATCCGCGTTGAGCGGGATGGCACTGTTAGCTGGACTACAAGTTTTGGTTCATTGGATGGCGACGATATTGCCGGGGGCGTGGTGGCCCTGCCGGACGGCCGGATAGCGGTCGTAGGAACTATTCAGTTGGAAACTCAAAGGAAAATGGCTTTGATTGTTACGAACCCTAATGGCGGATTTTCTGACTGATGTAATACGCAGGCCCTTTGCGGTTACTTTCCCTCGCCTATAAAAATTAAGTTTATTTATTAAAAGTTACCTGGCTCTCTGGATGTTAAGATTTTACAAAGCAAGACTTAATTTTTTATTGCTCCTGCTGGGTATTTTACTCGTTGGCCTGCAATTTTCGTTGGCTCAGTGTCCTAATGCGGCGCTAACTGTCTCCCCCGCAACGATCAGTGTTTGTACAGGTTCGTCGGTCGCTGTTACCATTGGCTCATCGGAAGCAAATATTGGTTATCAACTTCGCAACAACGCGACGGATGCACCACTGAGCGGATATTATCTGGGAACTGGCTCAGACTTGACCATTAACAGCGATGCGCTCACCGCCAATGTCACGATTAAAGTGTATGCGATAAACCCGCTAAGCTTTTGTGCGGTGAATTTGACAAACCTCGTAGCGGTAACGGTGAATCAGATTCCTACCGTGTCGAATGCCGGTGGTGATCAAACGGTTTGTTCTACCACCGCAACGCTGGCAGGCAACACACCTGTTACCGGAACGGGAGCATGGACGATCGT
>DASUTP010000037.1:0-2449 GCA_036374515.1 Chryseolinea sp. | reverse complement strand
ACAAAAGATACAATTTACCTGGAGCCTTATTATCACTCCGTAAATACGATACCATCCGAAATACGGACGCTCGATAGCCTGGTGCGCGACAACATTGTGTTAAGCAGAAAAATGGACACGCTGGAGATCTTAATAAACCGGCAATTCAATATTATCCATAAAATCCTTGCATTAAAAAATTCCGGACCGCTAAGCGCGGAAGAAACGGCCCTGCTATTGGCGGGAAGGAATAATATGAACGAAATTCGTTCGATAATCAAAAGGATCACAGAGGTAGAAAATAAAATTTTTGAAGTGAGGCTGAGCAGTGAAACGGACTTCCGGAATATCGCGCCCATAGCGTTGCTTCTGCTAACATTGATTGCCTTGGTGGGTGTCTCACTGTTATTTTCCAAGATCAACGATGCGCTGGACAAACAACGAATTGCTGAGGGACGGCTAAACGAAAATATCCTTGCATTGAAAAGCGAAGTAGGTGTTCGGGAATTCACACAAAAAACATTAAGGAGCGTCTTGGATAATTCCCTCGACGGCATCATGGCCTTTAGGGCCAAACGGAACAATGAAACCCGTGCCATTGTAGACTTTGAATTGATCCTGTCCAATACCATCGCTTCGAAATCGACCGGTAAATCAGAAAGCGAACTTCTTGGAAATGAGCTGCGGTCCATTTTCCCGATAGAGCGCGAGGATTTGTTCGCCACATTCACCGGCGTTGTTCAATCCGGGCAACCTGCACAGTTCGAAAGGTTATATCATGATGAACATTTTAATGGATGGTATAACATCACCGTTGTAAAACTTGAAGATGGCCTTGTCGTAACTTTCTCTAATATCACCAATCAAAAGCGGCAGCGGATCGTCCTGGAGGAACGTGGGCTTTTGTTAAAGGAAGCTGAGGCGCTGGCGAACATGGGTAGCTGGAAATGGGATGGAGCCACTGAGGTACTGGTTTGGTCCGATGGATTATACAAAATATTGAATAAAGATCCAGACTCGTTCAAGCCTTCGTGGGATTCATTCTTCGAAAATGTCTATGCGGAAGACCGCCCTGATCTTGACGATTTGCTTCGAAAGGCGATCACAGATGATTCCGGTACTACGTTTGAATACAGGGTCGAAATCAATGGTGCGATGCGATACCTTTCTTTGACCTCAAAACCGCGGAAGTCCAACACCAAGTCCACGATGGACATATTGGGGACCGTCATTGACGTAACGGATCAAAAGATGTATGAAGCGCAGCTCGAGCAATATACTGCGGAATTAAAGCGTTCCAATGAGGACCTGGAGCAGTTTGCGTATGTGGCCTCCCACGATTTACAGGAACCGCTTCGTAAAATCCGGGCCTTTGGCGATCGCCTTTCTGCACGATATCAAAAGCAGCTCGATGAACAGGGGGAAGATTACATTAAACGCATGCAATCGGCATCCGTTCGTATGCAATCGCTCATTGAGGATTTACTTGCTTTTTCAAGGCTTGCAAAGAATAACGAGGCCCTTCAACGTATTGACATGAATAAGGTGATGGAGGAGGTTCAGGAGGATCTGGACATTCAAATCAAGCGTGAACAGGCAGTGCTGAAGATTGCCAAAATGCCATTTTTGACCGGAGATAAAATGCAGATACGTCGCCTTTTTCAAAACCTGATAAATAATGCCATCAAGTTTCATAAACCGAATGAACTCCCCGTTGTTGAAGTATTTGGAAAAAACGTAAGGTGGATGGAAGTAAAGAAGGAATTAGGCGTGGCATTACCCGATATACCATACGTGATGATTACGGTAAAAGATAATGGGATCGGGTTTGATGAGCGTTTCAACGAAAAAATCTTCAATATTTTCCAACGTTTACACGGGCGGACGGAATATGAGGGGACTGGTATTGGGTTGGCAATCTGCCGTAAAATTGTTACGAACCATAAAGGATATATCACAGCACGAAGCAAGGAGGATCTCGGATCGGAATTCATAGTCGTCCTGCCCGTGGGTTAAAAGAAATAAATTGTAAACTTACTGATCAAATAAACGTTATCTTTTTCAATTATGAAGACTACACCGGTCAAAGTTCTGTTGATTGAGGACGATGAGGATGATGTTTTGTTGGTAAGGGAGTATCTCGCTGAAAGCGAAAATTTCAGTTTTGAGCTGGAGTGGGAACCCAAACCGGAGCAAGCGAGACTAAAGATGGTTTTAGGGAGCCATGATGTTTTCCTGATCGACTACCGTTTGGGAAGCGAAACGGGATTGGACCTGATCAAATTTGTTCAGCAAAAAGGTGTGATCACCCCTAGCATTTTGCTGACAGGCCAGGGAGATTTGAAAGTCGATTTAGATGCCACGCGTTTTGGTGCGGCAGATTACTTGATAAAAACGGAGTTAAATGGCCCGATCCTCGAACGCAGTATCCGTTATGCGCTAAGTCAGGCCAGGGTTATCCGTGAACTGG
>DASUTP010000036.1:0-13853 GCA_036374515.1 Chryseolinea sp. | reverse complement strand
GCTGAGTTTAGTGGTAAGCAGTTAGTGGGTATCCGGTACGAACAGCTCATGCCCTTTGTTCAGCCTCTTTACGATGGCGAAAAGGCATTTCAGGTGGTGGCCGGCGACTTCGTAACGACAGAAGATGGAACCGGCGTGGTTCATTCCTCTCCGACGTTTGGCGCAGACGACTTTCGCGTGGCAAAGCAATACGGCATTCCTCCTTTAACGGTGCGAGACGAGGCGGACAATGAGATTCCAACGGTAGATCGCAAAGGGAAATTCATCCGGCAGGTAGGCGAAAAGCTGAAAGAGGGTGTTTCTAAGTATGGGATTAAAACCCACAAGGTCCTTGACGCCGACGATTTTTACGTAAAGAATTATACTAATGAAGATGAGAGCCACAACGATTACAAAACAACGGATGTCATCATCTCCATTATACTCAAAGAAGAGAACAAAGCCTTCAAGGTCGAAAAATATGAGCACACCTATCCGCACTGCTGGCGGACGGACAAGCCCGTATTGTATTACCCACTCGACTCGTGGTTCATCAGGACAACTGCGCTGAAGGACCGGATGGCGGAACTCAATAAATCCATTAACTGGAAACCTGAATCGACAGGTTCGGGCAGGTTTGGAAACTGGCTTGAAAATCTTGTGGACTGGAATTTATCGCGTTCGCGATATTGGGGAACGCCGTTGCCTATCTGGAAGACAAAAGACGGCCGCGAAGAGATCTGTATCGGTTCAATTGAAGAACTTAATAACGAGGTGGCAAGAGCGAAGAAAGCCGGTGTGATGAAATCCTCCCTGCCTCCTGACTTCGATCTGCATCGACCGTATGTGGACGACGTTGTATTGGTAAGTTCAAAGGGTGAGCCAATGTATCGCGAACCGGATCTGATCGACGTGTGGTTTGACTCCGGGGCTATGCCTTACGCGCAATGGCACTATCCTTTTGAAAACAAAGACATCTTCGAAAAAAATTATCCAGCTGATTTTATCGCGGAAGGGGTTGACCAGACACGCGGATGGTTCTTCACCCTGCACGCAATTGCTGTGATGATCAATGAATGCAGCCCTGAGATAAAAGAAATTAACCGCTTGAATGGAAATCAGGGCATTGCATTTAAGAACGTGATCTCCAACGGGCTTGTGCTGGATAAAAATGGCAACAAGATGTCGAAGCGATTGGGGAATGTTGTAAATCCGTTCGAGGCGTTGGATAAATACGGGCCGGACCTGGTGCGTTGGTATATGATGGAGAACGCCCCTCCGTGGGACAATCTTAAATTCGATTTCGATGGTATTGTGGAGGTTCAACGCCGGTTCTTCGGCACGCTCCAAAATACCTACTCGTTTTTTGCGCTGTACGCAAACATCGATTCTTTTGAAAAGGACGAGCACAACAATGTGCCCTATGGCGAATTAAGCCTGCTGGACCGATGGATCATTTCAAAACTTCAATCGCTGATTCTTGATGTAACAAAGGCATATGAAGAATACGAACCAACGCGTGTAGCCCGCGCTATCCAGGATTTTGTCAACGACCATCTGTCCAATTGGTATGTGCGCTTGAACCGGAAGCGCTTCTGGAAGGGTGAATTTTCCACCGATAAAAAAGCGGCCTATGAAACACTCTATGAGTGCCTCATGGTTACGGCACAGCTGATGTCGTCAATCGCTCCATTTTATTCAGAATGGCTTTATAAGAATTTGACCGATAATATCCGGAAGAAAGCGATTTCCAATAAGACTCCATTACGTCAGGAGTCCGTTCACCTTACAGATTTGACCAAAGCGCAGACCGATCGTATTGACGGCGAGCTCGAGTTGTCGATGGATTATGCGCAGCGCATTTGTTCTCTCGTTCATTCTATCCGGAAGAATAGCAAAATAAAGGTGCGGACGCCGCTTCAGAAAATCTTATTGCCGGTGCTGGACAAGTCGTTTGCCGATCGTATAAAGACGGTGGAGGATATCATTCTGGCTGAAGTCAATGTAAAGACCATTCAATACATCGATGATACCTCTGGCGTATTGGTAAAAAAAGTGAAACCAAATTTGCCCAAATTAGGCAAGCAGTATGGGCCCAGGATGAAAGATGTTTCTGCCGTTATCAATACCCTGGACAAAAACGAGATCCAATCGCTGGAGAAGAACGGAAGCTTATCAAAAGGTGGATTTGATCTTGTTTTGGAAGATGTGTTGATCTCTTCTGAAGACATACCCGGATGGGCCGTTGCATCGGAGGGTAGCCTTATCGTTGCATTAGACATCAGGGTTACCGACGATCTGAAGCGGGAAGGCATAGCAAGAGACTTTGTCAACAGGGTTCAAAATCTCCGGAAAGAACAGGGACTCGAGGTGCTTGACAAAATCAGTATCGAAGTTGAAAAAGACGGCGAAGCTGTCACCGCCGCGTTGACGGAGTTTAAGGATTATATCAGTACGGAAACTCAGGCCCTTACGTTGGAGTTGAAGGAAAATATCATCGACGCAACGGAGATTGACATGGACGAATTTGTACTGAAGATCAGAATAAAGGTAAAAAAATAATATCCGGGCAGTCTGACGCGGGAAATGTAAGAGATCCCCGTACTATTCGGGGCGGATACAACTATTGATAAATGAAGGTTTACAGATACTTTTTGCTGGCATTGCTTGTCATAATCATTGACCAGACGTCGAAATTGCTCGTGCATCATTACATGTATTTACATCAGGAAATCACGGTGCTGGGCAACGAGCAATACGGATTCAAGCTCCACTACCTTCTCAATCCTGGCATGGCGTTCGGTATCCGATGGAATAACGAATTCGGCAAGCTTGCGTTGACGGTCTTTAGAATTGCCGCGATGATCGGCATTGGCTATTATCTCGTTAAAATGGCGCGGAAGAATGCGCACTACGGGTTCCTCATATGTATGGCGTTAATTCTTGGCGGCGCTGTTGGTAATGTCATTGACAGCACATTTTACGGTGTTTTGTTAAACAATCATCCTACCAATTCACCGACACCATGGTTTCATGGACAGGTGATCGACATGCTTTTTTTCCCCCTCTTCGATCACACCTGGCCGTCGTGGGTTCCGTTCGTTGGCGGTGAGTATTTTTTATTTTTCAGTCCCGTCTTTAATATTGCCGATTCTTCAATTTTTGTCGGTGTCGTAATTATTTTGTTTTTCCAACGAAAGTTCTTCGCGGAGAAACTTCACGGTGATGATGCGCCGGTGGACACCATGACACCGATATCAACCGAAAACGAAGCGGCCAATAGCAAGGAGGTTTAGTTCGCTGCAGGTCGTAACCGTTTCCCGTTTCAATTGCGCTGTCGAGAAAAATTCCCTTAAGTTTTCATAAGTTGTAAAAGGTTTTCTCTCAATTCGCTATTATTACCTGAATAATCATTAGCCTAGCCTTGAATGCAGAAACTAAATGACATCCTTGCCACCATAGATAGTTACATTGGAAGCGCAAATTGGTTTGTATATTTTTTATTGGGAACCGGAATCTTTTTTACTTTTTACCTAAAGTTTCCACAAATACGTTTCTTCCGTCACGCGCTCAGGATTGTAAGGGGGAAATACGATAAAAAAACCGACGTTGGGGACGCGTCACACTTTCAGGCCTTGGCTACCGCACTGTCAGGTACGGTTGGCACCGGCAATATCGCAGGCGTAGCCCTTGCCATTCACCTGGGCGGGCCATCGGCACTCTTCTGGATGTTAATGACAGCGTTTCTTGGGATGACAACCAAGTTTGTCGAAGTCACTCTCTCCCATAAATACCGGGAGAAGGATTCGAAAGGACATATCGCAGGGGGGCCTATGTACTATATGAAAAATGCCCTGAATGCGAAATGGCTGGCGGTGCTTTTTGCAATTGCCACTGTGCTCTCGTCGTTCGGCACGGGAAGCCTTCCGCAGATCAATAGTATTGCCAACGCGATGTATGCGTCTTTTGGATTAGGACACGTCGTAACTGGCGGTATCCTTACCGTTATTCTTGGCTTTATTATGCTCGGAGGGATCAAGCGCATAGCACAGGTTTCGGAAATGCTGGTTCCTTTTATGGCAATATTATATTTCCTGGGAGCATTTTCTGTGATCTTTTATAACTATGAGAACATTGTTCCATCGTTCATTGCAATCGGAAGCGATTTATTTTCCGGCACCGCGGCTACGGGAGGATTTTTAGGTGCAACGGTCTCATTTGCATTTAACCGCGGCGTTAATCGCGGCCTCTTTTCAAATGAAGCTGGTCAGGGTTCCGCTCCCATAGCGCACGCTGCGGCAAAGGCGCATGAGCCCGTGTCCGAAGGCATGGTGGCGATCCTCGAACCTTTTATAGATACCATTATCATTTGTATGCTCACTGGCCTCGCTGTGCTCTGCTCCGGTGTCTGGTCAGCTAAAGTTCAAAACGATTTTCAGGATACTGACCTTTTAGTGCTCGAGGCGAAGTACGATGCCAATGATGCTGCAGATAAAGAAAAGCTATCGAATTTTATCAAAGGAATAGAGGCCTTACCGCTTTTCACCGGTGAACTAAACATTAGTGCCGGTCAGATAGCGAATGACCTGACTATCCTTCATTCGAGATCTGTTGCAGAGGATGTCACCGTCAGGGAATCCAACGGCATGTATACTGGAAAACTGAAAATTGAAAACGGCCGGCTGATAAGAGAAGGAAGCCGCGTTATTTTAAGTGGCAAGTCTTTAGTGCACAGTGCACCGTTGACCACCGAAGCATTTAAGCATAGTCCGTTTGGCGAGTATGGCAAGTACATAGTCTCGATCGGCCTTTTACTGTTTGCATTTTCCACGGCTATTTCATGGTCGTATTACGGAGACCGCGCAATAACATACTTATTTGGAGCGAAGGGTGTTATTTACTATCACATTGTTTATGTAATAGCATTTTTCCTAGCTTCGTTTACAGATACCACAATCATCTGGACATTATCCGGGATCACAATCGCATTGATGGCGATCCCTAACCTGGTGGGTATTCTTTTGCTTCATAAGGATATGAAGACAACGCTTAAGGAATATTGGATCGGGTTTAAGAAAGAATATCCAAATGAAAAGATCAGCAAACGAGATGTTGAAACCTTTTAGTGCCCACTTTAACAAATAACCATGAGTTTGTTTATCAAAAAACCTTTAGAGCAACTACTGGCCCAAGCGGAGGATTCTGAAAAGAGTTTGAAACGATCGCTCAGCGCCTACAACCTGGTCGCGTTGGGGATAGGTGCTATCATCGGCGCCGGCCTGTTCTCAATCACGGGAGTTGCCGCCGCAGCCAATGCCGGTCCTGCTATTACCATTTCGTTTATAGTGGCAGCGTTGGGATGCGCGTTCGCGGGACTTTGTTACGCGGAATTCGCCTCCATGATTCCGGTCGCCGGCAGCGCATACACTTATTCCTATGCGACCCTTGGCGAATTCATCGCCTGGATCATCGGATGGGACCTTGTGTTGGAATACGCACTGGGAGCCGCAACGGTAGCTATCAGCTGGTCTCGGTATTTGGGAAAATTTCTTGAGCATTACGATATCTACATACCGCATTACCTGGCAATGTCGCCTTATGAAACTGCAACATTGGCCGATGGAACCGTGGTAAGCGGTGGAATTAACCTGCCGGCTGTAATCATTGTGATGATCATTTCCGGCATTTTAATTAAGGGTATTCAGGAGTCTGCGTTTGTAAATGCCATCATTGTTATGCTGAAGGTGACCGTGGTGCTGATATTCATTTTCCTGGGTTGGGGTTATATCAATCCAGATAACTATGTACCGTATGTTCCGGCAAACAATGGAACATTCGGTGAATTTGGTTTCAGTGGCATTATCCGGGCTGCGGGAATTGTATTCTTTGCTTACATCGGCTTTGATGCAGTGTCGACGGCCGCGCAGGAATCCAAAAATCCAAAACGCGACATGCCGATTGGTATCTTAGGTTCCCTTGTTGTTTGCACCATACTCTACGTACTGTTTGCCCACGTCATGACAGGGCTTGCCAACTATAAAGAGTTCGCCGGTCAGGATGGTATTGCTCCCGTAGCCGTAGCGATCAGTCACACGCCTTACAAATTCTTACAGCAGGCCATTATCCTGGCGATCCTGGCAGGATATACGTCGGTGATATTGGTTATGCTCATGGGGCAGTCGCGGGTATTCTTTTCAATGTCAAGAGATGGATTGCTTCCAGCTTTTTTCTCCGAGGTCCATTCAAAGTTCAAAACGCCGTATAAATCCAACATTTTGTTCATGGGATTTGTAGGTCTGTTCGCGGGTCTTGTTCCTGCGCGTGTTGTGGGTGAGATGGTGAGTATCGGAACGCTTCTCGCTTTTGTATTGGTTTGTATCGGCGTATGGGTGATGCGTGTTAAAATGCCTGATGCGAAGCGGGAATTTAAAACACCGCTTGTTCCTTTAGTCCCTATCCTGGGGGTAATAATATGCATGGGAATGATGTTGTTCCTGCCAGGGGATACATGGTTACGCTTGATTGCCTGGATGGCACTTGGAATCGTGATTTACTTCGCGTACAGCAAGAAAAACAGTTTCTTAAGGAAGCAAAAAAATTAGAGCAGATTCGTAAAGTATATGCCAACGTAAACGGTTCGCCGCCACGGAATCTCTGGTCTCTCCTTTGTCCCTACGGAGTCTCGTGCGCGGATACGCTCTTTAGAATGTAAACTTCTGCGTTACGCCTCCAGTTTAAATCCGACGCCATGATAATTTACAATTTGAACGGACGGATCTTCTTTTAAATATTTCCTCAACTTTGAGATAAACACATCCATACTTCTGCCCATAAAATAATCATCATCGCCCCAAACATGCTTCAGGATTTCTTCGCGTTTTAGCACGCGCTGCCGATTTTGATACAATAGCTTGAGAACTTCAGCTTCCTTTTGTGTCAGCGTTTTTTCCCCGCTTCCCGTTTTCAGCGTTAGGTTTGAGAAATCAAATTGATACTGCCCCAGGAAAACAATTTTATCATCATTCGAAGCGGTCGACGGCGTCCTCCTTAAAAAAACTTCTATTCTGCAAAGCAATTCCTCAAGGCTAAAAGGTTTTGTGATATAGTCATCGGCTCCGGTCGCAAATCCCTCAAGTTTGTCTTCGACCATAGACTTTGCAGTGAGGAATAGTATTGGAATGATGGCATTTTTCATGCGCACGCTCCTCGCAAGCGAAAATCCATCCTTCTTTGGCAACATGACGTCGAAAATACACAGGTTGTAGTCGTGCTCATGAAACGATTGTTCGCCTTCCTGGCCATCCTTGCAGAGTGTAACGTCATAGCCCTTTAACGTCAGATTATCCTTGATGACAAAGCCAAGACTGGGATCATCTTCTACAAGCAGAATTCTTTTAGTATCGATCATCGTCAGAATTTATAAAGACTTAACCGGGAATATAAATTCGGAATAAACAACCCTTGCCCAACTCGCTTTCAAGCGAAATCTCTCCGCCATGTGCTTCTACAACTGTTTTCGCATAGCTTAAACCCAATCCAAATCCTTTCACATCGTGAATATTCCCTGTGGGCACCCGGTAAAACTTTTTAAAAACCCGACGCTGATGTTCCTGACTAATACCGATACCGTTGTCGGAAATTTCGATAACACAACCCTTGGCCCGGTTTAATGTGCGAATACTAATATTTGGAATTTCTTTGGAGTATTTGATCGCGTTATCGATCAGGTTGTTAAAGACTGCGGTTAGGTGGTACTTGTCCCCATTGAGGCCGGATTGCGTTGACGCAAGGTCGCTGTTGACGATTCCTTTGCGCTCCTGAAGGGACATGGTATGATGAAGGATCGAATCCTGCAGAAGCTGGTGGATATCGATCCTTTCTTTCTTAAGGTCCATTGCCTCTTTGTCGAGGCGCGCCATCAGCAACACCCGTTCGACCTGTTGTTTGAGGCGAACGTTTTCCTTCTCAATGATCCCCGCATAATTTCTTAAACGTTCGGGCTGGTTGACAATAGCAGGATCTTTCAGCACTTCTGCCGAAACAGAAATTGTAGCAATCGGCGTTTTAAATTCGTGCGTCATGTTATTGATGAAATCCTTCTGTACTTCAGAAAGCCTTTTTTGTTTAAGAATTACAAATAAGGTGTAGGCAAAAAATGTGATCACCAGAAGCAACACAATGGACGAGAATGACCAAATTCCCATCTGATTGATAATGTGGGCCGCTCTGTTTGGAAATTGAACGCCAAAGTAATAGCTCTGGTTGCTCCATTTCGGAAGATTTTTGGCTGTGATCTTTTCCTTGGAGGTTTTCAGCGGCACATAATTACCATAAACCATGCGTTCGCTGGAGCAGTCATACACCCCATACTCAAAATCAGCAATGATCCCGCGCTTTTCAAATTCATTGCGAAGAAGAAATTCCAGAAGACTTGCATCGATCTCGCTATTTACCATTACCACAAAATAGTTCGTGGAAAGTTGTCGTACCGGATTATTCGCAGGTGAAGGTGTTTTATTAATGTCGAAAATTTGATGGGCAACATTATAGAGTGCTGTGTTGACAGTGCGTTCAAACTCAGCTTCTTTTAAGTCGAAAGCCCGTCGGATCCAATAAACCTGTGTGATCGTAATGCCGACAATGCTAAGGGCTGCCAGTATCACGATAAACCGGATGGTGGAGTTTTTCACAAAATAAAGTTACAACAATCTTTGCTAACGTTTTGCGGCGTTAACAAGTCATTAACAAGCGTAGAACGTGGCACCAAAGCAGAAGGTCTGGGGTATAAATCATCGTGATAAATTATTAAATTTCATACCCGAAGCCGCAATAAATTAGCTTTCTGCCTTTTGCTATTAGCTTTTTACCCACCATTAACTTTCCGTTAACAACAATTAGAAAATCGTTAACAAGGTCTCTCGAGAATAGTTGACATTTTTGATAAGTTAATACCTGACGCAGAAATTTTTATCGTTGATGACGATCATCGGTATGAATGCTAACGTCAGTGTTAATGCAGTTAATTTTTAACCCTTAAACTTTAAAGTATGAAAAAGATTTGCTTCATTTTACTGATTGGTGTTTTCTCAGCACCGGTGTTTTCGCAGCAGCTGGCCGTCATCAATTTAATTCCATCCAATGTTGCAACACCGGATTTTTTGTGGGCTCAAACAACCTATGATTTTGGAAAGATCGCCGTGAACAAACCGGTGACACATGAGTTTCGCTTTACAAATTCCGGTGACGCACCGCTTGTGATCACCTCGGTCCAGGCAGCCTGCGGCTGTACGGTAACAGCTTACTCGAAGGAGCCCATCGCTCCGGGGTCCGAAGGCTACGTAAAAGCTACCTACAATGCCGCAAAGCTTGGAATGTTTTCCAAGGCGATAACCGTTAACGCCAATGCAGCAGAAGGCATGGTACAGTTGATAATAAGGGGAGAAGTGGTGGAATAGGTACCAGTCGACAACAAACAGCCTACAGCATGCATCCTGAGTGTAAAGCAATGGAGCATAGCTGTAAGCTGTACACTGTCAGCTGTAAGCTTTCCGAAATCGTTTCCAAAAAAAAACTTTTCAATTCGTTGTCCGATAATTCGTGCCAAAGGAGTATTTGATAACTTTGTTTGGTTTCAACTACTCCCAATGGCAAGTCAATTCAATGAGACTGTTTCTACGCGTTACCACATGTACAACAGTCTATTCCTCAATCTCCCGTATTCGGGCATTTACCGCACAGGTACGCTGCTTCCGCTCCTGCTGCAGTCATGCGAAAACGGATATGAAAAAGGCAAGGATCCAAAGGCCATTATAAAGAAATTCTTTGCCGATTATACGCCAAAGGCTTCGCGCGAGGAGCAATTTGACTTACTGTTTGGCTTCATTCAGTATATCGAACGACAGGTAGTCCTTTTTGATTCTGTGGAGGATGCTGCGTTTGATCAAATAAACGACTTGAGAGGAAAAGGCACGGTTACCGAATTGCTGCTAAGAGCGGAGGCTGAGGGGACCATAGAAGAACTCAAACAAAAATTGGAAGACTTCAGCGTGCGCGTTGTCCTGACCGCGCATCCCACGCAGTTTTACCCTGGTAACGTACTGGCCATACTCAACGACCTTGAAGAAGCTATTCGGGAAAGTCGCCTGGAGCACATCAATTTACTTCTTCGGCAATTGGGTAAAACGGCGTTTATCAACCGCGAAAAGCCTACTCCGTATGATGAAGCGGTAAGTCTTTGCTGGTTTTTGGAAAATGTATTTTATGCGGCAATTCCGGAAATCGTAACGAAGCTCATAACAGGTTTGAATATCAGTCTGGATGACTGGAAAAATTACAATTTGTTGAAAATAGGTTTTTGGCCTGGCGGAGATCGAGATGGAAATCCGTTCGTGACCCATGAAATTACCCTGAAGGTGGCCGAGCATCTGCAGAAAACCTTGTTGAAATGTTATTACCGGGACATCCGCTTTTTGAAAAGACGACTCACCTTTAAAGGCGTAGACCACATTATAGCGCGAGCCGAACGCAAGATCTATCCCATGGCTTTTAGCGGGCAGGGAGAAATATATGATCAGCCAGAAGAGCTTTTAAACGATTTGGAGGAGGCCCGTGACGTGTTAATACGTGATCACAAAGGTTTGTTCCTGAATCTGCTGGAGGGCTTTATCTTAAAGATCAAGATCTTCGGATTTTACTTTGCTAGCATGGATATCCGGCAGGATAGCCGCAAGCATGGCTATGCCTGGAATGCCATCCTTGAAAAACTAAAACCAAAAAATAAAAAGCTTAAGGACTTTGACTCCTTATCAGAGAACGAAAAAATCGACGTACTTCTGTCGCTTAAATTTACTCCTACAACCTTAAAATTTGAGGATGAATTTATTCACGAACTCATTGAAAGTATTGACATCATCGGGCAAATTCAGGCGCAAAACGGAGTGGAGGGTTGTCATCGTTATGTGATCAGCAATTGTCAGTCGGCATTGGACGTCATAAGGGTTTATCAGCTCGCGAACCTGATCATTGGCGACAAAAATGAACTCTCGCTGGACATTGTACCGTTGTTCGAAACCATTGAGGATCTTGCCAACGCTCCTGCCATTATGGAATCATTGTACAAGGTGGAAGCGTACCGCGATCACCTGCAAAGGCGTGGTTCAAAACAAACCATCATGCTTGGATTTTCGGATGGCACCAAAGATGGGGGCTACCTCCGCGCGAATTGGTCCATCTTTCAGGCAAAGGAACATCTGACGCGCATAACCCGTGAGCAGGGTTTTGTCGCAGTCTTCTTTGATGGTCGTGGGGGTCCCCCGGCCAGGGGTGGCGGAAATACGCACGATTTTTATGCGTCATTAGGCGATACGATCGAAGACAAAGAAGTGCAGGTGACCATTCAGGGTCAAACCATAAGTTCAAATTTTGGAAAGCCGGTATCGTGTGTGTTCAACCTTGAGCAATTGTTGTCCGCAGGGGTTGAAAATGATGTGTTCCGGATCAACCGGAATCTCCTCAAGGCGGAGGAAATTCAGTTGATGAACAACCTGGCACAAGAAGGCCATAAAGCATACCTGGATCTAAAGCAACATCCAAAATTTGTTCCCTATCTGGAAAAGATCACTCCTCTTTCTTTTTTCGGCGATATCAATATCGGTTCGCGTCCGGTAAAGCGAAGTCAGGGTAGTTTAAAATTTGAAGACCTGCGCGCCATCCCATTTGTTGGATCATGGGCGCAGATGAAACAAAACATTCCCGGATTCTATGGTGTAGGCACTGCGTTGCGGGAGATGAAAAAGAAGGGCAGAATGCCGAAGCTTAAAACCTTATTCAAGCAATCTTTATTTTTCAGAACCTTGCTCAGCAACAGTATGATGTCGCTGACGAAAACATACTATCCGGCGACAGCCTACCTCGCAAAGGATAAAGAATTCAGTGAGCTTTGGAAAAAAATGTTTGCTGAATACAAACTTTCCAGCGACATGATTCTTGAAGTGTCAGGGCTGAGCGAACTGATGGAAAATACTCCTATGAACAGGGACTCTGTCAAACTACGAGAGCGTATTGTCCTTCCGTTGATTACGATCCAGCAGTTTGCGCTGCAACATCTCCGGACCATGGAAAAATCGGAAGAGCAATATGAAAAACAATACCGGAGACTCGTCCTTCGGTGTATGTTTGGAATTATTAATGCGGCACGTAATTCCGCCTGATTTTCAGTTAACGATGGTTTCGGTGATGACCAATTCAGCGCCATTGGCGATTGCCTGGAACTTTCGCAAGGGCCTCCACGCGACGCCTCCAATTGGCTGACCGGTCCGGAAATCAAATGAGGATCCGCAGCAGTGGTCGATCATGAATAATTTAGAGGCGTCCACGTCGACGGTTGCACAGGCGTCATTCGGACTGTAAGAACAATTGCGTTCGTATGCGTGGTAAATGCCTACATCCTCGCAATAGACTATGATTCCACGGACACCCCCATCATTAATGGCCTTGTAACCTCCCTTTGCAGCGAGGTCGATATTGGAAGGCAGGCTTAGATTTATGACTATATCCGGAAAATGCGATAAAGGAATCTCATCATCGCTCAGGTCCTGCGAACAGGATGCAAAAAAAACGATGCTGACAATTAATAGTCGTCCCAGCAGTCCGCCCATCTTCGTTGAAATTCTATTGGTCAGCATAGTCATAAAAACCCCTCCCGCTTTTTTTACCATTGTGACCTGCATCCACTTTTTTTTGCTGAATCCTGCTCGGTCTAAATTTCGGGTCATAATAGAATGCCTGGTACATTGATGAAGTCATGGCTAAATTTCTATCTATGCCATGATCATCCATCAACTCAAAAGGTCCCATCCGAAAGCCAGTGGACCTGCAGAGCGCATCAATTGTTTTAAAATCCGAGATACCATCTTCTACCATTTTCAGCGACTCCAGGAAAAAGGGAATTGATATTCTGTCAACGATAAAGCCAGGGGAGTCATGTGAAATGACGGAGGGTTTTGAAATACTTGAAGCAAATGCCCTCAGGACATCGACGGTATTTTGGCTGGTTAGCGACCCCTGTATAATCTCCACCATATTTACAGTATGGGCAGGGTTAAAAAAATGCAATCCGGCGAAGCGGTCTTTATGTTTTAGTCCCGACGCGATCAGTGTAATCGGAAAAGAAGAAGTGTTGCTTACCAAAATGCAATCTTTCGCATTCAACTTTTCCAGTTCACAAATGATCTTTTGTTTTACATCCAATCGTTCAACAACGGCTTCGATGGCAAGTTCCACCTGCAGTTGTCGGAAATCGCCCACAGCTTGAATAAGGTGAAGCGCATTGTCCTTTTTATCGCTGGTCAGTTTGCCTTCCTCAACGGCCCCTTCGTAATTCTTCCGAATGTTCGCAATGGCATTCCTTGTAATTTCAGGCTGAGTATCATACAACATAACGGCATAGCCGGCCTGCGCACAAACCTGGGCGATACCCTGGCCCATAGTGCCGGCACCGACAACAGCAATACTCTTTATCGAATCAACTTTCACGATATGAAATGTGGCATATAATGTACTCCGTTAACGTCCTTGATCACGATTATTATATAACCGCCTGAAACTGTCGCAGGAACCGGATATCATTCTCGGAGAACAACCTCAGGTCGTTAATCTGATAACGAAGCATGGTGACGCGCTCGATCCCCATCCCGAAAGCAAAACCGGTAAATTCCTCTGGGTCTATATTGCAGCTCTTTAAAACGTTTGGATGAACCATGCCGGAGCCCGCGATTTCCACCCACCCTGAGTACTTACAGACGTTGCAACCTTTTCCTTTGCAAATCAGGCACGAGACATCGACTTCCGCGCTGGGTTCCGTAAATGGAAAAAAT
>DASUTP010000035.1:0-3891 GCA_036374515.1 Chryseolinea sp. | reverse complement strand
TGCGGATACAGAACCTACCCTGCGCAAGGCTCTCGCTATAGGCGCCGATGAAGCCATTCGTGTCAACGCCGAACCAACCGATTCTTTCTTTGTGGCATCGCAGATTGCAGCATATGCGAAAGCGGGGAATTATGATCTCATCTTGATGGGGAGAGAATCTATCGATTACAACAGTGGGGTTGTTCATGGGATTGTAGGTGAACTCTTAGGCCTGCCGTCGGTTTCTCCTGTAATGAAGCTGGATATCGAGGGAAACAAAGCAAAGCTCGCGCGCGAAATTGAGGGTGGAAAGGAGTTCCTTGAGGTGAACCTTCCATTCGTCGCCGGATGTCAGGAGCCCATTGCAGAATGGAAGATTCCAAATATGAGAGGTATTATGTCCGCAAGGACAAAACCACTCAAAGTAATCGAACAAGTTGCGGGCGATGGCGGCACGAAAATTTCCCGATTCGAATTACCGCCCCCGAAAAGTGCAGTAAAGATGATTGCCGCTGATAACGTTGGCGAGCTTGTGAATCTGTTAAAAAACGAAGCAAAAGTTCTGTGATATTAACGCCATGCCAATATTAGTTTTTGTTGAAAGTGCTGAAGGAGCCATAAAAAAAACATCGCTGGAAGCGGTAGCTTATGCTCATGCAATGGGTGGCCCTGTCACAGCCATTGCCCTCGGGGAAGTTGATAAATCGGAATTGGAGGCGCTCGGTAAATATGGGGCCGGGAAAGTGTTGCACGCGTCAGATCCGAAATTAAATAACGGCGTTATCCAGGTATTTGCTTCCGTGCTGGCCAAAGCAATGCAGGACGAGCAAGCTGATATTTTGGTGATCGCGAATTCGTCTCTGGGAACACCGGTGGCGGCGCGTGTAGCCGTAAAGGTAGGAGCGAGCTTGGCATCTAACATCACCGCCCTCCCCGATACATCGTCAGGCTTTGTCGTAAAGCGAAGCATCTATTCAGGAAAGGCATTTGCCTACGTGGAGTTAAAGAACCAAAAGAAGGTGCTGGCACTACGAAAAAATGCCGCAACTGCAAAAGAGGTCGGTGGTCCGACGCAGGTTACTCCCTATTCAGTTTCACTTTCCGATGCGGATTTTGCCGTTACGGTAACATCGTCGGAACAGGCAACAGGCGAGGTCTTGCTGCCTGAAGCAAATATTGTCGTATCCGGCGGGCGGGGAATGAAAGGTCCTGAGCATTGGGGTATGTTGGAAGAGCTCGCTAAAACCCTTCACGCGGCCACCGGCTGCAGCAAGCCAGTGTCAGACATGGGATGGCGACCGCATCACGAGCACGTCGGCCAGACTGGAGTAAAGGTTGCGCCACAACTTTACATCGCTGTGGGAATTTCTGGCGCAATCCAGCACCTGGCAGGGGTAAACTCGTCAAAATATATAGTGGTGATCAACAAAGATGCAGACGCACCGTTTTTTAAAGCGGCGGATTACGGAATTGTAGGTGATGCATTTGATATATTGCCCAAGTTGACAGAAGCGCTGAAAAAAGCTAAATAACATTGACCATAACTGATAGCTTCGAAGTTTAAAACTGAATTGACGTGAAGAAAATAAAATTAGAAATATTGGGGTTATCCTCAAGCCAATCACAGACCGGGTCCTTTGCTTTGGTGCTGGGAGAAACTGAGGGTAATCGAAGGCTACCGATAATTATTGGGATGTTTGAAGCCCAGGCCATCGCCATCGAAATTGAAAAAATAATTCCCAACCGGCCGATGACCCACGACCTGTTTAAAGCATTTGCAACCAATTTCCATTTTACCGTTGAAGAGATCATAATTTCCGACCTGAAGGAGGGCGTTTTCTTTGCAAAGATTGTTTGCTCCGACGGCCTGAAGAAATCTGAAATCGATGCCCGGCCATCAGACGCCATCGCCATAGGCCTTCGATTTGATTCGCCGATTTATACCTATGAAAATATTCTGGCCGAGGCGGGTATCGTGCTAACAGATGAAGCCGAAGAAGATAAGCCGGAACCTAAAGCCGAAGCGAAAGTGAGGGTGAAAAAAGAAACAGCGCGCAAGGACGACTTCAAGAATTATTCGATTGAAAAATTAAACGATCTTCTTAAAGACGCTATCGATAAGGAAGACTATGAGCGCGCAGCAAAGATCCGTGACGAATTAAGCAAGCGAAATTAAAACGATAGCATAAACTTTTTCGCCTGACATTCATGTCCGCTTTTAACCTAAAAGCAAAACCCCTATATTACCCTTACAAATTCCAGAGTCAAAAAGCTTTAAGCTACGGGCTGTAAGCTTTCAGCTTTTTAACACCTAAACCGGATGGCATACTTGCGTGGATTTCTCGGCATACTAATCCTGATTGCTATTGCCTACTTGTTATCCGCCTATCGTAAAAAAATTGATTGGAAGTTGGTCGCGTCGGGACTGGTCCTTCAGATTGTCATTGCTATTCTCATTTTAAAGGTTCCCGTGATCCGCCTGGGCTTCGACGCGATCGGAAGTGGATTTGTAAAGTTTCTAAGTTTTGCAGCCTATGGAGCTCAGTTCCTGTTCGGCGACCTGGCGAAGAATAGCGACGCCGTTGAAGACTCCCGTCATAGCCTGGGATTTTTGTTCGCGTTCCAGGCATTGCCGACGGTAATTTTTTTCTCCTCCGTTACAACCGGTCTTTATTATTTAGGAATTCTTCAGAAGATCGTTTACGGTTTTGCGTGGATCATGACGAAGACCATGCGCCTGTCGGGAGCTGAAAGCCTTTCGGCCGCGGGAAATATTTTTCTGGGTCAGACAGAGGCTCCATTGTTGGTAAGGCCGTTCATTAGTAAAATGACGCAATCGGAACTTCATTGCCTCATGACAGGAGGAATGGCGACAATCGCGGGAAGTGTGATGGGTGCATATATTACTTTTTTGGGAGGAAGTGACCCCGTTCAACTGGCGAAGTTTGCAACGTATTTGCTATGCGCTTCAATAATGAATGCACCCGCTGCCATAGTGATGTCGAAAATTTTTCTACCCGAAACGGAACCGGAAAAAATTGACAAAGCATTGCGGGTTAACAAGGAATCCATTGGTGTAAATGTAATCGACGCGTTGGCAACAGGTGCCGCCGACGGCTTGAAGCTCGCTCTGAATATCGGGGCCATGCTGTTGGCGTTCATTGCAATAATTTATGCCATGAACTGGATTTTGGTGGATGGGATTGGAAGCTGGACTGGCTTAAACGCCTGGGTGGCTGAATCTACAAACGGCGCATTTAACGGATTTTCACTGCAATATATCTTCGGGCAAGTGTTCCGGGTAATCGCTTTTGCCATGGGCGTAAGTTGGTCTGAGGCCTTGCAGGTGGGGAGTTTGCTGGGACAAAAAATGGTTATCAATGAGTTTGTGGCCTATTTGAGTCTGGCAGATATGAAAGCCGCTGGTTTGCTTAGTGATAAGTCGATTGTAATTGCAACGTATGCGATCTGCGGCTTTGCTAACTTTAGTTCAATAGCAATTCAAATTGGAGGAATTGGAGGAATGGCGCCCGACCGTCAAGGGGATTTATCACGGTTAGGTATTAAAGCGTTATTTGCGGCATCGCTGGCAACAATGATGTCGGGAACTATTGCCGGTGCACTCGTAGGTTGATGCATTGCTTATATTTGACTTCGGATTTATCCTGATAGCAAACCTTCCATGACCGATCGCGAACGATTAGTTTGTCAGCACCTGTCCCGGTTTGTCTCCGATCACAAAAAGGAATTTGTGGAAAAAGTTCTGGATGCGCGTACCAGGAACGTTACCGTTGTGCTGGAAGATATTTTTCAGTCCCAAAATGCCAGCGCAGTAATTCGCACCTGTGAGTGTATGGGGATTCAGGACGTTCATATTGTCGAAAATATAACCAAGTACAGCATTAACCCCAG
>DASUTP010000034.1:0-2090 GCA_036374515.1 Chryseolinea sp. | reverse complement strand
TACGGAACCGACTCATCGTTTTGTTTGATCCGCGCTATCATTTCATTGTATAGGGTATCCTGAAGACCTTCGGTATGTCTAAGATTTTCATGCAGGTAAGTATTTTCTTCACTTAAATAGTTGATCACCTTCGCGGTTTGCTCATCTTTCGTGGAGGCGTCGCGTTGTTCCTCTGAAAGTCGCATCCAATAATAATTGTCGACTCTCTTGTTGCCATTAGCAGTTAACGTTTCTGGAATTTTTTCAGCCTTTGGCGGTTGAATGCTTTCTGCTACCTCAGAATTTTCTTTTGGGGCTACCGTACAACCCATGAGCAATGAGGCAATTACAAAAAAACCTGAAAAAATAAATCCGTATTTCATACGTTGTGAATTAGTTGATCAACTTGAAAACCCTGCCGATTGAATGGATATAAGTTAGGACTTACAAACCAATTTCTATATATCGGATGAAAGTGATTTTTTTTGATGCACGATGTAGCGGGCAGTGTCGAGACAATTTATCGGTGAAGGCTCATCAAGTTGCTGGCGTAGGAAACTGCAAACTAGAAACCAATCCAATTGGGTATGATGGCGGTTTTAATTAGTTTTGCGCATTGAAGGATTAAATGGCACAAAACACGTACAAGTCAAATACTTTTAAAAAGCCAGAGAAGGAGAAGAAGGGAAAATCATCCTCCAAGTTTAAATTCAACGTCGGGTTTTTTAAGGATCCACGGTTCAAGCTGGCGTCGGGATTTTTCCTGATGATCGTTGGGATCTATTTATTTCTCGCCTTGCTTTCCTACTTATTTACCTGGAGGGCTGACGAAAGCGTTGTCCAGGCTGTCAGTGATTCCTCTCTCATGGAATCCGGGCAGGAAGCTGAGAACTGGCTGGGCCTTTATGGTGCCGTCGTCTCACATTATGTTATTTTCAGATGGTTTGGTATTGCCGCATTCTTCATTCCCCCCCTGTTGTTTTTGATTGGATTCAAAGCAGTTTTTGGACGCGAGCTCCTGCGAATTTTTTCATTTACCATCTTTGCCATTTTCACAGGACCATGGCTAAGTCTCTTGTTGGGCTATATGACGATGATCAGCGAGGGAACGAGCGAATGGAGTATTCTCGGCGGTGGCTTGGGGTATCATCTCGCAGTTTTAAGCGACGGAATGTTCGGATGGGGAACATTTTTAATTCTTATCCTTTCACTTCTAGTTTTCATAATTTTCTATTTCAATGTAACTGCGATCCCGCTGTTTGTTCGCGATCCAAAACCGATGGGCAACGATGCTATTCTCGATGATGAGAAAGCAGATGAGGAAGATTCGCTGTTCTCGACATATACAGATGATCAGGATAATTGGTCAGACAAAATAGAGACGAATGGGAGCGAAGTCAAATTTGAGACTCCCATGGAGCTAAAGACTGTTAAGGAGCCCGTTAAAGCCCTTCAGGAAGTAAAACTGGAAGTACAAAAGACAGAACCCGTGCGTGTGGAGCCGAGCCGGAAAGAAGTAAAGCAGGAGCCATTGTTTACAATCGAGGAAACACCTGACACTGATAAGCTGGCTGAACAATTGGTGGAGGAGCAGGGACTGTATGATCCTACGCTTGATCTAGGTGGCTACAAGTTCCCGCCGCTAGAGTTACTCAACGAATACGATGCTGGCAAAGCCGGCGTAACACAGGACGAGCTTAACCAGAACAAGGATCGTATCGTGGCGACACTGGTCAATTTCAAAATCGGTATTCAAAGTATCAAAGCAACCATCGGCCCCACGGTAACCTTATACGAAATCGTGCCGGATGCAGGTATCAAAATCTCAAGGATCAAAAATCTCGAGGATGATATTGCATTGAGCTTGTCCGCATTAGGTATACGCATTATCGCGCCTATTCCCGGCAAGGGTACAATCGGTATCGAGGTACCCAATAAAAACCGTGAGATGGTCAGCATTCGCTCGATGTTTTCGACACAGGCATTTGCCAAGACCGACAAGGAACTGCCTATCGCTTTAGGAAAAACGATCTCGAATGAGGTGCTGGTTATTGATCTGGCAAAGATGCCCCACCTCCTGGTCGCAGGGGCGACGGGTCAGGGTAAATCGG
>DASUTP010000033.1:0-9719 GCA_036374515.1 Chryseolinea sp. | reverse complement strand
AAGCAACCTTAGCTGAGTCATCCTATAGAAACCGCTCTCCCACTTCCTTCCAATTGTTCAGGCGCTGGTAGGTATCGATATGAAGGTTATGGGGGGCGCTAAATATATACTTCTCACCATTGAAGGTGGCCAGGTTATAGGGTAGGTCGTCGATCATATAATCGCCATGCACCACTGCTTTGCTCCCACAAAAAACAATCTGCTTCCAGTGGAGGAATTCAAAATATTCCTTCAGCCACTTTAACTTTTCAGGCAAGGACTGTGGAAATTCCATGGCCGCCGACACAATAAAAAGCTCATACTTTTGATTTAACTTCTCTATGACCTCCCGGCTGCCTTCATGAGGAACCATGGTCTGAAAAAAAGTCTCCCGGAAAGGAAATTGTTGAATGATATCATGGTGGTCCGGAAACCCCAGGCCTTCATCCTGATGATTTAGACTCTCGCGTGTTACGCGGACGCCAAATTCCTTTTCATAAAAGTGGATGAACTGACCCGTAGCATCGGCGATCACATCATCCATATCAATAATTAATCGTTTCATCGACTCGAATTTATTATATTCAAAGATGTAATTTTCACAGGAATGACGCAGGGTGACGAAATTATTGTGTTGAGAAAATTTGAAACTTCCATCGAAGCAAATATTGTCAAAGCTAAATTAGATGCGTATGGAATACCGTGTTTTCTTACCGAAGAAAACATGGCGAATTTATACCCGGGGGCGAGCAGCCTCATGAATTTTAGCGTCCGGCTCCATCTTTTTGCCCACGACCTGGAGAAAGCCAGACACATTTTGGAAGAGGAGCACCTTGAAATTGACGATGAGTCCGTCACAAAATGTCCGCAGTGCAGGTCCCGAAACGTTGAACGCGATTTTCCCAAAAAATTCTCGCTCACATTTGGGTCGGCTTTGAGCGTGTTGTTTTTTGGCATCTTCTTTCCGCACAAAAAGGTATTCCGCTGCCTGGACTGTGATTATGAGTTTAAATGACGGCAGGATTTGTTACTATGCCGTGACAAATTATCTTGCAATCTGAAAATCTTATATGGCGACGAAAACAATTATCGGCGTAATGGGGCCTGGTGAAAATGCGTCACCGGATGAAAATGAAATGGCGTACGAGCTCGGTAAGGAAATTGCCAAGCAAGGCTGGATCACATTGACCGGGGGACGCAGCTTCGGCATCATGGACGCGGCATTAAAGGGCGCCAGTGAAGCCGGTGGGCTGACCATTGGGATTTTACCCGGCGACAACGACGCCGGTTCCTCGGACCATGCGCAGATCAAAATCATCACCAGCATGGGTAGCGGCCGGAACTACATTAGCGTCTTGTCGAGCCATTTGCTCGTGGTGTTGGGAATGGCATCGGGTACGGCGTCCGAAGTAGCCCTGGCTTTAAAGTCCCGGAAGAAAATTATACTTCTGAACCAGGATGAAATCACCATCCGGTTCTTCAAAAATTTAGGATCTTATAATGTACTGGTAACAAAAACGGTTGCCGAGACCATTCAACACATAAAGGAATATGTTGGTATGAACCAGGGAATCGCCTCGATTGATCGCGAGCTTTGATCCCTTTAACTTACCAGGACCAGTGCCTCGGCGGACTCCCGGATGGCCTTCAATTCTTCCGCTGTTAATTTGAAGGACAGGGCTTTTACATTTTCCAGAACCTGCTTCTCATCCCTTGCGCCAACCAAAACACAGTCCATGGCCGGCTGACGTGTCGTCCAGTTGATAACGAGCTGGCCCAATGTGACCCCGTGCCCATCTGCAATTGGCTTGATCTTCTCAAGAAATGTATTCGTCCGGAGGATATTTTCCGGTTTGTAAAATCGGTTATTTTCCCGCGTATCGCCTTCGTTGAATTTATGATGCTGTTTGATTTTGCCTGTCAGCAAGCCGCGCTGAAGCGGACTGTACGGAATAATGCTGAGTCCTTTTTCCAGCGCCTGTGGTACCACGGTAGCTTCAATGTCGCGAAAGATCATGCTGTAGGGAACCTGGTTGGACGCAAGCTTGACCACCTTTAAAGCTTCTTCGACCTGGGCCACGTTGTAATTGCAAACCCCCGCCGCCCGAACCTTGCCTTGCTGAATAAGGGTAGCGACAGCTTCCATCGTCTCACTGATGGGCGTCGTTGCATCGGGCCAATGAATTTGTATCAGGTCTACATAATCTACTTTTAACCGGCGCAGGCTCTCCTCACATCCCTTGATAACGGCATCCCTGCTAGAATATTTGTAAACTTTGACTGGCTTGCCTTCGTTGTCGAAGGAATCAAAGAAGAATTCACCTTCAGGCGTACGCCAGTTCATGCCGAACTTCGTAAGGATCTGAAATTTATCGCGTGCAATGCCCTGCAACGCCTGGCCTATCAGTTCTTCGCTCTTTCCAAAACCATAGATCGGCGCCGTGTCAATCGTGGTAATGCCCGAATCCAGCGAAGCATGAATCGCCTTGATCGCCTGTTTTTCTTCCGCGCCTCCCCACATCCAACCTCCTATTGCCCAGGCGCCGAACGCAATGGGTGTGACCTTTACCGACGACGTTCCAAGCTGGTTAAGTTCCATAGCACAAGTATGTTTGCGCTACGATATACGAAGGACAGTTTTAAACTGCAAAAAAAATTACAAGAGCTGAGTAACGTATTTAGTACCTGACGCCGCGTTGCTATATCATGAACAGAACATGCAGTCAACATCTTCAGCAGGCGCCTACACGCCCGGGACTCCCTTCACACTAAGCGGAAATCCCGACCTGAATCTGAAACTAAGACTCGTTGCTTGGAAATCACATGCCCATCATCACGAACGCCCCCCAGTAGTAGGGCTCCTTATACTTCGCCATCAGTTGCAACTGAGCCTGCTTAAACGCCTTTTGCTTGTTGCCAAGTTTAAGCCACTGGGCATAAAAGTTCGTCATTAATTGCTGCGTAGCAGCATCATCGACCTTCCAGAGGCTCATGATCAATGCGTCCGCACCGGCAACCAGGAAGGCTCGCTGAAGTCCGTAGACGCCTTCTCCGGCTTTTACATCGCCAAGCCCTGTTTCGCAGGCACTGAGAATGATGAGGTCGGTGCCTTCCAGATTTAGATTCATTGCTTCGTACGCCGTGAGAATTCCGTTGTCGTTGCTTTCGAGGTTAGGCATGCGTTCGCCACTTACGGTTGCTCCCGCCCCCGCCAGCATTAAACCTGAACGAAGCAACGGATTGTCATTTGCGTTCTCGAGGGAAATGCCGAAGGCAGTACCTGTCTCTTCAACATCCTGTAAAAAATATCCATGGGTGGCAATGTGCATCAGGGTTGGGCTCTTCGTGGACTTAAGATTGGCTTCCGTTGCAGTCTTTTGCATAAACTGCTTCACCTGATAGCCGGAAGTTTTCAGCACTTTCGATATACCTTCCAGCTCGATTTTTGTTCCTGGCAATACTGCAACATTGCCCGGACCATAATCCGGAAAGCCCAGCAGCGTCGCGTTCTTCTTTAGAGCCTTTGCCTTTTTTGCTTTTAGCTCGATCAGGTCTTTCGAATTTCCTATAATCACAATATCGTACCTGTTGATAACGTAGTCTGCATCAGGCTTTTTCAGCGTATTTAAATTCAGCTGATTGTAGGTTCCGTCAGGTGAAATGTAGATCATCTTCTTTCCGGAAAGCGCAGGTTCAATCGGTGACCAGTATTGATCGTATGAATATTCATCTGCAATGCGCTGTTGGATAGCGTTGCGGTAAAATTTTGAATATCGTGTATCCAGCTGTTGCCCGTTCTCCAGTAGAACCAATTTTGGAACGTCGGTGCTTTTCGTCAGTACCAATGCTGCATACTTTGAGTCTTTCGTAAAGTTTTGATCATATTTTTTCACGTGCACGATTTCCACAACGGCTTCTGTCTCATTCAGCAGACTCTTGATTTCCTTAAAGCTCAATTGTTTTGCAGAGTAACCTGCGGAAAATTCCGCAGATCGCGCGGAGAGTTTTTTCTCCATCGCGTTTGCAGCGTTCTCAAGAGAATCCAGGTTAATTTCCTGCAGCTTCAGCTCGTCTTTAGAATAAGCATACAGGCGTGCAAGGGTTTCTTTTTGATCTAGCCACAAAAGATAATCTTTTATAAGCTGGGGGTTCTTGCTGGCGAGTATTGCCTGCTTAACTTTATTTGTGCTGTTTAACAGTAGGGCCTTCGTTGCAATCTGGTAGTCATACAGGTCTTCTACGACCGCGGGATACTTTTCACTGTTCTCGATCGCGAAATTATAGAACCGTTGGAACCGCGGCGAAAGAACATCCCAGTACTTTGTCTTTTCAGCTTCACTCATGGGCGGAAAATACCGGTTGATAAAGTCGAGCGATTTGCCCATCACTTCGTGATACAGGGGCAGTGCCTTTTCCGGCGAACCCTTTTTCCAGTGAAGTATCGCCAGGTCCTCTTGGGTATGTACATAATGCGGATGATTTTTCCCCAACGCCGTTTCACGGGTCTTCAGCGCTTTTTCAAGAAGCGGTTCCGCCTCCGCATATCGTCCTTTATAACGGTAAAAATTTCCGAGATCGTTTGTCGCTTTTGCAAACGCCGGGCTATCCTCACCAAAACTTGCCTTGTAAATAGCCGACGCTTTTTTTAGCAACTCTTCCACTTTGTCCTCCTTACCCATCAACATATAAAGGGCAGCCTGATTGTTCAGCATATTGGCGTAGTCGGGATTATTTTTGCCTAGCCTTTTTTCCATCGTAAGGTAGATTGATTCCGCTTCAGGATATTTTCCCATTTGGCGATAGAGCAGAGCCTGATTTGACAAAAACTTCAGGTGATTTTTGGATTTGCTGTCCTGCAATTTCTCGGCGATCGAGATTGCCTGTTTGAATACGGCTTCAGCTTCGTCATACCTTCCGATGGTTTGAAACAGCATTGCCTGATTATTCAACAGAATGGCATAGGTCATTGTGGAAAGCCATCCATTTTTCTTGGCGATCGCCTCAGCCTCTTCAAAGTCGTTTTCGGCTTCGTTGTATTTGGCGAGATTATATTTCAATACTCCGTAATTGTTGAGCGATGCGGCAACGCTCGCGTTATCCGTTCCGAATCGTTCCTGTCGCAATTTCAGGGCCTGCGCCGTGAATTCTTCGGCCTGCGTATAGCGCCCCATCGTGGCGTAGAGCAATCCCTGGTTTGAAATAGTTTTCAGATAACCCATTTCCTTCTGCAAGGAATCCTGCTCGTAAAGGGCCTTGGCGATGGCGAATTTCTTCTCAGCCAGTGCAAACTTCGAGTTTGCATACAGGACCTCGCCCATATCGAGCTGAAATCTGGCTTTATCTTTCGTAGGAACATCGCCTCCTTTTACAAAACCGGCACCCATTCCCAATACTGAGGTCACCTTGGCGGAGCCCTCACCCTTTTCCTTCACATCGAACAAGCCTGAGTTGTCGCTCATCAAAATAGCGTAATCAAAATCGGTCGAATCAAATTCCGCCCGTGCCTTTTCCATGTCGTCCATGACAGCATTGACGACCTTTTCACGATTTTCTTTGGATGCGAGTGTCTTAGCTTTGCCTGCAGCGTTCTTGCCAAAATCCTTTAGCAGCTGGGCATTTAGTTCGAACGAAAGGATAAGAGATAAAAAGAAAATCAGCCTACCAACTACTTTCATGGCCATTCAGGTTTTTTAGGGTATTCAATTTACTCTAAAACACAAAGCAAGGTTTCAAAAAACTGCAAAATAACCCACCAATGTTCAGGGAGCCAATGCAGCGACACCGGCCTAGGCGAACGAATCGCTTTCCCGGTAGGCCTTGATCAACGCAAGTTCGCCTTCCTTTCCAGGCTTGGCATTGCCATGTTCCATTCCCATAATACCGCGATAACCCTTGTCGTGGATGTATTTAAAGATGTTCTTGTAATTCATTTCACCGGTCGTCGGCTCCTTTCTTCCAGGATTGTCGCCGACCTGGAAGTAAGCGATCTCGCTCCAGCATTTTTCAATATTAGGTATGATATTTCCCTCATTGCGCTGCATGTGATACATGTCAAAGAGGATTTTACACGCCGGACTATTGACCGCACGGCATATTTCATACGTCTGATCCGAATATCTTAAGAAAAGCTCGGGCGTATCGCTCAGGGGTTCCAGCACCATGGTCAAACCGTGTGGTTCTAAGATTTCTGCGCCCGCGCGCAAGGCATCGATGACATTTCCCGTTTGAATTCCAATGGGAAGATTGCGTTCGTAAAAGCCGGGGACCACCGTCATCCATTTCGCGTTGACGCGTTTAGCCAATTCCACGCTCTGCTTACACGTTTTAAGGAAATTGTCTTTGAATTCCTGCTTGCCGGTGGTCAATGAAACTTTCCAATTATCGCCGCCGTCGATCACGAATACTCCCATCGTCATCCCTAGCTTTGCCAATGTCGCGCCGATCTTATCCTGTTCTTCTTTGGAGCGCTTAAGCATACCGTTGTCCTCGATACCTCTGAATCCCTGGTCGTGCATGAATTTGATTTGCTCCACAAAATCCTTCCCTGCATGATTCCCAAACATACCGTCATGGGGGGCGTAGTTTAATTTGAAAACCGGCTGCTGAGGGGTTGGGATTGCCCCACCTTTTTCTGGCATTGCAAACGCGTTTCCCGCAATCGTCGTCACAGCGGTGGCCGCCAGGCCACGTTCAAGAAAATTTCTCCTGTTCATCTTTAGGTTTGAGGTTCGAATTGAAGTTGAGGTTGAGGTGAAGGAAATCGTCAGGCCGGCTGATTGCGGCCTGACGACGTAATTATTTAAGAAAAATATTTGGTCAGTCCGGGGGTTGCGATGGGGTATAGACCGTTGGCATCCGGAAGGACTGGAGGATTTGCATCCCATGCGTACTTCGCTGGCATAATGTTAATACCAGAGTTCAACACTTTATCCCATTCCATAACCTCTCCCGAATAGGTAGCCATTCTACCCATAATTGCTGTCATGGTTGCCTTGGCTCCATTTTCAGCATCAGAGAATTTGTACAGACCTTTCGCGATGGCAGCAAAAAGTTCGTCATGTTCGGTTTGATATGGATTATTTTCCAAAGCCTTGTCATACTGATACAAGGTCTTGCCCTGGCTAACGATTTGCGCAGCCCCGCATTTAACAACGCCTTTGGTCCCCACGATCATCTCATCCACGATCGCGTAGGTACCTTTGATGTGCCGGCACTGGCTGTTCATAATGCTGCCATCGGCGTAGTGAAACTCTACAAAATGGTGGTCGTAAATCTCTCCGAATTCCTTTCCGGTGCGAACCTGCCTTCCACCCATCCCTTGCGCTTTAACAGGATAGGCGCCCTTGAACCAGTTCATCACATCAATATTGTGGATGTGTTGTTCATTGATATGATCACCGCATAGCCAGTTGAAGTAATACCAGTTTCTCATCTGATATTCCATTTCTGTCTGCCCCTTCTCCCGCGTTTTTACCCACACTCCATCATTGTTCCACCACACTTGCCCGGAAGTAATCTCACCGATCATTCCATCCTGAGCGCGTTTGTATAATTCGCGATATGAATTTTGATAATGCCGCTGCAGACCCACCACGACGTTGAGTTTTTTCTGCTTTGCAATTTCCGCCGTTTCCAGCACCTTCTTTACGCCTGCCGGATCCGTTGCCACAGGTTTTTCCATGAATACATGCTTGCCTTGTTTGATTGCTTCGGCAAAATGTATGGGACGGAAGCCCGGAGGTGTAGTGAGGATTACAACATCCGCCAGCGGTATGGCTTTAAGATACCCATCGAAACCAACAAACTTCGTAGCTTCGGTAACTGCCACCTTCGCTTTAACATTTCCTTCTTCGTTATCTTCGGAAGTCAAAGCATTAAAGCACTCATCAAGACGATCGCGGAATGCATCGGCCATAGCCACCAACTTTACATTCTGTTTGGTGAGCAAAGCCTGCATAGCCGCACCGGTACCTCGGCCACCGCATCCGATCACAGCAACTTTAATCGTATCGTCAACCGAACTAAAATATCCGGCATTCGATACTAGCGGCGCAGCCAAAAGACTACCTGCCATGAGAGATGATTGTTTGACAAAATCTCTGCGGGAAGTCTTGCTTGATTCATTTGTTGATTTCATAAAGCAAATAGGTTAATATTTCAGTTGTCTAGGTTTATATTAAAAATACGTGTTCCAGCTTATCAAAGCTACTTTAAATATTGGGCAAAAAACTTTTCAATTTCCTCTTTCGGGGGCTGTTGTGCCGGTCTCACCACACGGAACCCCACCGTCATGCCGTCGGTCAGCCACCATCTGCTTTTGGGGATTTGTGGATCCCTTTTGTTCCAGTCCGCCAGCGACGAAATCCGGTTTGCGCACCGGCAGTCTTTAGCTTCCGACAGATAAGACCCTCCCCTCGCAACCCGGGGATATCGCGGGCCGGGCGGCGTAAGCGGATCTTTGGCGTTGTCGGAAACTTTTTGATAAGCGGCAGGATCGTATTGATCCAAGGTCCACTCACTCAGGTTGCCCATCATATCATAGAAGCCCCAGGCGTTGGGTTTCAATTGCCCTACCTTTTGAAATTTATTTCCGCTGTTATCTTTAAAGTACGCATATTCCTTTAAACGCTGGGGTGTATTGTCAAAAGAATAGGCCGTTGTTGTTCCTGCGCGGCAGGCGTACTCCCATTCCGCTTCCGTGGGCAGGCGATAAAAAATTCCGGTTTTCTCATATAACCATTTGCAATACATGATCGCAGCAGGCTGACTCATGCTGTTGGTAGGCTGTTTGCCATCGCGTCCCATGCCCCACGTGAGATCTATGTATTGTGCGGTGGGCCTGGAGACTGCATCAACAGCAATCGCCTTGGTTTGCGGCACATCCACGCTTTTAAAGAACGCATCCCATTCTGCAAACGTGACCTCATGCGCACCCATCCAAAATGCGCTAATATTTACTTTTTTTTGAGGACCTTCGTCTTCTTCACGCCCCAGTTCCGTTGCGGGACTTCCCATCGTAAAAGTGCCGGCAGGGACCGGAACCATTTTAAATTTTACGGCACCGCCGGGAATTTCCTGCTCATATGCCTTAAGGGTTTGTGCTGACAGCGGTAAGCAATAGGCTAAAAGTAGCAGAAGGATAAAAAGACCTGACTTCAAACGCATGAATAGGGTTAAAAAATTAAAGGTATGGAAATTGAACTTTGAGGGCAACCGGTCCTATCCGGGGTTACGCTCGCTTGTGTAAAAGCGCCATGTAAAAACCGTCAAATCCTTCCGTGGGCCATATATGTTTCTGATCCAGCAACTCGAATTTACCGCCATTAGCTTCCAAAAAATTCTCGACCTGCCGCTCATTCTCGGACGGAAGCACGCTACAGGTGGAATATACCATCAAGCCATCTTTTTTCAGCATATTGCAATAATCCCGGAGAATATGCTGTTGGAGTTCCTTCACATTGTCAATAAACTCAGGCGATAATTTCCACTTCGCATCGGGATTCCTTTTGAGGACACCCAAACCGGAACATGGAACATCCAGCAGCAGACGATCGGCAGAATTTTCCAGGCGTTTGATGGTTTTTGAAGATTCAATATGTTTGATCTCCATGTTGTTCACCCCGGCCCGTTTCGCTCGCTTTTGAAGTTCCTCCAGTTTAAACCGCTCAACATCCATCGCAATGATCCGCCCTTTGTTTTTCATGATCGCAGCGAGGTGGAGTGTCTTCCCGCCGGCGCCG
>DASUTP010000032.1:0-5044 GCA_036374515.1 Chryseolinea sp. | reverse complement strand
CAAATGGTCGGGGTGTTGGTTTTATGCAGTGCCCGTTTCATGTCAAATACCCTGGACTCGAGAGGGGATGTTCGGTGCAGGAACATGCCGTTGGATTAGCGTTTTTTCGATATTGCAAGTTAAGTTAGAACTTTTCGGCTTTTACAATCATCGACAGGTTAGCGTAACGTATTCATCAGGCCCATGTTAAAAAGTTATCTAACAGTTGCCTTCCGCAACATTGTCAGGCACAAATTCTATTCAGCCCTGAACATTTCCGGGCTGGCCATCGGCCTCACCGCATGTTTACTCATCAGTCTGTATATCTATGACGAAATTACCTTCGACTCGTTCCACAAGGAATATCAAAACATTTTCCACGTCGGCAGCCATTTGCGAATTGGTGGACAGGAATTAATCACGTCGTCCACGTGTCCGCCACTTGCCCATGCCATGCTGCACGAAATCCCTGGCGTGCAGCATGTCACACGACTCAACCCCTGGCCGTTGAAAAATGAGGTTATGCGTTATGGTGACAAGATGTTCAACGAGCACAACGCCATGTATGCCGACTCTAATTTCTTTGACTTTTTTAGTTTCATCCTGTTAGAGGGCAACGTCAAAACAGCGTTGAGAGAACCCAATTCGATGGTGCTGACTCCGGCGACTGCAAGGCGATACTTTGGAGACGAGTCCGCTATGGGAAAGGTCATCACCGTTGGCAGTAGCAACGAAGCGTATACCGTAACCGGGATAGCAGAAGCGGCTCCTTCTAATTCCCATATTCAATTTGACATGCTGCTGTCAATGGCGTCAGAAGAAGCCGCAAAGGAAGCGGACTGGGGCAACACGAACGGGACCTATACCTACTTCCGGAAGGACCGGCATACCGCACTGGCGTCAGTAACGTCCGGCCTGCAGAAAATGGTGAAAAAATTCATTCATCCCGAGATCGAAGAGAGCTTCGGCATGTCATTTCAGGAATTTGAGAAGCAAGGCAATGAGTATGTCTTTTTTTCGTATGCTTTGTCGGACAGCCATTTGTACCATCCCGAAATTACCGACGGACTGGTGCCGGGGGGAGATGTACGGTCCCTGTATATGGTCGCAGCTGTAGGAATTTTTATACTGCTCATTGCCTGCATCAATTTCATGAACCTTTCCACTGCCCGCTCGGCAAGGCGTGCCCGGGAAGTGGGGCTGCGAAAAACATTTGGATCGGCAAAATCGAAGCTGATCGTACAATTTTTATCAGAATCTGCAATTTATGTTCTTGCCGCCACGGTTCTCGCAATCTCAGCAACCTACCTGTTGCTTCCGTACTTCGAAATGCTATCCGGAAAATCCCTTTCTTTCAATACTTTATTCCGTCCGCGTCTAGCCGGGGGGATGCTTGTCATTTTTGTGATCGTTGCGTTGCTGTCAGGAAGTTACCCTGCCTTTTATCTTACCGCGTTTAAGCCGATCGAGGTGCTAAAAGGCAAGTTAAGTGCTGGGATGAAAAGCAAAGGGGTGAGGAGCATGCTGGTAGTTGTCCAATTTTCGATTTCAATTGTGCTGATGATTTGCACGTTGGTGGTACACAATCAGCTTACCTTTATGCAACAAAAAGATATTGGATTGGACAGGCAAAATGTACTCGTCCTTCAGAACACCCGGCGTTTGGGTATGAATCAGAATGCATTTCTCGAATCGCTGAGCAAGCAAGCCGGCATCTTAAAAGCAAGTTATACTGATAATGCGTTTCCGGAAGTGCATAGAGCTGGAGCGTTCCGGCCCCTTGGAACTACAAGAGACATCGTATTTCAGGCGTATTACACAGACTATCACCATCTCGACGTTTTAAAAATCGATTTGGTCAAGGGGCGGTATTTTTCCAGGGAGTTTCCATCGGACTCCACGGCATGTGTGATCAACGAAGCCGCCGTAAAGGCTGTTGGCTGGACAGACCCACTGGATCAAAAGTTCGAGTCCGGGGGAAATGGTCCCGGGATACCGGTGATCGGTGTGATCCGTGATTTTAATTTTGAATCGTTTAAATCCAAGGTAAGGCCTCTGATCATTTTCATGAAGCCTGACGGCAATTTTATGCACGTCCGCTATACGGGCAGCCCTAATGACGTGGTGGCCGATATCAAAGCAATTTGGGAGAAGCTCGCTCCCCATTCTCCGTTTGAATTTACATTTCTGGACCAGAATTTTGATAAGCTGTTCCGGGAAGAGGAGCGCCTTGGAAAGATGTTTACAGTGATGAGCGGCATTGCCATATTTGTTGCCTGCCTCGGTTTATTGGGGCTGGCCTCTTTCACCGCCGAGCAACGCACGCGCGAAATTGGCATCCGGAAGGTGATGGGGGCATCGGTCTCCTCAATCACCTCACTGCTTTCCAAAGAATTCATGATGCTGGTAGGATTGGCGTTTATCCTGGCGTGTGTGTTGGGATGGTACACCATGGATCAATGGCTCGGCTCTTTTGCGTTCAGAATTCAGTTAAGTCCTTCAGTCTTTTTAATAAGTGGGCTGACAGCCGCAGCTATCGCGTGGGCTACTGTCAGCTATCATTTTATCAAAGCTGCGTCGTCTAACCCCTGTGATGCAATCAGGCATGAATGATCCGATTGACGATTGATATTTGAGACGGAGCGTCGGCATGTGAATTAATTTTGCGCAGTTGTCAGTTTTGCCCCGGCCGGTCTTGCATAGCGTCTTGTAAAATCATGGCGAGGTTTGTAAGTTACGAGAGCCGTATTCGGATTGGATCCTATAGCCCAACTTCGTCTCTTAAAAATGCTTTAGTTCCCTCTGGACCGGTGATGTTAAGCAGCGCTTTGTTTCCATGCAGGGTTAATTGAAACGTGAGGAAATCGCAACAGATCCTTTCCGTTTTCAGGAATGCGTTGATCTTGTCAAGAATTTCGTCCGTGACTTCAAATCCAAAACCATATCCGGTTCCAAGCTCTGTGCGCGCTACGACAAACGCTTTTAGTTCAGAGATGGCAGTCGCTTTTCGTTCCCGGAACTCTAACGTCGTTAGTTTGCATGCAATTGATTTTGTTGCTGTTGTCATAGCTGTTACATTTTTTGTAACTCCGGTCAAATCCTGCTATCATCGCAGACTGCCAAGGAGAAGTTCCGTTCCATACTATTAACAGTATGGACTGTAGTCAATGGTTTCGCCAGAGGAAAACTTTTTTCGATCAGATTTAGAGGCACGAGTGGATTGTTTTTTCAAACTCGCAGTCGTCGTTGTTGCATTTGGTCAATGATTCGGTTAACCGTCCTTTTAGCTCAGAGAGTTGCTTGATCTGCTCAGAGATAACCGTGATCTTGTCTTCGAGTGTGTACTTAAGGTTTTGACAGGAAGCATCTTCATCGCGCCACAATTCCAGGAATGTACCGACTTCCTTCAAGGTAAACCCCAGGTCTTTAAGTTTCCGGATCAACACGAGCTTATGAAGGACCTGTTCTGAGTACTCTTTGTAGTTATTATCTCTACGGCTACCTCTACCGAGCGTTATTAATCCCTTTTTCTCATAAAACCGGATCGTGTCTTTCGTCAATCCGGTCCTTTCCACCAGCTCTCCGATCAGCATAAGAAAAGTATTTTTTGGAAATTTAGTTGAACGTCTTCAATAGTCCACACTTAAATTGAATTACGTTTTGCAAAATTACAAATTAAGGAGCATGAAAGATTCAAAAAAACGTTTTCAAGGCCTTGGAATAATCGGCATTGGTACCGTGCAGCTTGTTGCAGTTTACCCTTAGCAACGTTCGGTGTGGGCGCAATAGAGCCAGCGACCGCCTTTTTAGAATGGACAGGATTGTGGTTATGGTGGTGGTAATTTTCTGGTGATGTACGTTGCGGCAAAGCACCGCTCAGGTCCTTGCCACGTTGACTGCGGTTCCCAGGGCTACGGAAACACGATAGAGAAAAAGACAAGCGAGGGCCCTGAACGAAAATATTAAAAGTGGATGAATTTAGGTTTGGCTAATGAATCAGAGCAGGGGGTAGCACTATCCCCCTTTATGAACCTCTTTAGCTTATGCTTTGCGCGCGACTATGTGCCAAAATGCGCAGCAAATATTTCTCCGATGTTTTCCTTCAACAGGTAATAGCTTGGCGCTTTAAGTAAAATATAGTCAGCCCCGATCTGTTTCAGATCAAGCTGCTCTTTGGGACTGAGACTTCCAGAATAAATAACGATTTTTGTTTTTGAGCGATCAACAGATTTAATCAATAGCTCTAAACAAGTTTGGCCATCCATCGGATGCATGTGACCATCCATAAAGATAATGTCCATTTCGATGATTCTATCTATAGACGTCAGTATGTATTCAGAAGAATGAGCAACGGTGCAAGTAGCATTTGGATAAAGTTCATTGAGCGCTTCGCAAAACAGGGATGTATCTTCGAGGTCGTCATCTATTATAAGTACGTTCATAAGTAATTTGAGAAAAGAGATCCGGGCACGGCCGGATTGAAAATTTTATTTCTTTCGGTGAAAAGCCATACTGCGTCCAAGCCATCTAAATTTCCAGTATCCCCGCACGATAGCTGATTGCGGACCTGTCAAATGTATGCGTGCTTCAAACGTACGACCCGAGTTTGGATCATAGATTTTTCCATCGTCCCAAATATTGTCGCCGTGGTATTGCAAGTCGGTTACAAGTGTTAGTCCCAAAAGATTTCGATCTACGAGTTCCCTATCCGGGTTTTCAATATCCTTGCAGGTTCGCATGATCTCATCTGTCGAGCATTTGAAATATATCATGCGGCCCGCAAACTCTCCGTTGACTTCAAACATCTCAATCTGTAGATTTTTCTCCTCGGATTCCCATATCCCAGCGAGGTGGTACGTAGGTTCGGATGAATTAAATGAACTCGTAAGGATGACCAGGAGAATTAGACACATGGAGATGCAGGCTGATTTCATGGTAATATAGCCTGTTTAAATTGATCCTGGCTTTAAGGCTAAGAGAAAGTCAAAGGCTTTGTTAATAAGAGTCAATTGTCATGCCTAAAGAATTTTCCCAGTCCCTGGTTACCCAATAAAAAAGATAATAG
>DASUTP010000031.1:0-5847 GCA_036374515.1 Chryseolinea sp. | reverse complement strand
CAAAGGCTTTTTTGAAATAGCTGTTTATTTTTTTTTCGGTAAGCTCCGGAATATTCAACTCATCGTAAATATTTTTTACAGCATTGACCTTTTCGGATTTAAGGAACTTTTTCCTGCCCAGCCAATCCTTCAATTGCTTGTGATGATTTTCGTGGGCGAGCTGCAGCGATTTTATCAGTAGGAAAGTTTTTTTATTGGCAATAATGTCACCGCCAACCTGTTTACCAAATTTTTTCGAATCTGCGTACGCATCAAGCAGGTCGTCTTTGAGTTGAAATCCGATGCCGATATTAACGCCAAATTCACGCAACGATTTACAATCCTTTTCAGAGGCTCCCGCAAGCAAAGCACCAAGCTCCAGACTAAATCCTAGCAGCACCGCAGTCTTAAGTTTGATCATGGTCAGATATTGCTGTTCGCTAACCGTTGTCTGTGTTTCAAACTCCATGTCCCACTGCTGGCCTTCACAAACCTCTGAGGCACATTTGTTGAAACGCCGGAGAACCGTTGGCAGAATTTTCTGGTCTATGCTCAGCAACATGTCGTAGACTTTCACCAGCATTACATCGCCTGAAAGAATTGCTGTGTTTACATTCCATTTCTTATGCACGGTGAGATTCCCCCTGCGCAGTGGAGCCTTATCCATGATGTCATCGTGCATCAGCGTAAAATTATGAAATGCCTCGACCGCCACGGCATACTGCAGCACTTTCCCAGGGTTTTCCTTGTATAGTGAATATGCAAGCAGCGTAAGCATCGGCCTCAGGCGCTTGCCGCCCAAAGCCATCAGGTAACGTATCGGTTCATACAGTGAAGCCGGTTGTTTGCCGTATTGCTGCCTTCTGATTTCCTTTTCTAGTAACCTGAAATATTTTTCAATCATCATTCAACTTAGTGGTCTTCAAATTACTTTGCGCACCTTACGCGAACTGTTAACGGAAAATCCTTGAGATATCAGCTCAAAGAACGCAAATTCCAAATTTAAAATTATGATCCTAAAAAATTGACGACAATTTTTATTACGAGCAGTGGCTGGCACAACGCGCCATCGTCCGCTCGTCTTTTCCTTTGTCGCGTACGCCGGATCAGGTTAACGCTAATGAAGCCAGTGTTGATGAGAATATTTTGCCACTTTCACTGAACAAGAATGACTATCATGCACATCACGCAAATGGAAATGTGTGCAAGTTTCGTTTTAGATCCCAATGAAAAAGAAAATGAGCGAAGTATCAGCGTCGTCTTGAACGGGACCTGCTTTGTTTGCGAGGGGTGCGCCTAGTTTCAATGTCCTCGTCCGACGATTCTTCGGAACGATCGGAAAATACGAGGTCGATCAACCTTTTATCAATATCGGTCTTCTTCACCATCACGTTGATCTTGTCACCCAGAGTATAGACCTTTCTTTTCCGACGACCCATCAAACGGTAATTTTTTTCATCGAACTCATAAAAGTCGTCGGTCATATCAGAAAGGCGGATCATTCCTTCGCATTTTGTTTCGATGATCTCGACGTAAATACCCCATTCGGTTATCCCTGAGATGAGGCCGTCGTAGGCTTTCTTTTCGGCCGAAGCCATAAATTCGACCTGTTTGTATTTGATGGAGGCGCGTTCGGCATCGGCCGCACGCTTTTCGCGCTCCGAGGAATGCTCGCACTTTTCTTCGTACTCATTTTTGTTGAGATGTTTGCCTTCATCAAGATAGTGCTGAAGCATCCGGTGCACCATCATATCCGGATAACGCCGGATCGGTGAAGTGAAGTGTGTGTAATGATTAAACGCTAGTCCAAAATGTCCTTTGACGTCCGTAGAATATTTCGCCTTTGCCATGGTGCGGATGGCGAGCTGCTCTAAAATATTTTGTTCAGGTTTACCTTCGATCTCGCTCATCAGCTTGTTTAGAGAACTGGAAATCGAATTTTCGTCGATATTCATTTTGTGACCAAACTGCCGGGCGAAAATGGAAAAGTCTTTCACCTTTTCCGGGTCAGGGAAGTCGTGAATCCGGTAGACAAATGTATTTTTCTCTTTTGCCTTTTTATGGTTGTAAACAAATGTCGCGACTTGCTTATTAGCTAAAAGCATAAACTCTTCGATCAGCTTGTGCGCATCCTTTCTTATTTTCGGGATCACTGCCAGCGGTTTTCCTTTTTCATCCAGCTTAAACTTTACTTCCGTGGTTTCGAAATTGACAGCGCCCTTGCTGAACCTCTCCTTCCGAAGTTTTTTAGCGATATCGTTTAATATACGAAGCTCTTCTGCCAGCACACCCTGCCCCGATTCCAGAATTGTTTGTGCCGCCTCATAGCTAAAGCGCATGTCTGAGTGAATGATCGTTCTTCCAAACCATTCTTTCTTAATTTTTCCCTTGTCATCCATCTCGAAGACAGCGGCAAACGTAAGCTTATCTTCCCGGGGACGGAGCGAACACAGTTCATTTGACAAGCGCTCAGGCAGCATCGGGACCGTCCGGTCAACCAGGTAAACTGACGTAGCACGATCGTATGCCTCCTGATCCAATATTGAATTTGGAGCGATGTAATGTGTCACGTCAGCGATGTGCACCCCGATTTCAAAAAGACCGTTTTCAAGTTTTCGAAACGAGAGCGCGTCATCAAAGTCTTTTGCATCCTCCGGATCTATCGTGAATGTCGTTATCTCACGGAAGTCCCACCGCTTTTTTGCTTCCTCGTCGGTGATCCCTTCCGCAATCTTTTGTGACTCGCTGATAACGCGCTCCGGAAACCGGAATGGCAGCTCAAATTCTGCCATGATCGAATGGATCTCGGCTTCATTCTCCCCGGCCTTTCCCAGAATTTCGACTACTTTTGCTTCTGGCTTCCGGTCGTTTTCCGACCACGATGTGACTTCGATAATTACTTTGTCGCCGGTCGTTGCACCGTTTATATTCTCCGGGTAAACAAAAAAATCGGCGTGTATCTTTCTTGCATCCGCTACTACAAAAGCAAAATTCTTGGAGAGCTCCACCTTCCCGACAAACCTGTTTCGATTCCGATGAATCACTTTTGTAACTTTTCCCTCCCGGTGTTCTCCATGACGTGTCGGGAAAATCACGATCTGCACGGTGTCACCGTCGACGGCGGAACCCAGATCCCGACCTTTTATAAATATGTCGGGCTCATCGTTTCCGATCTTTACGTACGCAAACCGTGAACTCACATGGTCCACCACTCCCGTTATTTCTTCCTCCTCACGATTGCTCTTATAGGTTCCATCCTTCACCTCCACGATGCGATCTGCCTCTACATGGTCATCGATTAGATGACCTAAAACCTTTATGTCATCCTTCTTTTTAAGACTTAGTTTCTTTATAATTTGCTTTAAGGAAAATGATTTCTCCTGATTTTGGTCCAGGAAGGCGAGAAGAGCGGCTTCTATTTCATTCCGCTGTTCCTTGGCCGACTTATCTTTTGTTTTTTTCTTTTTGCTCATATTGAATTGATACCCCGGAGGCACTTACTATTAAACATGATTGCCTCGACAAGGTTAAATATTTAGTGAATACTCTTATGATTTACTCAACAGAGATTAATATTAATTTAAAAATTTTTGGTAACCTAACGCCATCCATCGTAGAAGATAACAGTGAAGTTGGAGCATTCATTCAGAATTTCTCACGATCAGGTTTGATGTAGTAATACTTTTTAGTTTTAGAAACAATTGGGCGAGCACCACTACGTCACGGACGCAGTAGTCCTTGATCCTGGTAAGATTCCCCTCGTTGTAGTAAACGGAATTCACCTGGCTTCCATCAATGCCATCTTTGCTGGTCGAAATGTTAAAAATGGAGGCAAGCAGCTCAAGCGACGTATAGTGCTTATAGTCACCAAATTTCCACATGTCTAAAGTATCCAGGTGCTGAACTTCCCAGGCCTTTTTGCCCATGATATTTAATGCCGCAGGCAGCGTAATGCCGTTGATAAGAAGACGCCTGCACAGGTAGGGATAGTCAAACTCCTTTCCATTGTGCGCACATAACCTCAGCGTATTGGGATCCATCCTTTCGATCATGCTTTTAAATTCGCACAACAGCGCCACCTCATCGTCGCCGTAGTAAGCTTTTGTTTTAAACCCAAGTTCGCCAGAGTCTGTCTCAATAAATTTTCCGACGCCGATGCAAACAATTTTTCCAAATTCGGCATAAATGCCGGCACGCTCATGGTAAACATCTTCGTCGGTCTGGTCGCGATCTTTTTTAAAAAATAATGCTTTGCGCGCCCACTGGGTTTTTATACGTTCATCCAGAGCCTCATAGTTATTTGTGCTGGCAACGGTCTCAATGTCGAGAAATAAAATGTCGCGAAGTTCTGAAATCATTTCACATCTGGTTGCTAAGGTAACAAATTGTCAATCGGAAAAGGTTAAGAATGTAATACGCCCTCCATTTCCAGCTCCTTAATAAACGATATATTTTCTTCCCGTATGGAATCAGGGACAAACACAAAGCGCTTGTCGAAAATCTGCGAACCGATATAGTAACTTACCCAATACTCATTGTTGAGGTGAAACAGGGCAGGGTCGATGGGCTCAATCAGCACGGCACTATTGGGAGAAATCGTTTCTAAGAAATGTCGTAGTATCGATGTCTGTTGTGGTTTCCCATCTTTTTCTCCGTAACCTTTGCTCGCCACCAATGTATTTTCGATGGCAAACTCATTGTTGTTGATCAGGTAAACTTTCCATTCCACATCGCCGACACCTTTGTCTCGGGCAACTGCCAGCGTCACATTTTTTACTTCTGGTATCTTTATATCACGAATCATGAATGCACTTTCAAATTCATTTCAAATAATGTTGTCAGCTTATCCTGCAAGATACCTTGCACTTCCTTCATTTCCACAGGATAACCCAGCTCAGCCTCTAAAGACGTTACTGCCTTGTCCTGAATCCCGCAAGGAACAATGTGATTAAAGTATGAGAGGTCCGGATTAACATTCAGTGCAAAGCCATGCATGGTCACCCACCGGCTGGTCTTCACACCGAACGCGCAGATTTTTCTCGGCTGCCCTGCAATATCCACCCACACTCCTGTCAGGCCCTGTATCCGTCCTGCTTCCAAACCGAATTCTTTTAGTGTTTGAATCACAGCCTCTTCGAGGAATCGCATGTACTTGTGAATATCGGTGAAGAAATTCTCAAGATCAATCACCAAATACCCCACAAGCTGGCCGGGACCGTGATACGTGATATCACCTCCGCGATTGATGTGATAATAAGATGCATTCACGGAAGAAAGGTCTTCTTGCTTTATCAGAAGATTGGTGGCCTTACCGCTTTTTCCCAATGTATAGACATGGGGATGCTGGCAAAAGAGAAGAAAGTTTTCAGTGATGTGCTGTTGGGGTTCCGGAACTGAGCGATTTTTAGTTTTCACTGCCAGCACCTTTTCAAAAAGTGATGTTTGATAATCCCAGGCCTCCTTGAAATCGATAGCCCCGAGGTCTGTTACGTAAATATCTTTGTTTATTTTGGCGTTCAACTCAGAAAGTAGCTTGATTAATTTTTTCCGTTGGATTCATGATGTACGTCAGGAAGGAATTTTGCTTTACCAGCTCTACAACACGAAAACCGCGGTAGCTTGTTCCCCAACTGCCTCCAAAGTGGGAATCAAACATGAACGGCAGGTTATTTACCGTTTTCACACCATCCTGGTCGTGCTCGTGTCCGTGAAAAACGGCGCGCACGTTTTTATAATTCTTTAAGACGTCAAAAAATTCAGGGGTCTCAATACCGTTTTTAGTCCATTTTGCCTGCGGAATGTGGATAAAGATGAAAACGTTGTCTTGCTTCTTATTAGCCTCCAGTCTTGCTTTCATCCACTTCAGAT
>DASUTP010000030.1:0-3475 GCA_036374515.1 Chryseolinea sp. | reverse complement strand
CCGCGTCATGATCATGTGAGAACGCTATCCAGGCGATGCCTTTCAGAGCATAATCATCATTGGGATTATCCTTCAGAACCTGAAGGTATTTAGCGTAACTGTCCTCAATCCGTCCCGCGTGTCCGTACATGTCGGCGAGGTTAGAAAGGGTCCAGGCGGACAACGTTTTATTTCCTTTAATGCGCTCATAGGCTTTCTCCATGCAAACAATAGCGCTGTCGAGAGATCCCTCGTGATCTTTTACCTTGGCTTTACGGATGAGGTATGCAAATGAATTTTTATTTTTGAATTGCCGGAGTGTCCGGTTTGCTGTTGCATAGTCGCCGGTTTCCAGGCATGCATCAACCATTACTAAGAGGGATGTTGCTTTCTTATCCCCTAAGCCCAAGGCCAGCTCAGCGAACTGTTTAGCATCCTGGAACCTGTGTTGGGTGATGGCGTTCGCGGCCAGGGCATGATAGATTTCTACATTGCCTTGCGGATAATTCTTCAGTGCCATCAGGTACAAACTATCCGAAGTCAAAATGTGCTCTACTAAGCCCGTCGTTTTGAAAAGTTCTGCCTGAAGTGACGCAAGCTTTAGCACTGATGCTTCATCGTTGGTGTTTTTGTTCAACCTGTCCTTCCAGAATTTCAATTCCTCTTCCAGCGAATTATTTGAAACGAGGGATGTGGCTTTGAAATACGGTTGATAGTCGTCGAAACGAACAATTTTTTTGTTGCTCTTACTGCAGGCCGCGGAGCAGAATATGATAAAAACTAGGAGTACCTTGATCTTCATGGTAATGTGTTCTTTATTCCTTTTTGCCTGCGGCTTTGCATCTTCAGCGTTAAAACGGGGATACAAAGCCGCAAGTCAATTTTTAATGCGCAGCGGCCAGGTAAGGAAACGAGTTCAGGAAAGGCTTATCGTTAGCATCGACGTGGTCGTCGGTCAGGCCCGGATTTGACATCGCATCGGGACCTCCAAAGAGCAGGATCAACTCCACGGTAATTACGTCATCATCCAGTTTGCGTCCGGTCAGAACGTTGGTCCCGTCGTAGAATGTCGTGGGAGCGGTTAACGACGCTGTCAACACATCCGTTGCCAATACGCTGGTAAAAGTCGTCGCATCAAGGCCCAGCAAGTTGGTTGTGTAACCAGGGTTCAAGGCCAGTAATCTATCTTTGAACTTAGTCGCGAATGCGGGACCTTGTTGGGCTGGGGTTGTTGTATTGAACAAGTCCTTTTCGCCTGTTGATACAAACACCGTATTAATCGCGGGCCGCGCCATTTGATCTTCCTGCTCGTAAGTCATAGCAATAGGCATATCGTTATCATCGTCGTCGCACGCGGAGAATGTCAATACAGTGCCCAGCAGGACCGTCATACATAGGATTTTCACAATTGTTTTCATCTTTTAGTTGTTTGTTTTTTTACATTTCGCGGTTTGATGTGGCCCAGATATTCACGGCACCAGTGCCAAGCATCGATTTTGGTACTTCCACGACTAAAGCAAGGACATTCGTCCCTGCAAAGGCGTCGGTTCCAGGGTTGTTGAAAGACGTTGCAGTGCCACCGATAATAGCCTTGAATTGATTCAGGTCAAAGAAGAATGGATCATCACGCGGACCGGCAAAAACCTTGATGCCATTTCCCTCGCCGATTAGCGGGCTTGCTCCATAGGCTGAAACGTTCGCTTCGACAGGAGTCGATGTCAGCAACGTGCTGGTTAGTCCGGTTTGCGTTGGCGCTGCAGGCCCGAATACTTTCACTTTACCATTATCGAAGGCGGCCTGAATGACGAGGTCTTCGACGTTATCCTTCGTTGAAGAATTGTCGATGTTGATTTCAATCATCACTTCCTCATCGAAGGAAGCTGCGGCAGTTGCTGACGGAGCAAGCAATCCCTGCACATTTACGACAAACACCATATTGTTTGCGTTGGCTGGGCTCTGGAAAGCGTAGACATCGGTGATATCCGATCCTGTACCTGTTATTGCTGGAGCATCAATATGATCTGCGGCAATCAGATAGCTGGCTGCACACGCGACAAGAGCGACGAGTGCCAGGCCAAGAGTTTTTAGGTTGAACTTTAATTTCATAACGATTTGTTTGTTGTTTTCATCATCTACGATAGGAAAGTGCGATCTGGATTTTTCGATTCGAGAAATTTTTTGGTGGGGGAAAAAATCGCCGGTAATTTTTGATATTTTCGTGTACAAAAATTCACGGACCTTCTGACAACCTATAAACATACTTCGGAGCAAGCGTTAGTGGCGGCCCTGCAACGGAAGGATAAGGGTGCGTTGGAATACTTGTACGATCATTATTCCGCTGCATTGCTGGGTGTGGTTGGCAGAATCGTAAAGAAGGAGGAGCTGGCAGAAGAGATCCTGCAGGATGTCTTTCTTAAAATATGGGACCGGATCGACTCGTATGATTCTTCAAAAGGGAAGCTTTTCACCTGGATGCTGAACATAGCCCGTAATCAAGCGATCGATAAGACCCGGTCGAAAGAATTTAGCAAGAGCAAAAAAACTGATGACATCGAAAACCTCGTAAGTAAGGTCGATAGAAAGGATTATACAGAACTTCAGGTAGAAGGAATCGGCTTGCAGGAGGTTTTAAAGCAACTTCCCGAAGAGCAGCGGTTTGTCATAGACCATCACTATTTAAAAGGCTATACGCAGGCAGAAATGTCGGAAGAGTTCAACCTACCCTTGGGTACGGTTAAGACGAGAATGCGATTAGCTATGAAAGAGTTAAGAAACTTGTTGAAAATAACGTGAACGTTGAGGCTTACATATCGTCTGGAATCTTAGAAGCTTACGCGCTTGGCGAGCTTTCGGAGCAGGAGCGTGCCGAAGTTGAAAAAAATCTCGCGCAGTATCCGGCGCTAAGAAAAGAACTCGCTATTATCGAAGAGGCGCAAGAACAACTTTTGATGAAGGCCGGAGTGCAGCCCAGACCTTCCGTTAAGAGTAATTTATTTGCCGCAATCGAGGCCCGGCAGCCAGAGGCCAAAGTTGTGGAAATTACCAGGCAAGATTCAGCTCTATCGTTCTGGAGAATGGCGGCAGCAGCCTCTATTGCAGTAGCATTGATTACATCATACCTCGCGTTTAACTATTGGAACAAGTGGAAGAACACGGAAAGCAATTTGACAGAGCTGATTGCACAGAATCAGCGTATAGCCCAGGATTATAATACCGTAAATGAACGACTGGACAATATTGAAAAAGACTTAAAAATCACCAATAATCCTGCATTCAACAGGGTTGTGATGAAAGGAACGCCAAATGCGCCGGCATCGCTGGCATCGGTTTACTGGAATGAATCTACGAAAGAAGTTTACCTCAGCATTCAGGATCTAAAACAGCTTTCACAAGAGAAGCAATACCAACTTTGGGCAATAATTGACGGAAAACCCGTTGATGCAGGGGTTTTTGACACCAATTTCGCGGGATTGCTTAAAATGAAAAACGTTCAAGG
>DASUTP010000029.1:0-3766 GCA_036374515.1 Chryseolinea sp. | reverse complement strand
ATCTGAATTATACAACTGCCAAAGCGAGGGTGCAAAGAGCTCGTGCGATGCTGAAGCAGAGGATCGAAGAAATTCTTGTCGTAAAAACCGATGGATATGGAAATGTGATTCTCTGCAACAACCGACGGGGCTGCTGTTAATTTTTGTTGTCTTTTTTCTTGATCTGCGTCTTTCGTTCAAACACGTAAGACATGATAAAACTAACAGTATCGTTAATCCTACTTTTCGTCGCGTCGACAGCGACCGGCCAAACACACAAGCTCTCACCCGTCAGCGACCATTACAAGGCGCTTCAACAGTTTAGCGGCAAACCGGATTCCTTCCGGGCTTGGATGGACACGATCAGGTATCCACCCGCAGAGTATGGGAGTTCGATCGTCTATCTTCTGGTCAAGCCGTATTACCTCTCCGACGATCAGGTAAATACTCTCACCGAAGGCGTGAAGTTTCCTGCCAACAGCTCCGACCAGGTAAGGAAAGAACTTGACTACATGCTCGATCTACAGGCTAAAAGAACGCCCGAACAAATTGCGCGCATAACATTTCTAGGGGATATCGGATACTGGCCCTCCATAAATCAAATACCATCCCATCAACAATTCGAACAAAATCTAAAAGATCTTTTTTTCGAAGGTCGTGAACTCATGGGGGAAAATATTAATGCGAAAAACTTTCCGAAAATATCAAAACTCTTGCAGGGGGTAATGCACGACATGCGGGTAATGGAATTCACGGTGAAGTATAGACTGTTAAGACCACGTCCTTACCATCTCGAGCCAAAGCTTCAGCCTCTCATGAAGATCAGCTCCCCTTCTTTTGCCAGCGGGCATACGTTGTGGGCATTTATACAGGCATTCACGTGGAGCGAAGTTGTTCCCAAACAGCAACAACAATTTATAGCCCTTGCGGAAGAGATCAGGCGTTCCCGGGAAATCATGGGTATCCATTATCCCAGCGATAACGAAGCTTCGAGGCTAATAGCATATAAAATGATGCAGTACTACTTTCAAAACGATTCTTTCAAGAACGATCTTGCGGAAGCGATCGGCGAATGGGAGACGAATTCGCCAAAATTTTTAAAGTGAGCGGTTTTTTTGCATCATTTTTCCATGTCTCGCGTCATATAGATAATGACCTCCAAACTTTATTAGCCATGAATAACCTCCTGAATGTTTCCTGGGACGCTCTTTACAATGAACTGGCCACCTTCGTGTATAAAAAAGTAAAAGACCGTCAAACGGCGGAAGATATAGTACAGGACGTTTTTATAAAGATCCACACGAAGGCTTCTCTGCTGAGAGAATCTGAGAAAATTTCAGCCTGGATCTATCAGATCACCAGGAACGCAGTAGCCGACCATTTTCGAGCAAACGCCCGAACCATAAGGCCCGTGAATGTCGATTGGGAGGGTAGCTATCATGAATTTAACGATTGTGTCGCTCATTGTCTTAAAGTACTACTGGCGACACTACCGGAAAAATATCGAATTCCGCTTGAGCTCGCCGAGGTAGAAAATCTTTCCCAGTATGACGTGGCGAAAAAACTGAAGATTACTTACTCAGGGGCACGTTCGCGCGTTCAACGGGCCCGCAGAATGCTGAAGGAGAAACTCGATGAACTTTATTATATAAAAACCGACAGCTACGGAAATGTGATCTCCTGTGAGGACAGAGTTCCTTGTTGTTGCACACGCAGGTGCTGACCCGTGCGTCATTTTCCGGGGTTTTACGTCTATAGGATGTAAATCAAAATCAGCATGAAAAAAGCCTACTTGATCATTTTTTTAGCCGCCAGCGTAACAAACGCATTTAGCCAGCAAGTCGAGTTTCGTGACCTGACACCGGTCAAAGGTTATTACAAGGATCTTCAGTCATTTAAGCCACAACCAACGTCGCCCAATGCAGCAGTCGACCGACAAAGATTTCCGCATGACCCTGCATCTGCGCAAAAGCGCCTTGCTATAAAACCTTATTACCTCGAAGGCGTGACGCCGGATGACTTTGAAATACCTGATCCCCCAGCCAACAGCTCGGAACAAACCCGGGCAGAATTGAATTATCTCTTGCAACTTCAGGAGCAGCGGACCGAACTCGATGTTCAATCAAGCTTGTACATGGCTGGCGTTTTTTATAGCCTGAAGACTAAGCCGGAAGATTCCACTTACAACTTCTTCAGAAATAATCTATTTCACATCGGTCGGTCTATTGGCAACTGGTTCAATCCTACAGACCTTCCCATTACTGCCGATCTGGTTGCGCACGTATGGCAGGACGCCAGCTACTTTATCTGGGCGTTCAAATATAAGTATCTGCGCATTCGACCATACGCACTCGAGCCGGAAATCCAAAAGTTAGAAGAAACGAACTGGGCTGCATATCCAAGCGGCCATGCTGCAAACTCTTATGTCAATGCCTACATATACCAGGAGCTTGCTCCAGAATTTACCGAAGTGTTTATAAAAGATGCTTTTGATATGGCTCATTCCCGGGAAATCATTGGTGTTCATTACCCTTCGGATGCGGAGGCCGCTCGTATAATGGCCAGGCAATTGGTGAATAAGTTATTCCAGAATGAAAAGTTCTTGAAAGATTTTGCTTTAGTCAAAAAAGAATGGGCAGAGAAGGCCAAAGAATCATTTGCTAAGCCACAGGGAACAAACAAAGTTGGTTTAAAGGAAACTCCATCCTGCGGTTCCAAGACCACAGCCGGCACCAAAACATGTCAGCAGAATGGAAACATGTAGCGATAACGTTATTACCTGTGCAGACGCAGCCATTGCCTGCGCCTGCTGGTTCATTGCTTTAGGTCTATTTGTTGCAGCATGCGGAACCATCCTCAGGCTGTGCACAACACGCCCCGCTATTTTCTTCAGGCGATTTACTGGGCGTGCAACAAGTTGAAGCATCATCTTGTGTTGGCGTGCAGCACGAGGAGGCTGTGTTCGCCCGTTGGCTTTTTTTGCCGCTGATCTTTGACTTATTAAGCGTGGGAATCTCTAATGTTTGTGTTTCCATAGTTATAATCTTTTTTCACACTTAAAGACGGGGTGCTGAGAAAATGATGCAAATCAGAACGTATTTTATTACTCACTATGTCCGCAAGGTTCTCAAGGACTGCATTAACTCCGTCCAGGGAGCGGTTATTTAGCGAGCGGAATTCCGAATGCGTATTGGGGACTATAGATTAATTCTGCAAGCAATGTACTGCGGCAATGCGCTAAGTACCTGATTGCTTGAAGAATTTTGCGGCAGACTATCTGGAATTGCCAGTTTGTTCATCATTGACTGACGAACATGGATTACACGGGCCGTCACAGTCGGTCCGGCGCTGTGCTTCAAGTACATTTCCATGCCTGTCCGTTTCAATATGGCAACAGTTGTAAAAAAGCTGCTTCAACCTTTCGCGTCCTCGCTGAACACGCGAACGAACGGAAGGATACGCAAGACCGTATTTATTCACCAGGTCTTTTTGTCGGATGCCTTTTATTTCAGCGTCAAGAATAATTTCTCGATATTCTTCAGGCAGAAGATTGATCATTGTATTCATACATTGGTCAAGTCCTTTCGTTGGATCATCGTCCTGCAGTTCGGAGATATTCTCGTCTATTCCGTCGTGCACCGATGCTTTTCTTTTGCTTGCATTTACGCGGTAATAATCGATGATCGCGTTTCGGGTGATTGTAAAGACCCAATTCTTCAGTTTTTCCTCCGCTGCGAGGTTGTTAATGTTGGTTGAAATTTTTACAAACACATTTTGCAGGATATCC
>DASUTP010000028.1:0-4706 GCA_036374515.1 Chryseolinea sp. | reverse complement strand
GCAAAGCTCATCTTAAAAGGCTTTTCCAATCAGGAAATTGCAGACTGCCTTTCCCTCAGCGTTTTCACGGTAAAAAACCATAAGAAATTACTTTTCAAAAAAGTAAACGCAAAAAACAGTGTCGATTTTGCCAATTACGTACGACAGACTTTTTGACCTTTAATTTAGGATTGAGAACGCGGTCGATTGACAATTGCAATCAGTCTGCGTAATCTTGAACGTACGATCGATCATCTACAAATAATTAAGGACCATGTTATAAAATGTAAGGGATGGGGATTTCAGTAAGATTATTGTTGTTTTACTTCATGTATCTGTCCCAAAATCCTTCAACAGGTTGCGTCTGTTGCACCACGTCCACCCAGAGATTATTTGGATCGATAACAGCAAATCTCTTTTGTCCCCATGGCTCATCTTTTAATTGATAAGCGATGGTTAGGCCCCGCTTTTTTAAATCCTTATACAGTGCTTCGGCGTCCGCTACCTCCAATGTGAGAAACGACCCATTTCCATTAAATGTCTTGGGGGACGGCGGAGCCGTTGGATGCTCCTCGTCCATAAAAGCGATGTTAAACTTCTGTTCACCTGACGACTGAAGCAATACGAAGAATGTCGACTCAAATATTTTGGTAAAACCAAAGTATTGTTCGTAAAAGCTTACCGTTCCGCTTAGATTTTTTGTAATAAAAACGGTGTATACATTATCAATAGGTGTCATGTTATTAGTGTTAGTGGTTTGACTGTGCTGTGTAAAACTAAGGTGACTTGTTAAAAGGATGATCGCAGAAATGGTAGCCGTTTTCATAGATTTTTTCCTCAAAAATGTCTGAAACAGACGCTGAAATCTTGTATAAAACGGACATACTTACTTGCGCAACGCTTCGGTTGGCGTAAGGCCAAAAAAAGTCTTAAAATCGCGGTTGAAATGAGGCTGATCGTAATATCCGGCCTCCAGGAAAAGTTTGTTATAGGTGGTCCCTCGGGACGACCCTAATAATTGAAAGAAGTATTGAAAGCGGACAACCTTGCTAAATATTTTTGGTGACGTTCCCACGTAAAATTCAAACAGCCGCCTCAATTGCCTGGGACTAAGGCCAGTATCAATTTCTGCTTCGAGATTTAACGTGCCATGCTCCTTCAAAATAATAGCCACAGCGTTGTAAAATCGTCGATCGATAACATCTCGTGTGCCTGCAAGTTTTTTCAGAAAAAAAACATCAAGTGCGGCAGCGATATCGTCAAACGATGATTGGCCCGCTATGCAGCCTGTCAGGTGTCTTGCAGCCTCAGGAGTAACGTCGGATAGCACCTCATCGCGATCGGTCAGTGATGATGCATCCACTCCAAAGATCAGCGGAAACGCACCCGGCAAAAAACGCACCCCGGCATAATAGAACGAAGTGTCGAGCGTAAATTGAGTATGCGAGGTGCTGAAGCCCATGACCCGCATGTCGTCCGAATTATTTGTATCAAAAAAAATGTCAATGCAGCCATCGGGTATTACACGATAGGAGAATGACGAATTCAATTGATACTCGGACTTCAGTTGCCAGTAGCAATAGATGTATGGCGCGAGCCTTGCATCGGGGATAGACTCGCGATAACTTGCTCCGTCATGTAACCGTAAAGTGGGTTGGACCGGTTTAAAATATTGAATCAGCCTTACGTCACGCATACGCATTTTGTTGTTATTCTATCCAAAGCACGAACCTTTTTTTGTCAGTCCCGATACCACCGCTTCGTACATAAAACCGGATGGCCGATTCATTAAAAACGGGAGTCTGCCACTGAAGGTTTATGCAATTTTTGCTCCGCGCAACGTCTATCAGCTTCGTTATTATTCCTGACCCAATGCCCAAACCCCTAAACTGTTTCTCGAGGTAAAGGCAATCAAGGTGCAAAAAGTGCCCGGCGTCCCATGTTGAAAAATCGAAGGTATAAGTTACATATCCCGCCACTTCATCGCCGACCATAACGATCCAGCAATACAGACTTGGCTTGGCAGATAACAAGGCATTTCTTAGCAGGATTTCCTTTCCTTCTGCATTGTATACGGCCTTCTCATGCGCAGCATGCCGCGAACAGAGTTCAATCAATTTCTTCAGGTCGCTTTCCCGAAAATCACGGATCAAATACTCCATGCCGTCGTGATTTCATGTTGCAGAAATTCGATAAAATGTTTGAAATAATCTGGCTTGTCCTTATTACGAAGCGTGGCGATATAATGTGTGCGTTTTAATCCATGTTTGCCGATCTTCACCATCTTCAGGTGTCCGTTGTAGAAACTCATGTAAGGCTTCAACGCCCATTTCGCCATAACGATAATGCCCATTTCTGCCCGCACCATTTCCAGGCAAGCCTCAGTCATGGGTAACACCGTTATTTTTTTAGGTTTTATGTTGGCCGGCTTTAATACCATCTCGTGTACCGTTACCGTGTTTAACGGCAGAGAATGAATGAATAAATTTTCGGAAGCAAAATCCTCAGCATCGACGAACTTTCTCTCACACCACTCATGCATGCTATGAACAACGGCAACCATCTCGTCTTGGAATAGCTCCAGGTATTCAATATTTTCGTCATTGACAACGTCGGTGATAAGGCCAACGTCAAGGTTACCTGCAAGCAATTTCTCCAGTGGATAATGGGTGGCTTCCATCACGATCTTCAATTCTACGTTTGGATACAGCAAATGAAATTGGCGCATGAGGGAAGGCAGCCAGTGATAGCTGGAGTAACACTCGGTACTGATCCTGATCTCTCCGGCTTCTCCGTAAATCATTTTCTTGATTTCAAGTTCCGTGTCGGACAGCTTCTGCAGGATCTCCTTCGAGGTGCTATACAGTTTTTCGCCAGCGTTAGTGAGGACTAACTTTTTGTTAATGCGGTGAAAAATTGGCGTGCCAAGCTGGAATTCGGCCTCTTTTAACTGATGACTTAAGGCAGATTGGGTCAGGTGTAACTTATCTATGGCTTTGGTTATGCTGCCTTCCTCCACAATAGCTTTCACAAGCTTTAAATGTCTGATCTCCATGATAATTGCTTATCCTGCAAAGTTAATCCGATCACGGAGTATGGCCTATGAAAAATTTTAATCGTTTTGATGAAATTTATTTTTTAGAAAACAAACACGCTTTTACTTTCAAAGCATGCCGCTGATATGAAAGGCTTCGATGATCTTAATGAATTTTTTTCGTTTTCGTCATCCTTATTGTTTTCACATTTTTGTAGTGTTAAATATTCTATATGACAACTGCACAAGTAAAACATTATGAAGCCAAGCTTGCTTTCGAAACAGACCCATCCGATTTGTTTGAAGCCATGAACAATGGTGAAAAGGTCGTGCCCGTCGACGCCCGACGTCCTGCGGCTTTTGCCAAAGAACACATTCCAGGCGCTATAAACATTCCGCACAGGACCATGAATGCGGAAACCACAAAAACGCTTCGCAAGGACGTTCTCTATGTCACCTATTGCGACGGAATTGGATGCAATGCATCAACAAAAGGTGCGCTCAAACTCGCATCGTTGGGATTCACCGTAAAGGAACTTATCGGCGGAATAGAGTGGTGGAAATTGGATGGATATGATACGGAAGGATCTCATGGGATGTATGGAACAAAGGTAAGGTGTGCCTGCTGATTTTTATAAATCAGAACAGGCCTGAACAATAAACGCTTCCATCATCTCAAAGGCGTATTTCTTTTCGTCCATAACCCAGTTGCTGCCGGTCATCACAACAACCAGGTCTAATGAGGGGAGCACAAAAATGTATTGCCCGCCGTATCCCCAGGCATAGTACGCACCGACCGTTTTTCCTTTTGAGGCGAAATCCTTTGTCCACCAGAAATATCCGTAGCCCTCGGAGTCGTTGATTCTGATTTTTGAGGAGGTCGATTCCTTAACCCAGTCCGCGGGAACGATTTGTTTTCCTTGCCAGCGGCCCGAATTGAGATACAGCATACCAAACTTTAACATATCACGAGGCGTAAGTGAAATATCTCCGATTACTCCGTTATCAGCGGTGCCGGTATTGGCCCGATCGATATTCAGCGGATCCAACAATCTTTGCTTTAGTTCCTTTTCGTTCTTTAAGGATGTAGCTTTCCTGAGAATCTTATTCATCATCAGGTGATTGACAGAGTTGTAGGAGAAAACGGGGTCAGGCGAATTTATTTTTGGCCTTGATAAAAGACATTCAAATGGGTCATCATGCCTACCGCATTGATTCGCGGAATTTCTCTGGTCATGATAATCGAATTCGAGTTCATTCCATTCAAGCCCCGTAGTCATGGTCAGCAGCTGACGAACCGTTATAGACTGATTCTGCGCATTGCAAGCCCGGTCTCTGTACTGATTTAAATATTTGCAGATCGGGTCGTCCAGATCCTTCAGTTCTCCGCTTCCAAGCGCAATGCCGGCGAGGGCACTGGTAAAACTTTTTGTAGCGGATTGAATGAGCCACAGGTCGTCGGGCTTCCAGCCAAAAAAATATTCTTCATAAATAAGAACGCCACTTCGGGCTATTAACAGCGCGTGGACATTCGGATATTCCTCGCGCATAATCCTGTGAGTCAAACTGTCCAGCAACGGCATGCTAGTGCGCGTGCTCGCGGGAGTTCCGATTTCTAAACCATCATTTTGAGGTTTAGGCAACATCCACTGGTACTTTTGCGACACCTTCGGACGCAAGCCCGCGAGTGTAT
>DASUTP010000027.1:0-5038 GCA_036374515.1 Chryseolinea sp. | reverse complement strand
AATGGCTGAGAATGGAGAGTTGGGTCAGTAAAGCCGAAAACCAATCTGATATAGTGTCCTTTGCTGGATACAGCCATCGGCGCTATATCAGCTTTTATAACTAAGATGTGAAAGTAAGGTCGAAGGAGCCTTACTGGCTCCTGAAAAACGGAATTATTCAATCTTATCCCTCTTTATTAAAAAATATTGTATGTGATGTATTGATTGTCGGAGGCGGAATAACGGGTGCATTACTCGCTTATCAGTTTTCGAGTGAAGGGCATAGGGTAGTTGTGATTGACAAGCGCGACGTTGGTATGGGCAGTACAAGTGCAACAACATCCATGATACAATTTGAACTAGACGAGCCACTTTATAAGCTGGGCACTCGTATTGGGAAAGAACAAGCCGCAGATATTTATCTAGGTGCGGCAAATGCTGTACGAAAGTTAGCCGATGTTGTTGATCAACTCCCATCGACCGCAGGGTTTTCGTCTAAGGGAAGCTTGCATTATGCCAGTAATGATAATGACGTTGTGACTTTGCGAAAGGAATTTGAATGCCAGAGAATGATCGGCCTTCAGGTGAAATGGCTCACGAAGGATGAGATCTTTTCAGAATATGGTTTGGTAAGTGAAGCCGGAATCTGGTCTGAAATTGCCGCGAGTATGGATGCTTATCAACTGACGCATGCGTTGCTTCAGTATGGAATTAAGAACTTCGGGCTTCAGGTTTATGCCCATACGTTGTTGGAGTCGGTAGAATATAAAGCGGGAAAAAATTTTGCCGCCGTCGATACGACAGCGGTCATCGAATGCACTTCAATGGTTTACGCTATGGGTTATGAATCTCACGAGCTGATGCGAAGGGGAATAGGAAAATTAATTAGCACTTATGCCTGCGTGAGCAAACCGCTTGATGAAATTCCCGAAAGGCTTTCTGAAACAGTATTTTGGAATACAGATGATCCTTATTTTTATTTCAGGACGACATCAGATTCCCGGATCTTGATCGGTGGTGAAGACGAAGATTTTCAAGACCCTGAAAGGCGCGATTCGCTGATAGCGAAGAAAGAATCGGATTTGGTTGATAAGTTTCAACGACAAATGCCATTTATTCCATTCATTGCTGACTACAGCTGGGCTGGAACATTTGGTGCCACTAAGGATTCCTTGCCTTATATCGGTCCGCATCCCGATTTTAAAAATAGTTATTTCATGCTTGGGTTTGGGGGCAATGGAATAACGTTCAGTGTTATGGGCATGCAAATATTATCGGACGCACTGGCAGGAAGAACAAACAGATTTTTAGAATATTTCAGGTTTAGGCGATAAATAAGGAGCGATAAAATAAATATTGGGTATGGAAGTGAATAACAAAGACAAGGTAAAAGAGCTGGTGAGCCGCTCGCGCGTAGGAATGCTGGGGACGTTAGAGTCCGGATATTTTCGGTTTCGGCCGATGTCGCACGTGGATATTGATGATGATGGAAATATTTGGTTTTTTACTTCGAAGGATTCATGGAAAGCCGAAGACATTGAACAAAATCCAAGGGTGCAGCTTGTTTACATAAATGAAAGCGATAGTATGTACATCAGCATCGAAGGAACAGCGCGGATATCAGTTGATACGCAGCGCATGAAGGAGTTGTTCAATCCTTTCGTCAAGGCTTGGTTCCCGAAAGGATTGAAAGACCCTTCACTCGCATTGCTCGCCGTACACCCCCACGAGGTAGAATATTGGTCGAACGATGATTCCAAGATCCTTACCTATCTCAAGGTTCTAGTGGCGGCCACAACGGGTTCCCAACCTTCCGTGGGCAGTCATGGAAAATTAGCGCTTAAGTGATGCAGAAGTCTAGTCCGAAACGAAAGGTGCGCGCCGCGCAGAGTGTGCGCTCCTCGCAAGGGAAAGAATCCCGGATGAAGCCCGAACCAGTTTACGAAAAGGAAAAAAAATATCAACGGCTGGACGGAAAAGTTGCCATTATTACGGGAGGAGATAGCGGTATCGGCAGAGCGGTGGCAATAGCTTTTGTAAAAGAGGGTGCCCAGGTATGCATATCCTACCGGAGCGATCACCGCGACGCAAAGGAGACAGGCAAGCGGATCGAAGAACTTGGTGGAAAATACTTATTGATACCAGGCGATATTAGTGATGAGGGGCATTGTAAAAAAATTATACGCAATGTACTGGCGTCTTGGAAGCGCATTGATATTTTGGTGAACAACGCTGCCGTACAATTCCCGCAAAAGAAATTAAGTAAGATCAGCGCACGGCAATTGGTCAATACGTTTGAGGTAAACGTGTTTTCGCAGCTGTATCTGATAAAAGCGGCGGAAAAACATTTAAGAAAAGGCGCGGCAATTATTAACACAACATCTGTTACGGCGTATAGGGGAAGCTCTCACCTTATTGACTATGCATCGACCAAGGGTGCGATTGTTTCAATGGTCCGATCGCTGGCTGCGTATTTTTCAGAGAAGGGGATTCGCGTAAACGGTGTGGCGCCGGGACCAGTATGGACGCCACTCATTCCATCTACTTTCTCGCCCAAAGAAGTAGCAACCTTCGGATCCGATACTCCTCTAAAGCGTGCCGCGGATCCGGTGGAGATTGCCTATGCCTATGTATTTCTTGCCAGCGATGATGCTTCATATATTACCGGGCAGGTACTGCACCCGAATGGTGGCGAGATTGTAAATGCATGATGGGTATGCTATTGCTCATTGTAGAATAACCACCTCAGACTTCGAGTTTTATTCGAGGTTTTTTAATTACTCACACACTGGTATGTTTTTAGCCCTTGTTATTATCGAATTTAATAACACGAGAAAAAAAATAAAAAAAATCCTATGAAAACTAAGACGCAATCCAAGACCAACGGGTCCCATGCCGTGAAGAGTTCCCGCGCATCGAGGTCTTCTAAAGAAACTTTGGCAGACATCTTTGAAGATACTTTAAAAGATATTTACTGGGCCGAGAAACATCTAACAAAGGCGTTGGCTAAAATGTCAAAGGCCGCCTACAACGAAGAATTGAAAGACGCTTTTGAGACGCATATCGAAGACACGGAGAGACAAATTGGAAAATTGGAACAGTGCTTTGAATTGCTTGGCAAAAAGCCGGTGGCAAAAAAGTGTGAGGCAATGGAAGGATTGATCAAGGAGGGTGAGGAGCAGATCGAAGAACATGAAGAGGGTCATCCGCGGGATGCGGCACTTATTGGTGCGGCACAAAAAGTTGAGCACTATGAAATTTCTGCTTATGGTACGCTACGCACCATGGCAAATGTCCTGGGCATGGCACAGTGTGCCGAAATATTAGAAGAAATTAAGGACGAGGAAGTTGAGACAGATGCAAAACTCACGACCTTGGCAGATAAAATCAATCACCTTGCTTGCGAGGTCGATGAAGAAGAAGTTTGAAATTAAACCTGTAAAGAAAAAGGCCACCTTCGGGTGGCTTTTTTTTTGGAACAGCTCGACAAACGTTCTTGACATGCGCCTGCTTTTTGCCCTGAAATAACTGAAGACGTGTAGAGAATAGCACCAAACCAAAAAAGTTGTGGTTCGCATTCCCCATTTTACACAGCTTTTTGTGGGGAAAGCCATTGATTTTCGGTTTGGCAAGATTTTTAAGTGATCATGGCAAAGCAGGATACTTATGAAAGCAACTAATAACACTCAAGATAGATTTGATGCAACTGAAAAAATGCCGACCCTGTCGGAAAAGATAACTGTTGCCTTACAACAAGGTTATTCGGAAAATTTTAAAATTTCCTCCCAAGGCCTTACCGATGAGATGGGCGAAAAATTTTATCCCGCGTCCGAAATTCATATTCCAAACTTTCACCGCTTTGAAGGCTATTCTGATCCGCAAGACAATGCGATCTTATACTGGATTGAAACGTCAGACGGAAGAAAGGGAATTCTCGTTGATGCTTACGGCGCATACGCAGACGTAAAGGTCACCAATTTTATCCGTGAGGTTGAAGATATTCACAAGAATAGAAAATAGTTTGAAACAGCAATCTAGCGTTAACAATAAAAGTCATGCGCCCCACCATCAAGTTGGTTTCGGACAAGTTGCGTACTGTCAAGCCAAAGCCCGAAATACCCACAATAACATTTAACAGATTGTGCTATAGTTACCTTAACAACGATTGGGTGATGGTAATCTCCTCCTGCTGTACTTTGGCGACGACACTTTTTGCGCTATTGCTTTCATTCAATAATAATCTTAATATTAAGTATTAAGATTACCCATATTTCGTACAAGCTGTGCAAATAACCCGGATTGAGTCAGTCAAAATGCATCGGAATTATAAGCGCACGGCTGCAATTGCCAGTCTTGAATACGTTACTGATGGAAGCCCTGGCATAATTCGGGCGAAGGCTGGCTCGGGTTTTACATATTCACTGAATGGCGTCACGGTCAAGGATAAAGAGATCCTTCTGAGAATAAAAAGACTTGTGATTCCACCTGCATGGACGAGAGTTTGGATTTGCCCCAGTGTTAATGGTCACATTCAGGTTACCGGTTACGACATAAAAAACCGGAAGCAGTATAAATACCACCCGAACTGGAACACGGTTCGCAATCAAACAAAATTCCACAGGCTTTATGAGTTTGGAAAAGTCCTTCCGCAGATGCGACTGAAGATGGAAGACGATATTTCTCACTCAATGTTATCCAAGGAAAAAGTATTGGCCACCGTCGTCAGCCTGATGGAACGTACCTTCATCCGTATTGGAAATAGCGAATATGAACGGTTGTACGGGTCATATGGCCTGACCACTTTGAAAGACGGCCACGTGGATATCAATGGCGCCACGATCAAATTCTCATTTAAAGGGAAAAAGGGCGTCTATCATTCGGTAACGCTGAAAAATAAGAGGCTCGCGAAAATCGTGCAGGCGTGTAAAGATATTCCCGGAAAGGAGTTGTTTCAGTATTTCGATGAAAACGGCGTTCGGTGCTCCATTGATTCGGGTATGATTAACAATTATATCAGGGAAGCCACGGGAAAGGATTTTTCTGCCAAAGATTTTAGAAC
>DASUTP010000026.1:0-11668 GCA_036374515.1 Chryseolinea sp. | reverse complement strand
TTTTATTATGATGGGGGCAATTGTTGCTCACGCCCAATCAAAAACTGAATCAAAAGTTCTGCGGCACGTAGTTCTCTTTAAATTTAAAGACGCATCGACGCCAGAAGATGTAAAGAAGGTAGAGGCGGCTTTTGCGGATCTGGCCTCGAAGCTTCCGCTGATAAAAGGTTATGAGTGGGGTAAGAATAACAGTCCGGAAAATCTAAACCAAGGTTTAACACATTGCTTCTTGCTGACATTCTCAAGCGACAAAGACCGCGATGCCTATCTGGTGCATCCCGATCACAAGGCATTCGGAAAAATTTTGGGGCCTCATCTGGATAAAGTCACCGTGGTGGATTATTGGACGGAAAAATAGTTTCCGAATGCTACTCGTCGAGGATCTTGTGAAGGATCTCATTTACCTTTTCGGCTTTCGTTACTACCATTAAATGTCCACCGTCTTTTACGAGATAATCGGCGGCTGGACCTTTTAATATTCTGTCACTGGTGCCATGAATCTGAATAACGTTTTCAGGTGTCGGACCGCTCATCCATGAGGGAATTGCCGCCATAGCCCAGTTGAGAAATTTTTCGTCGGTATCCTGCATAATGGACTTAAGCAGGCTTTTGTGCTCTTTGGTGGTGACGCCAAATAACCAATAAAATACTTCATTGGGTTTTTTGAGAGAAGCGGGGGAAATCAGTCGGTCCAACCTGAACGCGGAAATCACTCTGTAGTATGAAGGGATTGCTGAAGCAGATTTTGCGGACGAAATTAAAATAACCTTTTCAACTGATGTGATATTGGCGATTTCCAACGCGATCATACCACCGAAAGAAACGCCGATCAGTATTGGGCGATGGGCCGTTATCTGCGGCAACAAGCGCCTGGCATATTCTTTCAAGGATTCATTTGGAACGGGCGCAATCCAGTTAACATGATGGATGTTATGACGACCCAAATCCAGGTAATCAAACACTCTTTTGTCTGCTCCCAAGCCGCTCAGTAAAAAGAGTTCCTTCATGGAACGAATAACGGCATAAACGCCATTCTTCCAAATTACTTATCGGTTTGAGTTTTCCAGTTGCCTTGAAGCTTGCGGACAAAAATAATCTGGCCGGTGTGATAAGAATTATGCGTACTGATATTTCCGATCGTCTCAGCCCAGGATTTAAGGGAAGCTTCGTCGGCATTTTGGATGATGTTTTCTATTTCCGATAGAACCTCATCAAGTCTTTGCACAGTCTGTGTCCATTGCTCCTTAGTGAATGTGTTAAATGTTTCATCGTTGTTGCCGTTGAAGGGCTCGTTCTTTTGGCCCTTGAACACCTTTAGCTGGCGTTCATTCCAAAACAAAAGGTGATTCGCCAATTGGCCGATAGAATGATTTACACTCCCATCTTTCCAAACCGCCTGTTCTGCCGTCACTCCTTTAAGCGCGACATTTACAGGCACGAACCAATCTTCTTTATCATGGGTGGTTTTAACTTGATTAAGTAATACAGATTTCAATGTTTGTGCTGATATCGTGACCGTTGAAAGGGCAAATAGGATGAGGATCGATGTTCTTTTCATAATTCTTGGGTTATATTAGCTCGTGATTTGATTTTCAAAATTATGAGATGCAAAAATGAATTGCATGTCTTCACGATAATATCGGCACAAAACAGCAAGATTTGACAGCAAAAAAAGGCGACTAATGAATCAACAAATTTCCACTGCCGTCTTTGCTATTCCCCCCTTTGTTCATTTGCTTGATTTCGGAGGTCCGGCACAAGTATTTTACGAGGCACTTGATGAAGGTGCCGCCCTAGAATTAAAATACGTTTCGTTGCACAAGGGTGAGCAGATGTCAACCAGCAGCTGTGGTGTGGAATTTACAAACCTTATTGATTACAACAACATCTCCCTTAAGGAGGGTGACATAATTTTTGTTCCTGGCCTTGATTTCAAATTAATACGCGACGATATTTTCCTGGAGTCAATTGGAGGCTTTTTGGAATGGATGGTGTATCAGCATGGCAACGGTGCCACTATCTGTTCGATTTGCACGGGAGCTTTTCTTCTTGCTGAAAGTGGACTGCTGGATGGAAGGGAATGCACCACTCATTGGAAATATCTAACGCAGTTTCAGAAACGGTACCAAAGGATCAGAATGGTCGCCAATCGCTTGTTTGTGGAAAGCGACAACATTTTCACCAGCGCAGGTGTCGCATCAGGAATTGACCTGGCGCTTTACATTTTGGAAAAACGCTACGGATCTTTGTTTGCGTCGAAGATCGCCCGCGAAATTGTTGTATACCTTCGACGGGAGGGAAATGATCCTCAGCTTAGCATTTTTCTAAAATACCGGAATCATCTGGAAGATCGCGTCCACATTGTCCAGGAGTGGCTCATCCACCACTTCAACGAAAAATTTACCATCGAACGATTGGCCGAAAAAGTAAATACCAGCCCACGACATCTGACAAGGCTTTTCAAGGAAACTACCGGCGTGACCGTTAGTCAATACGTGGAGAAACTTCGGATCGAACACGCAATCCAGTTATTAAAAGAAAATAATACAGTGGAAATGATTGCCAGCGCATGCGGCTTTCAGAGCGCAAACCAGCTTCGCCATCTTTTCAGGAAGTATACGGGCGCAATTCCCTCAGACCACAGAATGTCCTGATCCTGCGTATCGTTGTCCTGGCGTGGTGCTGTGCCTTGACGTACCTTTAACATCAAAACGAAATGAAAATATTTTTAATCGGCATAGTTGCCGCATTCTACAGTCTTTCACTGCAAGGTCAGGAACGGGCGATCTTGGGAAAAGAAGCGTTCTATTGCCCTCCATGTAATAGTAACTGCGATCAGCTCTCTTTCGAAAAGGCCGGCACCTGTACCCATTGCGGAATGGTATTGGTTCGGCAGACGGCGGAACAACGGAAACAAAGTATGAATAGGAAAAAAATAACAATCGCTTTCTATCTACAGGATGGCGTTGAAGTTCTTGATTTCGCGGGGCCTATGGAAGTCTTCTCTTATGCAGGTTTTGAGGTTTTCACGGTTTCCAAAACAAAAGAACCTATTCTCTCACAGGGTATTTTAAAGGTTATCCCTGAATACGACATCAACGATGCGCCCAAGGCAGATATTTTAGCCTTTTTTGGTGGCAACGGGCAAACGGCATCGAACGATGAACAAGTGATTGCCTGGGTGAAAAAACAAACACCCGATTATTATTTTTCGGTGTGCACCGGTGCTTTCATTCTGGGCAATGCCGGGCTTCTCGATAATTTAACGGCTACTACCTTTCATTCCAGTATTGACGCATTGAAAAATAAATTTCCCAAAGCGACCGTTTTGTCAGACGTTCGCTTCGTCGATAATGGAAACGTTATCACGACAGCGGGGATCTCAGCCGGGATTGACGGCGCGCTGCACTTGGTTTCAAAATTACGGGGTGAGGACATCGCAAAGAACGCAGCCTATTACATGGAATATGATAAGTGGGTTCCAAATGAAGGTCTTGTCGTAAAAAAATAAGTGGCGACGTCTTCTATTTGCGAATGTCGTCATTGATCTCGATCCAATGTCCGTCCGGGTCAACAAAATAAATCTGCTTCACCCCATCTACCCTTACCGTTGGCGCTTTCTCTGTACCGGGCCAGTTCGTGTACTCAATCTTGTGTTTGTCAAGATTTGCAATAAATTCATCAATAGACTTTACGCTGAAACAGAGGTGATCATTCTTATCGCGGGAAATATTTGCCGGCGCACCCTGTATCAGGTGAAGGCTCCCGGCAGCTCCAATGGTAAACCACGTATGCTTTCCATCATGAAACGGTTCAGGTATTTGCTTTAACCGCAATACATTTTCGTAGAACGCGGTACTCTTTTTTAAATCGTACACGTACATGGCAATATGATTAAGCGTCAAGGAGGGCGGCTCCGCCGATGTCTGCGCGTTTCCCGGTTGAAATGAAACCATGATCATGACAACAATCAGAAATAGGAATCCAGTTTTCATAAAATCATTTATTGGCCTTGAAAATATAGGCATAAGTTGATCGACACGAACGGTAAATATTATCAGCGGCAGTGTCTAAAATGAGCGTCGATGCGCGCGGATTTTGTTCACTCCATTGACCGGCGATTCGCTCGTGCCAGAAAGGGAAAAACCTATCCCAAAAACTGCCGTCTATATACACTTTTTAGGCAATGTAGAGACGATTCCACAGTTTAAACTGCAAAAACCGCTAACTCATCGAAAAATCGAAGGTTTGTAGATCTGGCACAAAATTTACCTGATTAGGATGATGATGAACATCATTTCGAGTCGGTGTATTCGTCATTGAAATAGGGTTAACCAACCCATTAGTTTCGTAACAACATTGACTCAGACAAAAAAATAAATCAAATGACCCCATCTCTTAGACAAAGGCTTTTAATCACTGTTGGAATATTTGCAGGTTTATTAGCAAGTTTCAATTTGTTTGCGCAAAACACAACTTCGCAACCCTCTTCATCCTATGTGATTTCCTCGCAGGAAGAATATGCGCTTGCGGTGGAGTCAATAGAAGAGCTTGCGGTCAAGCTATACTATGCCCATCAGAAATATCCAAAGCTGAGTTATTCGCAAGTCTATAATAATGATGGCTCGTTGATGGGGTTTACGGTAAGCGGCGTTCCTCAGTCGACTGAAGCAGACCAGATTTCGGCTTTCCTGGTTGAACTGGAGGTTTTGGGAAAAGCTGTCAATACAATGGACGTGGCGTTGCTGCCAGATTCTAAGAATGAGAAGCTGGAAAGCCGTGTGAGCAAGAAGCAGGCTGAAAGCAGCCTAAAAACGGAAGATGAAATCGTTGTTCACGCACCGCGCACAAATCCATACGATTTGATCGCTTCAAACAAATAAGAAAATTTCACTCAATACTAGTCAAGCGCATGTGTGGTTACCCAATATCGGTATGCTACCAGCGCTTTGTCTATTTTAGATAGTTTTGAAAGGTCTCGTTTACTATAGCTGGGAAGCACCAGCTTGTTTATGCGGGCCAGCAACCTGAACAGTTTTTTTTGAAACATACCGTTGAATTAGTCACTCAATTTTGTGATTGGAGTGAGGATCACTTTTCTAAATTCCACTTCCGAGCCTTCTGCCTGTAACGCTATCTGACCCTTTTGCGCAGTACAATCAAAGCCCTGATTCACGAGCGTTTCGTTTACCCAGACTTTGATGGAATTATTGAGACACTCAATCTTCATAACATTCCATTCTCCTAAGGGTTTTTCCGACCCATCGGTCAGGTTGGTGATTCTTCTTAGTTTATCTTCTGTCGTTCCCCACTTTTCTTTTGGTCCTCGCCTTTTTTCCATATCCTGGACGCGGATATCTTCCACAATACACCAGAAATCACCCGCGTTTTCATGCATCATCTGGACTTCAATAGACTTTGGAAACATCCCATAGAGTGCCCGCGGTGTAGAAGCGTGTACTAGCACTCCGCAGTTACCGGGAGTGCCGGCAAAACGATATTCAACTTCAAGCCGGTAATTTTGATAAATCTCGTCAGATATTAAATGGCCGCCCGGTGTTCCTAGACTTACCAACATCCCGTTCCGTACGATGAACGGACTCTTTACACCCATGTTTTTATCCATTTCCGGAACGTCAACATGCCAGCCTGTTAGATCCTTGCCGTTGAACAGACTTTTTGATTGGGCTAACAAAGCGGTAGAAAAGGCGAATGTCGCTGACATAAGCAAAAGAAATTTTCTCATGATGGTAGTATTGGATTGCCTGAAGTTAATAAACTAAAAAATGATGAGAAAATGGGAGTCTATTGTGCCGGAAGGAGCGGGCCGACAACCACAGGGTCCGTATTGAATGGCACCAAACAAAAAAGACCACTGTGTCAGTGGCCCCTTGAAAAAAATTGGCTTCAAATAAGGTCTAAAAAATTTATTTCCTGTTTTTAGTGTGTGCCTGGTTAAAAATAATGTTGTCGGTTATCCCATACATTCCTACAAGCAAAGTCAAAATGAGAAGGAGGGAAAATGTGACCGGGTAGGTCTCTACAACATTTTTAAATGAACCGTATACCACCGCGAAGACTGAGCTCCCCACGAAAATCAACATCCCATACATCGCTACCGCAGTTCTCATAAAGTTCAGTTTCCTCTTTACCCAGCAATATTATGCCACAAGCAATAAGTGCCATGAATCTTCTTATTAGGGGGATTTTTAGATTCTACTGTCCCAAAAATGGAGGGATAATTCTCGAATTAAAATGCGACGCAATTTCCCGAATAAAGGCGCAGGAAATTGGCTGGAACAACGGGATAGTGTTATTTCTTGCTTTGCTTTTTCTTATTGAAGTAATTATCCAATTGAATTATCAGGGCATTAGCCATCAGGCCGAATATGCACAGGCATGCGATGAGGAAGGCGATTCGAAACATAATGCGATACTTTGGAGGTGAACAAAACGGCTTTTAGTGCTCTGGCAGGAGCGGATTAACCTTTTATGCGTTTTGTGGCGGAGGAGTATCCATATCTCAACCGATATATCCCGGATGGCCATGTAATGAAACCGCTTATTTTGTTCTTTTTATTCCTTGCAAAGATGCAAACGGCATCGTTCAGGCTCATTTCAAAAGCCCATCCAAAAGAATTTATAAAAGAACGGATGAGTTGGTGCTACAGCGCCTTTTTCAAGAGAAACCGATGATAGACTTTAGTACCACTTTTGAGTTTGGTATAGAATTTAGATCCAACAACACCGGCAAATTCACCAAATAGCTTTTGCCATTTCGGAGGAAATAATTTTTCGATCCTGGCTTTTTTTACATCGTCCTCAGCTTCAATGGCCTGAATTACATTGCTGCCTATGTTTTCTTCTGCTATGAATTGGAGTCCTGATCCTTTAAGCAGCTTTCGGAGCACGTTCATTTGTTCAGCATCGCGGAAGTCGACTAACGCTAGGACACCCTCTGGTTTTAAAACGCGTTTGACCTCACTGATAAATTTTTCAACATTTCCATACGCATGACAAGACTCGACGTTGAGTACAACATCGATACTATTGTCCGGGAGAGGAATAGCTTCAGCACTTCCCTGTATAAATTTTAAGTTGGGAACGTTATGCAGCTTGTTCGCCAGGTCGACGGCATTTTGCGCAAGGTCCATTCCAATATAAGAAGCAGGTTTTAGCGTGCTTGCGATGTGTTTCGCGCCACCACCGCGCCCACTACCTACTTCCAATACAGCCTTCCCTTCAACTTCCGTCTGAAGGGCCAAATAGTGATACATTTGCAACGGATATTTTTGAATCTTCGGATCTTCGGGCAAGTTGAGGGGACTTTCGTTTGCATTTGGAACATAGCCGTAGTTCATAAACTGCCATTCGGCAGCGGGCACCCGCTTTGCCAAAACTTCGTAAGTTACTTTTGCATTCAGACGTTTAAACCAAGCAAAACGCTTGAGAGAATAAATAATCAATCGGATCATTGAATGAGGGACGTTTGAGCGCGCAAGTTAAGAATTTATAAAGCGTACGCCCTTATGTAAACGCGCGAAAGTTATAGAAGTAAGATTTACTGGATGATTGGCGCGTTTAGCTTCCGGCGTCCATGCGCCATGTTTAAGTTAGACTCTAAAATCAAAATGCTAGTACGCCAACCCAAAAATAACTTTACAGTAGAATTTTCTGAAAAATGGCCAAAAGGCGATCTCGCCATGCAGCATTAAGTATAATACAGGAATGACTGTTATTTTTGCTACGGCGTACGAGTTTTCAGCATGAGAAATATCGGCATGTTATTCCTAACGTTCATGGTTGGTAACGCCGCGGTGAACGTGGAAAGTAGCAACCCAATAGCACGCTACAATCTTTCACCTGTCTTTCCGCGACTGGAATTTGACATGCCTGTCGAGTTAACGAGCGCTTATGATAATTCTAATCGCTTGTTTGTTGTTGAGCAAAAGGGAAGGATCATGTCTTTTGTCAATCACGCGGACGTTAAAAGTGCATCGGTATTCCTCGACATCAGTGGCAAGGTCGACAGCGGCGGCGAAAAAGGTTTGCTGGGACTCGCATTTCACCCAGACTATGAGAACAACGGCTATTTCTATGTGAATTACACCCGCAGCAGCCCATTGGAAACCGTCATCTCACGATTTAAGGTAGAGGGCACGAATGCATTATCAACCGCCGCATCCGAGAAGATTTTGTTGCGCTTTGCACAGCCCTTCTCCAACCACAACGGAGGCAAGATTGCCTTTGGGAACGATGGATTCCTTTATATTTCAGCCGGTGATGGCGGCAGCGGAGGTGACCCCCGAAACAACGGACAGGACCTGAGGTCGCTCCTGGGAAAAATTTTGCGGATTGATGTTAACAAAACGTCTGGTAAAAAAATGTACAGCATCCCCACCGACAATCCCTTTCGTAACAATGACAAGGGCTATCGTGAGGAGATTTACGCGTACGGAATCCGCAACGCGTGGCGTTTTAATTTTGATCGTGTAACTGGGTGGCTATGGGCCGGTGATGTAGGGCAAAATGCGATTGAAGAGGTTGATATTATTGAGAAAGGCGGCAACTATGGATGGAGGATTATGGAGGCAGAAGATTGTTTTAAGCCGCGTGATTGTCTGAAAGAGAACTTGATTTTACCCATCTGGAGTTACCGTCAAGGGCATACGACCGGCCGGTCCGTTACCGGTGGCTACGTTTGTCGCGATAGCGACCTGGGGGATTTGTACGGGAAATATATCTACGGCGACTTTGTATCAGGAAATATTTGGGCTTTGACCTATTCGGGAAAGAAAGCGGTAAAGAATGAGTTGATCGCTAACCTTGCCGACGGACTGTCTTCATTCGGCGAGGATGAAAAGAAAAATTTATTTGTCCTTGCATACAGCAGCGGCAAGATTTACCAGGTTGTGGCTAATTAGCTTAATGTTCCGTTACATTCCTGGAACAATCAACAGTGGCAACATTTTCATTTGTTCGTAAACTGCGAGCACTCGCGGGGTATTATCGCCATAAACTTGCCAATTTTTCAAAATATCTTAATCTTGAAGCGCTATTATTGCGTCAGTCACGAAGATTAACTCATTGAACATGTCGAAATCGTCATCTATTTTCATGCTGCTTGTTGTTGTGTTTGGATGTGGCGGTCCGAAAGAAAGCAAGACTCAAAAGGAAAACGAATGGATCAAACTCTTTAACGGCACCGATCTGAATGATTGGATTGTAAAAATAAATCACCATGATGCAGGCGTTAATTTCGGAAATACCTTCAGGGCAGAAGATGGCATGATCAAAGTAAGATACGATCAGTACGGAGACTTCAATGATCAATTTTCGCACCTTTACTACAAGCAGCCCTTTTCACATTTCCATCTGAAATTGGAATATCATTTTACAGGAGAGCTTCAAAAAGGCGCTCCGGAGTATACCTTGCTAAACAGCGGAGTAATGTTTCATTCGCAAGATCCCCGGGGCATGCTCAAGGAGCAAAATTGGCCAATCTCTGTGGAGATGCAATTTTTGGCAGGGCTGGGCGACGGGAATCCAAGGCCCACCGGTAACATGTGCTCCCCCGGAACTGAGATTGTCTACCAGGGAAAAATGTACGATGGCCACTGCTTAAACTCTTCGTCAAAGACGTATGAAAAGGATGAATGGGTCAAAGCTGAACTTATCGTTTTAGGCGATTCCCTGGTAACGCACGTCATCAACGGTGACACTGTATTGCAATACAGTAAGCCTACCATGGGCGGTGGCGTGGTGCAGGGCTATGACAGCGCAATTTGGCAGCCCGGAAAGGCCTTGACATCCGGATACATCGCACTGCAAAGTGAAGGTCAGCCCATCGATTTCAGAAATATCGAGTTAAAAGAGTTGGAAAATTAACTCCTACTCGCTCCGAAGCGAGTTGACAGGATTTGTCTTTGCCGCTTTCCAGGTTTCGTAACTCACGGTGACCAGCGTTATGAGTAAGAGCCCTAACAGGCTAGCGCCAAAGATCGTAAAACTTATCGGAGAACGATAAGCGAAACCAGCAAGCCACTTATCCGCCATCAGGTACGCAACGGGAATGGCAAGCACGCAGGCCACCATGAAGATTTTCAAAAAAACCATCAGGAACATTCCAATGACCTGCCGGACGTCGGCTCCCAGTACCTTTCGAATCCCTACTTCTTTAGTTTTTTGTTCTGCTGTGTACGATGCAAGGCCAAACACACCGAGCGCGGTTATAAGTATGGCAAGAAGAGCAAAGCTTTTGGCCATTGAAGAAACTCGTGCTTCCGCTTCATACATACGTGAGAACTCGTCACTGAGAAACCAATAATCAAAACCTATTGCAGGAAAGATTTCCTTCCATTTTTTTTCAATGGAGGCGATTTTCTCCTGGAATTTTCCCGGTGGCAGTTTCACGTAGGCTATGCGGTCGATCACATGAACGCGTGGATTTAACATTAGCGGTTCGATGGTCTGATGCATGGATCTGAATGGAAAATCTTTCACGATGCCGATCACTTTATACGAACGGCTATTGTTGCCATTATTATTGTTGGCTTCAACAACCGTAGCTCCCATAATTTTTTCCAGCGGCTGATTCAATGCCTTTACGGCGGCTTCGTTGAGAATAACGCTTGATGAATCACCAACATTGCTGATATCAAAATCACGACCGGCGGTAAATTCAAGCGAATAGGTTTTAGCAAAATCGAACTCTACATTTAACTGGTTCCATTGTAAATTCTTATCCGAGAATTCCGGGAACTTTACATTTGCACCGATGAAGCCAAAGTAATTTAGGCGCGGCAGGTGATTGGCCATTGTCACATGCTCTATGTCCTTGTCTTCCAGAACCAATTGTTTAAAGGCGGCAAATTTCTCCTGGGGAGCAATACCGCCGTAACGAATCGACAACAACTGGCTACCTTGCTGGTTCAGCTTGGTGTTTTGCATGTGATCCATTTGTCGGATCACAATAAAAGTGGAGATGATCAGGATGAGTGATACAGTATATTGAATTGTAACCAAACTTTTTCGAAAGAGCTCGGCACCTTTGCCTTTTATGATTTGTCCCTTTAAAACATCCGCTGGCCTAAACGCTGATAAATAGATTGCCGGGTAGCTTCCCGACAGGAAAGTCATGAATAAAACTATAAGCAGAATTATGCCAATCATATAGGGATTCAGCAGCGATATCAGGGTGAACGTCTTGTGCGCAAGTTGATTAAAAGGCTGTAGCAATATCACTACGAGGATAAGCGCAATCACAAGCGAACCCAAGGTCATGAGCATCGATTCATAAAAAAACTGTGTCGCAAGCTCGGAACGTTTGCTACCGAGAGATTTCCTTAGCCCAACTTCCTTTGCTCTCCGGGATGATCGTGCCGTGGCGAGATTCATATAATTGATGCAGGCGATCAATAGGATCAGGATGGCGACAGCGCTGAAGATCACAAGATATTTCCGGTCTCCTCTCGTACTATCGTTTTCCCATAGATTTTTTTCATCGAAATGCAGGTCGGACAGCCTGGTCAGAAATGGCGACATTTTAAAGCCAGCTGCCGCTGTTCCAGAGTCTGATTGAATGAGGTTATCAGCGAGTACCTGCAAATCGGATTCAATAGCCTTTATGTCTGTATCTGGTTTTAGGACCAGGTAGTTTTCAAAAAAT
>DASUTP010000025.1:0-7073 GCA_036374515.1 Chryseolinea sp. | reverse complement strand
CCTCCTTAGAAACACTGGACAATTCTTGAATTGAACTGTCGAAGACTTTAATGATTGAATCGGCATTAATGGAAGCGTCATAAATTAGGTCTGCCATCCAAAGCATTGGTCCATTATAGTTATACATGTTGCCGAGATAGTTGATTCCACCGCTCACATTTCCGGTGTAGCCTTTCTCCTGGACCAGCTTGCCGTAAAGTTTGCTGTCCTGGCCCTGAAGCAGGATCTGATCGATCAGCCCCATTGCATAATACTCCGGGGTATTGCGTTGTGGCATTTTGTAGGCTATGGCGATTGCAGGTTTGTTGGCGAGCTTGTCTTCTTTTATTTTTCTTTTTTCTTCCTGTTGCTTTGGCTCCGAAATATCGGGGAGCGGGGGAAGTGTTGCCGAAGGTATAGATTCAAAATATTGCGCAATCCATTTTTTCGCGTCCTCAATTTCAAAATCTCCGACGACTGCCAGCGCAGCGTTATTTGGCGCGTAGTATGTCTTAAAAAATTTATCGACGTCCTCAAGCTTTGCGGAGTCCAGGTCTGCCAGATCACCGTAGAAGTTGTGCGCGTTAAACCAGTTTTCATTGGCGTATTGGGGCATGTCCAACCAGGGAAAACCGCCGTAAGGCTGATTCAAAACATTGACCTTCACCTCATTTTTTACAACGCCCTGTTGATTCGTGAGATTTTCCTGTGTGATGTCCAGGCCTTTCATCCGGTCTGCCTCCGCCCACAAGGCGGTTTCCAATTTATGCGACGGCATCACCTCAAAATAGTTGGTGAAGTCAAAGCGCGTTGACCCGTTCAAAATTCCGCCGTTCTGTTGCACCAGTTTGATAAATTCCATTTTCCCAAGATTCTTGGAACCTTGAAACATCATATGTTCGAAGAGATGTGCGAAGCCCGTTCTGTCCTTTGGCTCGATCCTGAATCCAATATTGTAATAGACCGCAACGGTTACAGTGGGCGCAGTTTTATCCTGAGAAAGTACAACCTTCAAACCGTTCTTGAGCTTATAATATTCTACCGGAACACTGAACGAACTGGCGGCTTGTTCCGATTTATCGGTAGAGCACCCTGACATTCCCCAGAGAATGAATAGGCACAGAATATTGCGCCACCATAAAACATAGCTTTTCTTCATTGAATTTTTTTATTCTAGTTAACAAAGTAAAGCCTAAATTAAAAAGAAATTGCAGTCGGGGAGAAGGGAAACATTTCGTTTTTTTGATACCGTTCGCGGCATCCCGTAAATAGTGTTATAACACCAATCAGCTTCCTCGCAGATACCTTAAAGGGATAGCCGGCTTCCCGAAGTTGCGGGTCAGAACCGTGCCAGCATTAATGGATTTCTGCGGGTATTAGCTCATTCCATCGTGCTTCTTGAATTTAATAAACGTTTGCATGGCATTTTAACGAACCCCTATGTTCAGTGGGTTTAAAAAGACCACGAATCACCTTATTTTTGCGGCAGTGTCTGCCGAAAATGAGCTGTCGTAAAACCTTCTTCGCCCTTTGCTTTTTGAGCACTTTAACCTGGAGTGTTTTTGCACAGCCGACGACGACAGATAGCCTGGAACAAAAGCTTAAAACGGTAAACGGAGAGCAGAAGGTTGACGTGCTCAATCAATTGACGTATCAGTACATCACCCATGACAACGCAAAAGTCATTTTGTACAACAAACAAGCGCTTGAGCTGAGCAAAAAACTTAACTATCTGAAAGGCGAGGCAAGAGCTTATACATACCGTGGTGTTTTTGGATATTTGTCAGGACAGCTTGCCCAGGGACATCAGGATCTTAACCGGGGACTGCACATGGCCACAGTTGCGGGGGACCGGGCGTTACGGGGATACGTATATCTTCAGCTGGGCAATTGCAGCCTTGAAGAAGTGCAAATGGATTCGGCACTTATCTTTTTCAAGAAAAGTCGCGAAATTTTTAAGGACAGCACAGATCCCGCCACGCTTTCTAAACTATATCGTAATATCGGTGCGCTGTTCGGTCAACGCTATCAGACGGACTCGCAACAGCTTTATTTCGATCGCGCAATCCGAATCCGGCGCTTATTGCCCGACAAAACATTATTGATAGAAGCCCTCGCGTTGAAGGCCAGCGTCAAATTGAGACTTGGCGAATTGTCAGCGGCCGAGACGTTGATTGCAGAGGCGAAAAGCAATTTAAGCGCCCGTGCCGAAGACAACGAAAACCGGAACGACATCCGCCAAATAGAAGCGTTGATCCTCTACCAAAAAGGCGACTTTGATCGCGCTACTGTTTTGTTTGATTCGGCAAGAAATTATTTCCTGGAAAAAAGCCTCTATCGCAAGTACATAACTTCTCTGATCGACCTGAGCAAAGTTTTTTCTGAAAGAGGGGACTATGAACTGGCACTCAACAATCTTTACGACGCATGGCGATTAAGCCAGGTTTACCACTTCGATGCCGAGTCCGCCATCATACGCATTCAAATGGGTTTCGTAAATCATCATCTGGGGAATCTGGACCAAGCATTGCTTATGGCAAACGAAGCTATAAAACTAAATCCTGAAAAATTGCTTCGCGGCGACCTGGCAAATGCCCTTATGCTGAAGGGCGCTGTCCTTGTTGATTTGAAGGACTATGCCAATGGCTATAATGCGCTTGATTCTGTTTTACAGATCTACCGCCAATTTGGGAGTACGCTGGGCATAAGCGAAACATTGCTGAACATCGGCCATCTTGAAGTCGAACGCGGCCGCTATAACGATGCACTTCGTCTTTACACAGAGAGTTTTCAGCTGGCGGCGGCGATACCAAACAACTATCTGCTTGCATGGGCAGCCTGGGGCCGGGGTCATACAAGCTTTAAAGTCGGCAATTTCAAAAATGCGTTGAATTACCTCGATGAGTCCCAACAATATGCACGAAAGATAAGCTCAGCGGAAGTTATGGTGCATAATTATACAACGAAGCGGGATGTGATGGCGGCGCAAAAGCGCTTTGAAGAAGCCCTGAAGTTTTCCATCCTTGCCAGCCAACTCAGCGACTCGCTTAGCAAGGCGGAAGTGTCACGCAGGTTTCTGAACTTGGAAAAGATACAGGAAATCGAACAACGAAACCGTGATATACGAATTCTGCAGACGGATAAATTATTGGCAGAGAATACGATTAGTCTGCAGGAAGCAAAATTGCGGCAACAGTCGATTCTGATGATTGCCGCCGTTATCGGGATCGTTATGCTTAGTGTGCTCGCATTTGTTTACTACTGGTTTTATTCACGGATCAAAATGCTTAATGTGTCTGTTACAGAAAAAAATGTCAGAATTCAGGCCCAGGCAAATAAGCTTAAAGAGATAAACATCGAGCTTAACCGTCTTTACCAGGAAGTTTCATCGCAAAAGAAAGAAATTCAGGACCAAACAGACAAGCTGTCGGAAAACAACAGGAGTATCAGTGAAATCAACAGGAACCTGGAAAAGATGGTGGCTGAAAAAACCGTCGAGCTGAAGAAAATTAACGCTGAACTCATCAAACAAAATGATGAACTGGTTCAGTTTTCGTATAGTGTTTCTCACAATCTCCGCGGGCCAGTAGCCAGGCTGTTAGGGCTCTCTGATCTTGCCAAGAGGGAACACGGTGCAGGCGAAACAAAATTGTTGCACCGCTTTATGGGCCAGACGGCGCTGGAGCTCGATCACATAGTTAATGACCTAATCAGGATATTGGAGCTCCGGAACGAGCCACATCGCTATCGCGAAGTCGTAAATCTCGAAGAAGAATGGCGGCAGACAAAAAATCTATTCAAGGAGAGCCTGGACGGCAACGAGGAATTCACAACCAACTTCGCTTTTCCTGAAATTGTCACGGTTCGAAGCATGTTCCAGAATATTTTATTCAATCTTCTCAGCAATGCAATTAAATTCAGATCTCCCGAAAGAATTTTAAGAGTTGAAGCCACAAGCCGCAGGCTTAACGGGAGCGCAATTTTGGAAATAAGGGATAACGGCCTTGGATTTAGCACCGAACTTCACCATGAAAAGCTTTTCAAACTTTATCGCCGCTTCCACGCTAATGTGGGCGGACGCGGTCTTGGACTTTACCTGGTAAAGACCCAGGTTGAAGTTCTGCATGGTTCGGTAGAAGTGACTTCTCAACCCGATAAGGGCTCTACGTTCAGAGTCATTTTGCCTTTGGCAGTTGTTGAAGAAGCATCCGCTGGATTATGATGAAAAAAAAGCTAATGGGGGAAGGATATTTTGCCCATCGACACGGACGGCACTTTTGATCGGTTTCCAAAATTGAGTTTACCACCCGCCAGACTTTCATTTGCCAACACAGCAAAGAGCACAGCCTCCTTGGCATCTCCGGATATACCGAGCTCGTCCATGCGGTGAAAGTCGGCGACCGGTATCAAAGACTTGATTCCTTCGAGCATGAGCGGATTGTGGGCACCTCCGCCACTTAAATAAATTTTTGTTCCTTTCTTCACTTTGACCGCTTTGGTAATTGCGTTCACGATCGAGACAGCACTCAGCCGGGTCAGCGTCGCCAGCAAATCTTCAACGGAAATAGATGCGGCATCACAACGCTCCAATGCACGGCGGACGTAGCCCATATTGAAAAGTTCGGGTCCGGTAGTTTTGGGGAACGGTAAATCAAAAAATTTATCCGTCAGCAATTCATTTAATAGGCGGTCATTTACTTTTCCATTCCTGGCAATATCAGAGTCTTTGTCAAAGTAAGAGCCTGGCCTGTACAGCTGAACGGCCTGGTCGATTAATGTATTGCCTGGTCCCGTGTCGGTTACAAAAACTTTTTTGGAATCTGTGGATCCTGGCAGATAGGTAAAGTTTCCGATGCCGCCAATGTTGAGCATTATGCGGTCTTCACCTTTTTTCGAGAAAAGCAGGTAATCTCCATAAACGGCCAGTGGCGCGCCTTCGCCACCAGCAGCGATGTGTTTTTGACGGAAGTCGCTAAGGGTGATGATACCCGACTTCACTGCCACGTGATCACCATCGCCCGCCTGGAAAGTCGAATCTATTTGTGCACCGTGCGTTACCGATTTAGGTGAATGAAAGACCGTCTGTCCATGCGATGCAATGATATCGACATCGGATGGTTTTTTCTTCCAACGCTTAAGACAACTTAGCACAAGTTCCCCATGCAGCCTTCCAATCCATGCATTCAATTCACACAGTCGCTGAAAGTTCACCTGTTCCCTGGCAAACACTTCCTGAATTCTTTTTTTTGTTCCTTCTTCGTATGGGACAGTATGAAAATTCTCTAATTTTATCTTTGTGGACGTTCCATAACCTGACATTTTGCAAAGGGCCACGTCTAATCCGTCAAGAGAAGTGCCGGACATTAGGCCGATAATAAAACGATTTTTCTTGGAAGCAATGTGTGCGAGCGCTTTTATATTTGAATTCATACCGACAATTAATTTCTCTCTTTTTTTTCAGAACAAATTACAGAAAAAACGTATTACAATGGGAAGGCAGCACGGGCGCCTTCTGATAAAAATCTTATAATACTCATTAATCTCAACTAATTTTTATGTGCCTATGAAAATGAACAATTACGATTTGAAGAGAATCTTTGAATGCTGCAAATTTCCGAGGATGCTTTGGATTACCGCGCTCTTGCTTTGTCCTTACCTTTTGTTTGGACAGGAAAAAACTTTTACCATCAAGGGAAGCGTGAGGGACAATACCGATCCCTTGCCGGGAGCTTCTGTTTTGATTGAAGGGACAACCACTGGAACGATCTCTGATATGAATGGAAACTACGAGTTAAACGTCACGACCGATCAGCGTTCGGTTTCCGTAGCATTCAGCTCCATTGGTTACGGCCGCCAGATTCGCCAGGTTTCTCTGGAAGGGCAAGAGACCATTACCTTGGATGTTGTTCTCGACGAGGATATCAAGCAGCTGGACGAAATTTTGGTGGTAGGCTCTACGTTGAGAACGAACAAACGTGAATTGGGAAACAACATCTCCTCAGTCAGCACTAAGTCGTTGGAGAATTCAGGCTCGAGCAACTTATTTAGTGCACTGCAGGGCAAAGTTCCCGGCGCGCAGATAACACAAAACTCCGGTGACCCTGCCGGGGGGATCACCATTCGCCTTCGCGGGGTGAAATCACTGCAGGGGAATTCCGATCCATTGTATGTCATCGATGGGGTTGTAGTCAGCAACTCAACGGTAAACGTCTCGCAAACTGCATTGACGAATCAGGTAGGTACCGCAACTTCCCTGGGCACGAACAGGCTGGTGGACATAAATCCAGCGGATATCGAAAGCATTAACGTTATCAACGGTGCCGCGGCCGCTGCGCAATATGGCTCAAGGGCGTCCAATGGACTCGTTATAATCACAACAAAACGCGGTAAAGAAGGAGCGCCGAAAATCACTTTCTCCACAAGTGTTAACATGAATCAGCTCCGAAAAAGAGTTCCTATTTCCACGTATGGCAAACAGTTTGGATCCGTGCCGTTAAGGCTGCACCCGATCGCAACGATAAGCGCCGCGCAGTTTAACAGCATTGGCACGGGTAATCCGGGCGCGTATGTACCAACGGAAGGGGAGACGTTCATGCCGATCACCAGAGACGGTGCCCTTGCTTACCTCAGAACAAATTTGGTGGATGTAACCCGCTACGATTATCAGGACCAGATCTTCAGAACAGGGTATGGTACGGACAATAATATCTCGGTTAGTGGGGCAAACGATAAGACCTCCTACTTCACATCGTTTTCGTACTCAAAAAATCAGGGAATTATCGAGGGAACGGATTTCACACGATATAATTTTCGCGTGCGTGTCGATCAGAAACTTTCGTCCTGGGCAAAGCTTAGCGCAGGATTATCCTACTCAAACTCATTTTCTAATGAGAAAGCAAATGGGAATGTGTTTTACAGTCCCATTAACTCGATCAACATCACGAATAACATATATGATATCACACAACGTGATCCGGCTGGCAACTTGCTGGCAGTGGAGCCTACACGGGTGAATCCATTGTCAACAATCGAGGATATGGAGTTTACGCAGATCGTCAATCGCACGGTTAATGACCTGCAATTAAATCTTACAC
>DASUTP010000024.1:0-3239 GCA_036374515.1 Chryseolinea sp. | reverse complement strand
GACAAGCATCATTGGAACAAATAAACCTTAGTAGGGTAAAAGGACGGAGACTGCCATCACAAATTAAAAAATTCGGCGTCCCGTTGTAATTGCTCATTAATGCACATGATTTATTATGAATGCAGAAAGAAGCAAAATCGGTACAAATTCTAATAAGGAAGTGTACTAACAGCGTACTAATAAAACTAAAAAAACCTCACAGAAAGGTATTCTGTGAGGTTTGAAGTGAGCCTGCAGGGATTCAAACCCCGAGTCTTCTGATCCGTAGTCAGATGCTTTATTCAGTTAAGCTACAGGCCCTTGGTTATGTTTAAATTTTGGACTGCAAATGTAAAGAATAAATTAACTCAGCAAAACAAAACGGTTTGGCCCTGCCACCAAAAAAGCTATTTTTGAGCCTTCTAAATGAATAATGACCGCATGACGCAGAAAATTGGAGCACTTGTATTTTTTTTAGGAATTTCCTGTACACTGTTCGCGCAGACCGAAAACGCTAAGCCTGTTTCCAGAAGGCCTGATATACCAGGTACTTTTGCCATGGAACTTGGATTTAATTTCGACACCGGCGCTCCCGAAGAGTTTAGCCTGGGTTTTTGGGGGTCGCGGACATTTAACCTCTATTATCAATACGAATTCCGGATCCTAAAGTCCAGCTTCAGCTTCGTACCCGGCATCGGGTTGAGCTTGGAACGCTTTAAATTCAATAACGAGTATACGCTGGACCACGATCCCGGCGATCCGCGAAGCATGGTGATGATACCGCCTGGTGAAAACGTCTATCCCAACATTAAAAAGTCTCAGCTGATCACAAATTACATTGACGTTCCCCTGGAATTAAGATATAGCACTAACCCCGACGATCCAGCCAGAAGCTTCAAGGTATCGTTTGGCGGCCGAATCGGCTATATGTATGACTCGTTCACCAAGATGAAATATAAGGAGGACTCTGAAGTAAAAAAGGTGAAGGACAAGCAGGATTTTAACCTAAGCAAACTGCGTTACGGACTCACCGCCCGGCTTGGAATCGGAAGTTTCAGCTTGTTCGGCTATTACAATTTGACCCCGCTTTTTGAAGAAGGGGAAGGAATAAGCGATATATCCGCGTCGGGCGCCGAAAAAAATGACTTCAGCACACTGACGATAGGAATTTCCCTCGCAAGTTTCTGAGCGCACTGGTATTGCTATACTGAACGAATAGAGCTAATAGGGGTATCAGAGAATTACATCCTCTGTTCGGAAACCTTTTTTGGAGCCTTTTTAGCGTAGGTCGGGCATGTGTACTGGCTACATGCCGAGATAAAAGCCGCTAAAGCAATAAAAGCAACAATCTTTTTCATTCTAATAACTTTGGGTCTAACAAAAATATAATTCTTTCTCATTAAAACAAATCCAGGGCCAACCAGATGCCAGGGTCTTTTTACTCAATCAATAAGTTACAGCCCCTTAAATCGCTGTTGTCCAGTCGTCCCAAAATTTCAAAAGAGCCATTCGCCGCAACCCTTCCCAAATCTTCAGTCTCAATAAAGGAAATCGTGCGCCAATTTGCCAAATCAATAACATTAATCCCGCCGGTCTCCGATAGTAACCCGGTCGTTTGCGGATCTGTAATATCCCTGCATAATACCTTTGTCCAGGGCGGACAAATGAAGCTGTTATTTTGAGCCGAATACGCCTGGGAAAGCAATTCTGTCATTCCATATTCCGAAAACAGCGTTTTAACGTTTATTTTGGCGCTTAGCGTTTCCCTCATCTCATTTTTGGTGATTTCCCCCCTCCGTCCCTTCATTCCACCGGTTTCGAAAACCATGCAATTGCTAAGATCGATCGTGTACTTCTCGGCCAAATCCAATAACGCGAAGGATACTCCCCACAATATGGTTTTCCTGGAATCATTTTTTATAGAAGCTATTTTTTTCACCAAACCGTCATAATCATTTAAGTAAAAACCAGAATGGGGCGATTCACTAATCCGAATGAAATGATCCATCATGGCAACCAGGGAAGATCCCTGCCGCTCCAGGTATGAAGGCAGCAATGCCAGGAAGTGGTAATTCTTTATGGATCCAAAAAAATGTTCGAAGCATTTTACGGAATGGTCTAGGTAAAATTGCAGATCAGGCACTAGGTGCCTGCTGGGACGTGCCTGTGTCGTTCCGCTGCTGATAAATGTCGTTTCCGGCAACCATTGGCCGGTTTGGACGTCATGAGTCTTAAAAAAAGCTATCGGTAAAAAGGGAATTTGCTGCAACGACCGTACTTTGGACGCATTAACGCCCAGGTTGTGGATAAAGTCTCTGTAAACCGGGTTACTTCCGGCTTGAATATGAAACACCTCAAGCGCAATATTCTGAAAGCTTGTATCGTTTACTGAATATAATTTCGAGGTAAAACTTTTAAAAGTTTCCAAGTGTTTAGTTAACTTGATGGGTCAAATTTAGAGATGAAACAGGTAAGGCGAGCATTATTGTTTATTATTTCGTTGGCCATATTTGGCGCCTGCTTTAATCCCCCGGAATTCAGCAACAACCCTGCGATTGAATACAAGGCGCTTTACTTTGGAAAAGCTCCAAGCGGTTTGGACTCCTTGGTTGTATCCGTTGATTTTAAGGATGGTGACGGCGATTTAGGACTTTCGGCCACGTCCCCGGACGATGCGAGGGACCCGTACCACGACATCAACTTTTATGCGAACGACAACGGCCAGCAGTTTCCGCTCGTTGCCAATCTTGTCAAAGACTTCACGGGGTATACGTTGGGAAAGTCAAAAAAAACGCCACGAAATACATTTTATGAAATCGTGGGTCCTGAGAAAACCGTTGGCGAAATGCTAACCCTGCAAAGCAGGAACGAGGGTTTTCCCAGCTTGCCACCGTATACCGATCCTTACAAATGCGCAGTCTACGAACAATCTTATCTCAATAAAAATGATCAGCCCGATACGGTATTCATCTATAAAGACTACCGGTCGCTGATAAAAAATAAAGCCACGATCGTTGACAGCTTGGTCCGTGATGGAAGTCCCAATACTTATTGGTATGCCGTGGTAGATTATTTTTACATCCAGCCGAATGTTGGCCAATATAACTTTTATGTAAAGTTTCTCATCAAGCAAAACGATGGTTCCTTCGTCGAGTATGATTTCGCGGAGGAATTCTGTGAGAGCCACAATGGCCGCTTTCCAAGGTTAACCGACAACGATAGGGCCCTTGAGGGTGAAATTAATTATTCCATGGTGAGCA
>DASUTP010000023.1:0-3950 GCA_036374515.1 Chryseolinea sp. | reverse complement strand
GTCCAGGAAAGGAAAGGCATGCTGGAGGAGCATATGCGAATGATGGCCGAGTCGCATTTTGCCGACCTCTTAACCTTTAAGAAAGGCAACGCTAAACTGTTAAGTCAACATGAGATCGAAATTGAAAATGAGGACGGGACCAGGCAAATATTTTCCGCTGACTACATTATTCTGGCAACGGGTAGTCGTCCCCGTTATCTGCCGGAACTACCCATCGATGAAAAGATTGTAATGACGAGTGATGGCATAGAGGCGCTGGACGATTTTCCAGAAAGTATGGTGATCGTAGGGGCAGGCGTGATCGGTTGTGAATATGCAACCATCTTTTCAGGTTTCGGAAAAACCAAGGTTTCACTGATCGACAAAGGAGCGCGTATTCTTCCCTTCGAAGATGAGGATGTAGTTCGTGTGATCGAAAGGAATATGGAAAATAACGGAGTGCTTATACATCGTAATTCCTTTTTAATTCGAATGGAAATAAAAAATGGCCGTGTGGAATACGAGTTACAATATGACGATGGCACGAAAGGTACCTTCAATGTTGCGAAAGCGCTGGTTGCCGTCGGACGAGTTCCAAACTATGAGGAACTATGGGAGAAAGGACTGTCGATTGAAATTTCAAAGCGAGGTATCGAAGATAACGATACGCAAACTAACGTTTCCAATATCTATGCCGTTGGCGATATTACTTCCGATATTTCGCTGGTAAATGTTGGTGAGCTTGAAGGGCGATATGCGGTGGAAAAAATTTTCGGAACACCTAAGCGGAAACTGGTGTATGAAAACATCAGCACTATCATGTTTTTGTACCCGGAGGTTGCCGGTGTAGGGTTGAATGAAACGCAGGCAAAGGAAAAAGCCATCGATTACAAGGTGGTGACGCTGGATTATAGTTGTATCCCGCGGGCTATTGCTAAAAGAAATACGCAAGGTTTTATAAAGCTCATGGTTACTAATACCGATCCCATGAAGATCCTCGGCGTTAAGATTATCGGTAACCACGCATCGAGCGCCATTCAGGCCATTGCGTTGTTGATTTTCATGGACCAGGGAATTGAGGAGCTGGCGGAGTGTGTGCATCCACATCCTTCCATAACAGAAGGTATTCAGGAATGTGTCAGAATGCTGTTGGGCAATTCCATGTTGAAGCCAGACGCGTTGCGGGGAAAGCTTACCTGCCGTATCAACGTTAAAGGAGCGTACGAAGACCTGCGGTTTTAGCAAATGAAAAGCGTTACAATTTTCTGCGGTTCCAGCAACGGAACAGATCCGGTCTACAGATCAAGGGCCGTTTCGCTGGGACGGATACTTGCAAATGAGGGTATCGAAGTTATTTATGGCGGGGCCAAGGTCGGACTCATGGGCGCTGTGGCGGATGCAGTCTTGTCGGCGGGTGGAAAAGTCACGGGTATTATTCCCCGATTTTTGCGCTCGAAGGAAATTGCGCACGAAGGCCTGACCAAACTGGTAATGGTCGAGAGCATGCATGAGCGGAAAACGCAAATGCATGAAATGAGCGACGGGATAATCGCGCTGCCCGGCGGCTTTGGAACACTGGAAGAACTTTTCGAAATGCTTACCTGGGCCCAGCTCGGACTGCACAAAAAACCCATTGGGCTACTGGACATCAATGGGTTTTATGATCATTTAAAGCTGCTGCTGAAAAATATGGTCGCGAACGGTTTTCTAAAGGAAATCAACTATAACATGTTGTTGATAAGCGACGACACAAATGACCTGCTCGGCAAAATGAAAAGCTACGTTGCGCCCGACATTCCAAAATGGATCAGCGAAGATGAGGTTTGACCACCGATTGTTGTCGGAAATAACCCTGATACAACGAAAAGGTAGGTGAGGAGCCGGATTTGCTGCCCGGAAACCTCTGGCCTGACAGACGGAATTCAGGGTTTCAAACGTTAGCTGTTTGCGCTAAAAATTTTTCTCGGGGCCCATTTAATTAGTTGAAGAGATAGGGCGCTTTTAATTAGTTTTGGCCCATGAATTTTGAAGCTTTAAGAAACGAGCTTGAAGGCGAACTTTTCACAGACGAAACTACGCGCAGACTGTATGCGACCGACGCGTCGGCGTACAGGGAGGTTCCTCAGGCTGTTGCCGTTCCTAAAACGGAAAAGGACATTGAAATTCTGATACGATTTGCCAGAACAAATAAAACTTCTCTCATCCCGCGAACTGCGGGCACATCCCTGGCGGGCCAGGTAGTAGGCGGCGGGATCGTCGTGGATGTCTCAAAAAATTTTAAGAAGGTCGTAGAAGTAAATACCAAGGAAGGGTGGGCAATTGTGCAACCTGGGATCGTGCGAGATGACTTAAACGACTATTTAAAACCCTTTGGATTTTTCTTTGCACCGGAAACATCCACTGCCAACCGGGCCATGATCGGGGGAATGATCGGAAACAACTCCTGCGGCTCTAACTCAGTGGTGTTTGGAAGCACCCGCGAGCACCTCCTGGAGGTAACGGCGTTTCTATCCGACGGCACCAAAGTTTCGTTCGGACCACTCGATACAGCCGCTTTTTCGGCCAAGATAAAAAACTCCACAGGGCTGGAGACCACGCTATATGCGCACATTAAGGAAATTCTTTCCGATGAAAAAAACAGGGCGGAGATTGAAAAAGAATTTCCCAAACGTTCGATTCCCCGGAGGAATACAGGATATGCCATCGACATGCTCGCACGAATGCAGCCCTTCAACCCTGGCGGGGAACTTTTTAACTTCTGCAGTTTAATCGCTGGTTCCGAGGGCACATTGGCGTTCATCACGGAAGCTAAAATAAAACTTTCGCCACTGGATCCACCGCATAAAAAACTCGTGTGCATTCATTGTAGTAGTATAGACGAATCGTTGCGTGCCAATCTCGTGGTGCTGCAGCACAAGCCTTCGGCGGTTGAACTGATGGACCACTATGTATTTGAGGCGACAAAAAGAAATCGCGGGCAAGTTGAAAACCGTTTTTTTGTCGAGGGCGATCCAAAGGCTATCCTGGTAGCCGAGCTCACCCGCCCTACGGAGGCAGACGCGGAACGCGATGCGGAGGCGCTGGTTATGGATTTAAAAGCCAAGGGCCTTGGGTATTCCTACCCGATTGTGGGAGGCGAAAGTATTAAAAAGGTATGGAACCTTCGCAAAGCAGGCCTAGGGCTTTTATCAAACGTGCCGGGAGATGAGAAGCCTGTGCCTGTAATTGAGGATACTGCGGTGGATGTTCAGGATCTTCCTGCGTTCATAGCGGATATTAATTCACTCTTGAAAAAGCATGGGCTGTACAGTGTGCACTATGCGCATGCGGGCTCAGGAGAAATTCATTTGCGTCCAATTTTGGACTTAAAGAAAGCGGAAGGGGTCAGTCTATTCCGGACCATGGCGGAGGAGACCGCCAGTCTTGTCAAAAAATACGATGGCTCACTATCCGGAGAGCACGGCGATGGCCGACTCCGGGGTGAATTCATTCCAAAGATGATAGGGCCACACAACTATGCCCTGATTAAAAGGCTGAAACAGGTTTGGGATCCTCAATGCATTTTCAACCCAGGTAAAATCGTCGATACTCCGCCGATGGACACCCATCTGCGCTATGAAAAAAATCAGAAGACGAAAGAGTTTGATACCATTCTCGACTTTTCTGAAACAATGGGCATTCTAAGAACAGCGGAGCAATGCAATGGATCGGGAGATTGCAGAAAGACGGAGATAACCGGCGGAACGATGTGCCCCAGCTACATGGCTACACGCAATGAAAAGGACACGACCCGGGCTCGCGCCAATATTCTTCGCGAAATGATCACACGCTCGGATAAGGTAAACCCATTTGCCCACGACGAGATAAAAGATGTTATGGATCTTTGTCTGAGTTGTAAGGGTTGCAAGTCAGAGTGTCCTTCGAATGTGGATCTCGGCAAGCTTAAGCAGGAATGGCAATACCAGTATTAT
>DASUTP010000022.1:0-13597 GCA_036374515.1 Chryseolinea sp. | reverse complement strand
TTAAAAAAATCCGCCGATACGCTGAAGGCCTGGCCCGCGGAAGCATATTGTTTCCTGTTCAAAGTATTCGATGACAATGTCAGGCCGGTCCTGAATCCCTTCAACTCCAGCACGTCAAGCTCGTCGGTACTTGTAAATATTTCTCCATTGATATACCGGTCGTCATTATTGATCAATTCGAAGTTCGCGGTGGTTTTAAAGGAATGTTTGAACGGTATACCTGCACGCATACCCAACTTACGATTGATCCGGCGGAGAACGGTGGGTGGACTACTTACCGATCCCTTCTTCAAGACATCATCATTTTCCAGATAATCCCAACTGTCAAGTTCAAGATAGGGCTCAATGTAAAACTGATAGGGAAAATCCAGTCGGACCTTGGCAAGCGCCGACTTATAAAAACTTCCGGTCTGAAATCCCGCGTAAGCGTGCGTCAGCATCCTGTTAAAGTTATATAAACTGAATCCCAAATAAATATTGCTGATATCCCTGGTCGCGATAACTCCGCCAAAGTCCACCTGGAAATTTTGCTGGGGACGTCTCGTCAATTCAAAATTAAATTTCCGGGTGCCCGTGTCATACAAAATTCTAGGATAGGCGTTCGTAAAGTATTCTTCCGAAACGAGTTTGAAGTACCCTTTTTTAATGTCTCCAAGATAAAGCTGTCCCTCTTTTTGCCGCGTCTTAAATATTTTTTTGATATACAGCCGTTGCTTTGAATTAAATTTTTGAAATGTCACCTTGTCAAAAATGAACGGCACGCTCTGATCTAAAAAAGCATTTCTTCTTGCAGCAACATTTTCACATTCATTCCTGGTAGAAATCTTTGACTTAATTTCTTCGATTTGGCGGATGGTTTGAACATAGCCGCTGTCGATGAGACTTTTTGCCCTTCCAAAGTCAAACGATGAAAACCCTTTTACATTTGGTTGTATGTAAATCCCATTTTCCGATAATTGAGATGGATCCGACTTATCCAAAAGCAGCAACAGCAACGATCGGGCGATAAGTTTTTCATCATTATCGTAAGGATATTCCTCATAAATTTTGCTTGAAACGTTTACACCTACAACCACATCCGGTTTAAATTCCCGGACGGCGATGTCGACGGGGAAATTGTTGTAAACACCTCCATCGAACAAATACTTTCCATCCACACGCACGGGATTATAAAAAAATGGAACGGTCTGGGTGGCCCGAAGTGCATCGCTCAACAATCCTTTCGAAATTACAACTTCACGTTGCGTAAAAATATCGGCAGCAACCACACGCAAGGGCACAAACAGACTATCAAAATTATTTTTTGAAATTGCCGAGGCTTGCGCCATTTTTTCCGTCAGTGCAAAATTCAGCGAAACATCGCTGGCGATACTCGAATTAAACCTGAAGTTTAAAGTTGAATCTAGCGCAAGGTTAAGTTTAAGAAACTGAGGCGTCTCATCACTTTGATGATAATAGTAATTGTAGCCAGTTTCCGGAAGCCCGTTAATCCACCGAAGGAAATCCGCAGAGAGAACCATCTGCTCAATTTGGTCAGGGCTCATGCCTGAAGCATAGCACCCGCCAATGATGCCGCCCATTGACGTGCCTACGATATAGTCAATAGGAATTCCATTCTCCTCGAGGGCTTTCAAAACTCCAACGTGAGCCAGCCCTTTTGCAGCACCACCACTCAGGACCAGTCCAACTTTTTGAGCCTGGGTCAGCGTGAACGACGATAAAAAAAATATGAGAAAAATTAACCTCATCGATGAATACAAAGGTCACGTATTTCTAACAAAAAAAGTGAAAGAAAATTACATGATCTTTAACGCAACATTATAATGAAGCGATTGGATCTGTCTGAACCGGGAACGGAATAGCTTCCAATTTTTTAGTCAGCTCAATTTTTACAGTTTCAAAAGACTCCAGGTAGTCCTTTTTTACGGGCTGTGACGGAGGCAGTTCTACTTTTAACGCATCAACCTGAACGCCGTTTCTCCAAAAGCGATAGCAGAGGTGATTGCCTGTAGCCAATCCCGTGCTTCCTACATATCCGATGGTTTGTCCCTGGCGAACCCTGGTTCCGGCGCGAACACCACTGGCAATTCCCGACATATGCAGATACTGGGTGGTATAGGTGCCATTATGTCTGATTTTTACATAGTTACCGTTATTCGATTTGTACTGGGCTTCTTCAACCAAGCCATCGCCGACAGCGCGGATAGGGGTGCCCTTTGGAGCAGCGAAGTCAGTTCCAAGGTGTGCCTTCCAGCGTTTCTGAACGGGGTGGAACCGATTCATCGTGTAACGGGAACTTATCCGCGTGAATTCAATGGGATATTTAAGCAATGCCTTTCTCAAGCTTTTGCCTTCCTCATCAAAGTAATCGGTGCCTTCGCCCTGATCGAACGGAAATGCATAATAAGGATGACCAAAATGCTCAAAGTAAATTCCGTTGATCTGTTTGATACCAACAGAAACTCCTTCGACTTGTGCCTCCTCGTAAATGAGCTTGAATTTGTCGCCTTTTTGCAAGCGTTGGAAATCAACCTGCCATCCGAACACGTCAACAAATCGATTGGTGAGCTCGTGAGAGATCCCAAGCTGTTCAATTGTCTCCGACAAATTGGATTTAATTTCCCCGGCGATACTTTTTTCAGTGATGACTACTTCGCGCTGACAAACATCAACCCAAAGCGTATCCTCGAAACGGAAAACGATGTACTCAACCGGGTTGGGCTCGTAGACAAACGCTTTAGCTGTCTTTAAAGAATCCTGGCCACAGATTAAAGTATATTTCTTATTGGGAGCAATTTTGCGAACGTCGAAAACATTGCGCGACAGTTTAGACACCTGATGGATGATATTCGCCGGTACGTTGTACTGCATTAGTATATCGCCTAAAACTTCGTTGCGCTTAATTTTGTCTTCAATGACCGTATAATTATCGACGACCATTCCATAAAGGACATTGGGTTCTTTGATCTGAAAACCTGCAGTGGCGACAGAGTCAATTGTCTCTTCGGTCTGAATTAAAGATGGTACCTGATAAAATCTGTTCGTAAATACAACGGCTACGATAAAAAATAAAATAAATCCAAACCAGCGTTTCTGCATACTAAGAAAAAAGTTTGTGCCCGAGGGCTGTTAAAAATCAATTATCTCAAAGATAAGTCACCAAAAAAATTTGAGGTAAAGGCCCTCTCAACGGTCGAATACCAAAAGTGTAATATTTTAAAATGAAATGCAAAAAATAACCTGCTGATTATCAACCCAAAGTCAATTGACCCAAAATACTTGATCGAGGTAAGCCGGGCATTTCGCCATAACGCGGCAAGAGCGGTAACCTCATCCTGCAGCAAATACCGTTCGTTGCTCATGCAAACGCTGTCAGCCAACGGATTACCCGGCTCAACGGAAAATTTCGCCTTTCAGTAAAATATTGGTGATCTAACAAGATCTGCCGGCCAGCCGATTTAATTTTAACATTTAGATTTTCGTACCCTGTACCTAATGTTTTAAAAACTCCCGTTTACGAGACCCGACCTACTGACTGTAGAGCTCCTGATATTTCAGCTTCCCCTGATCTAAAAAATTGACGAAGCCTTCAACGCTCTTGTCATATCCATAGGGGGACGCGAGCACACGTTCGTCCTTGCCGACCAATACATAAAACGGCTGAGCGTTGTTGTTTAAGTTAGCGATCTGAAGATCAGCATTTTGCTTGCCTATGGTCTTTTTGACCTTGTTGTCATATTTCGAAGTATACCATTCATTTTCGGGCAACTCGGTCTTATCATCGACATATAAGGCCACGACCACGAAATCGTTCTGCAGCCTTTTCAAAACTTCGGGATCCGACCAGACGACGGCTTCCATTTCACGGCAATTTGTACAGCCATGACCTGTAAAGTCGATGAATAGGGGCTTTTGTTGCTCACGGGCACAGGCCATCGCCTGTTCGTAGTCAAAATATCCATTCAGTTTATGCGGCAGATGAAGGAATTCGCTGTATTTAGGTCTGTCGCACGTTTCGGTCCCGTTTTCAGTTTTTGCTAAAGAGATCAAGTCAAAATCGTGGGTGTGCATGGGCGGCAAATAGCCCGCCAACGCCTTCAGCGGCGCGCCCCATAAGCCGGGGATCAGATAAACAACAAACGAAAATGTGAGGATAGACAAAATCAGTCTCGGCACCGTCACCCTTTCCACGGGGGAGTCGTGCGGCATTTTAATTCTTCCCAAGAGATAAACGCCGAGGAAGGAAAAGATCACGATCCAGATGGCAATGTTTACATCGCGGTCAAGAAGCCCCCAGTGATAGGTTTGATCGGCAATGCTGAGGAACTTTAATGCGAGGGCCAGCTCGAGCAAACCGAGTACAACCTTAACAGAGTTTAGCCATCCGCCCGACTTCGGCAAACTTTTCAGCCATTCGGGAAAAATCGCAAAAAGTGTAAAGGGAATGGCAAAAGCCAATGAATAGGCAAACATTCCCATGATCGGCTTCACGATTTCTCCACCTGCGGCTAGCACCAGTACGTTCCCTACCAGTGGTAGCGTGCACGAAAATGAAACGAGCACAAGCGTGGCAGACATAAAAAAAATTCCCGCATAGCCGCCTTTCTCAGAAGCGCGATCCGCCTTATTGACAAGCGAGTGCGGCGCGGTGATCTCGAATAGACCCAGGAAGGAAAGTGCAAAGATGATAAAGATGAGAAAGATGAAAAGGTTCGGCAGCCAGTGCGTTGCGAGCGCGTTGAGTCCTTCGGCACCAAACAGCAGTGCAAAGGCTGTTCCCACGACAGTGTAGATCAGAATAATGCAAATTCCAAAGGCGATGCCCGTCCTGATCCCCTTGGCTTTTCCCTGATCGTCTTTCAGAAAAAATGTTACTGTCATTGGGATCATGGGGAAAACGCAGGGTGTGATCAACGAAGTAATTCCTAAAATAAAAGCGACAATCATGTAGCCCCACAATGATTCATCCCCGCCAGTAGCGCCGGAATCATCCAGAATAGATTTGTCCAGGACAGGTCCTTTCAGTTCCGATTTGATTTCCGCAGGCGGAAGGGTGGACTTCACTGTATCGGTCGGGGCGCGTTCCTCCCTGGGGGCTTCCTCATTCCTCTTCTCCTTTGGTACTTCAATTATAGGACTGGCTTTACCAGTGACATTTATCTTTTCAAATAAAAGGTCGCCGGAAAACAAAACGCATTTTCCTTCCACTTCCGAACAAACCTGTCCCTCGTACGAACCGGTTAATGTCAGATCAGGAGTAAGTACTTTTATCTTTTGTCTGAATTCACCGGCGTTGATGAATATCCTGACATCACAATCGAAGATCTTATCGTGTTTTGGCTGATCATTTACTGCGGTAAGATCTCCTACCAAAGAAAAGCTCGGATGCTTCTCCAACGTCACAGCCATTGGAATGGGCCCGCATTCGTCATCAAAGCCAACGGAGTAGATATACCAACCTTTGTCGACGGAAGCCCTAAAGATCAGTTCAACCTCATCACCTACTTTTAGATTTTTCGTCGGAGTTTCTGCCGCCAGCCTGGCCGGCTGAAGAATTTGAGCATGCGTCGCCGAAATTACGACAAGGAAAAAGAGAACGTGAGCAAATCGTATGAACATCCTATTGCATTAGGTTGCTAAAATAACGTATGTCAACTTAAAAAAGTTGATGTCCTTTGATAAGCGGAAGACGGGGTGAGATCACACATCCACTTCTACCTGTAATTTAAGTAGATCTTCTAACTTTTCGCGTTCCCTTACCAGCTTAGCTTCTTTGTTAATCACCAGGACTTCTGCCGGACGCAAACGGGAGTTGTAGTTGGATGACATTGAGAAACAATATGCGCCGGCGTTCTTAAAGGCCAGGATGTCGCCTTCACGAACTTCATGCAGCTTCCGGTCAGAGCCGAATGTATCGGTTTCACAGATATATCCCACCACAGTATAAATTTTCTGAGAGCCGGTCGGATTCGAAACGTTTACAATATGATGATAGGCATCGTACATCATGGGCCGGATCAGGTGGTTTAAACCTGAATTTACACCCACGAAAGTTACCGACGGTGTCGGCTTCACGATGTTGGTTTTCACCAGGAAGGTGCCCGCCTCACTTACAATATATTTCCCAGGTTCAATCCACATTTCCAGCTTCCGTCCGTAGCGTTGGCAGAAGTCGTTGAATGCCTTCGATAGCTTTAAGCCCAGGTCGTAGATGTTAGTCACCATGTCACCTTCCTTGTATGCTACTTTAAAGCCGCTCCCGAAGTCGATAAAGGACAGATTCGGGAAGTCGGCAGCCATTCCAAAGAGGATCTCCGCCATCTTAATGAATACATCCGTTTCAGCTATTTCCGAACCTGTATGGATGTGAAGGCCTTTTATTTGAACGCCATGCCTTTGTACAATTTCCATGATCTGCGGAAACTGATAAATCGATATCCCAAATTTCGAATTGCTGTGACCGGTCGAGATTTTATAGTTCCCGCCTGCCATGATGTGAGGATTTATACGGATGCCGCACGGATAGGAATTTTTGTAGCGGTCTCCAAACTTCTGCAAACTTGAGAGGTTATCAATGTTGATCGACAGCCCCATTTCAACACCTTCAACTATCTCGCTGAAATCGACGCCACTCGGAGTGAAGACGATTTCAGCAGGTGTGTATCCTGCCTTCATTGCTATATGCGCTTCTCCGAGTGATACCACTTCAATGCCGGCTCCATGTTTCCGGATTAACTTTAAGACTGAAATATTTGTCAACGCCTTCGCTGCATACTTAACCCGGATGTCTACATCCGAAAAAGCATTTTTCAAAGTTTTGATTTGGTGCGCTATTTTTTCTCCATCGTAAACGTAAAGCGGTGTTCCGAATTGTTGTGCCAGGTCAAGTACGTTTTGACCCTGAATCGTGTATGCTCCTTGTGATAATTCCATTTTAAAAATTAAAGCTTCAAATATACCGTTCGCACTCGTTTAATTCTGACTTCTGCCTACTTAATTCTATCTTTTGGCCATGAAATTATTTTTCCGGGAACAGGGTCAGGGGCAACCGATGGTTATTTTGCACGGACTTTTCGGTTCGTCCGACAACTGGCTGACGCAGGCCAAATTGTTTGCGCCTCATTACAGGGTGATGAGTATCGACCAACGCAATCATGGTCAATCACCTCACAGCGATGACTTCGACTATCAATGTATGGTGAGCGATCTCGACGAATTTATTCAGGACAAAAAACTGAACGAGCCAATAGTTATCGGTCACTCTATGGGGGGCAAGGCAGCGATGAATCTAGCAGTGGCACATCCTGACAAAATTTCAAAATTAATTGTGGTCGATATCGCGCCAAGGGCATATAATCTTGAACATTACACCATCGTCGAAGGTTTAAAAGCCATTGACATTGCTAATCTGACCACCCGGAACGAGGCGGATACCGTTCTCAGCGAGCATGTTCCCGAACCGGATGTGCGCCAGTTCCTGCTAAAGAATCTTCAGCGCAAAAGTACAGGCGGATTCTCCTGGAAAATTAACTTGCCCGTGATCGCCGAAAAACTTTCGAACATTGGGCTCGATTTACAGTTTGAAGGACAGTTCGAAAAGCCGACACTTTTTATCAGAGGGGCAAAGTCAAAGTATGTGCGCGATGAAGACTGGCAACGGATCATCAAAATATTTCCTTCGGCTAAATTGGAAACGATGGATACCGGGCATTGGGTTCAAGCGGAAAAACCACAGGAGTTTGCCGACGTCGTGATGAAGTGGTTATCAAATTAAAAACAGTTTATGGAACATAAAGCCATCCATCGTGAAGGCCCCACCTTTTCACGTATCATTTCAGGAGCATGGAGGTGGAATCTGGAGGAATCAAAAATTGAGCAACTTATTCAAGCTTCGCTCGATTCAGCTATAACAACGTTCGACCACGCTGATATCTATGGTGATCACAGCAACGAAGAAATTTTTGGAAATGTCCTGAAAAAAAATCGTGGCCTTAGAAACAAGATGGAAATCGTTTCTAAATGCGGTATAAAGTTTTCCTCCGGTAGGAGACCAAAGACCTGGGTAAAGCATTATGATACTTCGATGGAACACATACTTTGGAGTGCGGATAATTCTTTGAAGATGTTGGGGACGGACAGGATCGATCTTTTGTTGATCCATCGGCCCGATCCATTGCTTAATCCACAGGAAGTTGCTGAAGCGTTTGGCTCGCTGAAGCAATCCGGTAAAGTGTTGCATTTTGGCGTGTCTAATTTCACACCGACACAATTCGAAATGCTTCAGTCTTATTTACCGTTTCCATTGGTAACAAATCAGCTGGAAATTTCTATAACGCACCACGCGCCGCTTTTTGACGGCAGCCTGGATATTTTAATGAAACACCGTGTCTCTCCGATGGCATGGTCGCCTTTGGGTGGCGGAAAAATAATCAAAGACGGAAGCCAGGAATTGTTCAATAAAGCTCCGAGGTACGGCGCGACTCAAACGCAGCTTTCGCTTGCCTGGCTTTTACGACATCCGTCGAACATTTTCCCGGTTATCGGTACGACCAGGCCAGAAAGAATTGCCGAGGCTGCAAAGGCTGCTGAGATTAAACTCGATTTGCAAGATTGGTTTGAAATGCTGCTGGTAGCGCAGGGAAAAGAGATGCCTTGATTCGCCTCAGATTCGAAAGTGAAGTTGTCCTAAGGTCCACCCGGGAGCCATTCAGGAACTTTTTCTGTTGCACTGCAACCATCCTGCTACCATTTTTGTATACTTCGTATATTATAATTCATGACGAAACCATTAGTTGAAAAGAAAACATACGATATCACCGGGCACGACGTCATCGAAATCGTTGGCGCCCGTGAACATAATCTAAAAAATATAAATGTCAGTTTCCCCCGCAATAAGCTGGTTGTGATCACGGGGATCAGCGGAAGCGGTAAGTCATCGCTTGCCTTTGATACCATATACGCGGAAGGTCAGCGTCGCTACATGGAAAGCTTTTCCGCCTATGCCCGAAGCTTCATGGGGAATTTGGAACGCCCTGACGTCGACAAAATCAATGGGCTGAGCCCCGTTATTTCCATAGAGCAGAAGACCACGTCCAGAAACCCGCGTTCTACCGTGGGTACGGTAACTGAAATCTATGATTTTATGCGATTGCTTTTTGCTCGTGCCGGCGAAGCATTCTCATACCTGACCGGTGAGAAAATGGTCCGCCAGTCGGAAGATCAAATTTTAGACACGCTCTTTCAAAATTTCAGGGGCAAAAAATTATACCTGCTGGCCCCAATTGTAAAAGGGCGGAAGGGACACTATCGCGAGCTCTTTCAGCAAGTGCGGAAGTCCGGATACACAAAAGTGAGGATCGATGGTGAGATCCATGAAATAACGGCTAAAATGCAGGTGGACCGTTATAAAATTCACGACATCGAAATCGTAATGGACCGAATCATCGCCGATGAAAAAGATCGCGTGCGCATCGGCCAATCCATCAACAAGTCTCTTAAAGAAGGAAAAGGCGTAATGATGGTGATGGAAGAAAATGGAAAAGCTCATCACTTCTCAAAATTCTTGATGGACCCCAAGACTGGTCTGGCCTATGATGAGCCGGCACCCAATACATTTTCATTCAACTCACCGTATGGAGCCTGTCCCACCTGCAATGGCTTGGGACAAATTGAAGAAATCACAAAGGAATCGGTTATTCCGGATACATCTGTAAGTATAAGCCGCGGTGGCATATTGCCCCTGGGAGAGTATCGCGATATTTGGATCTTCAAAAAAATTGAAGCTATTCTCAAGCGATATAAGCTGACATTAAGCTCACCAATCAAAGAGATTCCGAAAGACGTCATCAACATTTTATTGTATGGCGATGATGAACCCGTAGCAGTGGCATCGGTAAAATATCCGGGAACAGAATGGAGCACAAAGTTTGAAGGCATCATCAGTTTCCTGGAGAAGCAAAAGGAGGAAGGATCAGACGCCATAAAAAAATGGGTGGATGATTTTACTGTCTCCAAAACGTGCCCCGAATGCAATGGAGCGAGATTGAAAAAGGAGTCCCTTCATTTCAAATTGGACAACGCCAATATTTCGGAATTGTCGCAGCTTGACATAAATGCACTGCAGAAATGGTTCGAAGGTTTGGAAGACCGCCTCAATGAAAAACAGCGCATCATTGCTACCGAGGTGTTAAAGGAGATACGCAAGCGTATCGGATTCTTGTTGGATGTCGGATTGGACTATTTAAATCTTAATCGGCCTATCAGAACCCTGAGTGGCGGCGAATCACAGCGCATTCGGCTGGCAACACAGATCGGGACGCAGCTTGTAGGCGTGTTGTATATACTTGACGAGCCCAGCATCGGGCTACACGCGCGGGATAATGTAAAGTTGATAAAAGCATTAAAAGATTTACGGGACATCGGCAATTCTGTAGTGGTTGTGGAGCACGACAAGGAAATGATGCTGGAGTCAGATTACATCCTGGACATCGGACCGGGTGCAGGCCGGCATGGTGGCCATGTGGTTGCAGAAGGTGACCCCGCAACCTTTTTGAAAGGGAGCAGTACGACCTCAAAGTACCTCAGTGGAAAGATCAGCATCCCGTTTTCCAAGGACAGGCGCAAGGGGAATGGCGCGAGCATTTCCTTGACAAATGCATCTGGCAACAATTTAAAAAATGTTGATTTGCAAATTCCGCTAGGAACGCTAACCTGCATCACGGGAGTTTCCGGAAGTGGCAAATCGACATTGATCCACGATACATTATTTCCAATCCTTAATAAACATTTTTACAATTCAAGGACTGAACCGCTTGCCCACAAAAAAGTCACGGGGCTTGAACACATCGATAAAGTTATCGAGGTGGATCAATCACCGATCGGCAGAACACCGCGGTCAAACCCTGCAACATACACCGGCGCTTTTTCCGATATACGCGACCTGTTCGCACAGCTTCCTGAATCAAAAATCCGCGGGTATAAGACAGGTCGATTTTCCTTCAACGTTAAGGGTGGACGATGTGAAACCTGCGAAGGCGCGGGATTGCGTTTGATTGAGATGGAATTTCTTCCTGACGTGTATATTCCATGCGAGACTTGTAAAGGCAAGCGATACAATCGTGAAACTTTGGAAGTAAGGTTCAAAGGAAAATCTATTAGCGACGTCCTGGACATGACCGTTGAAGAAGCCGTCACCTTTTTTGAAAATCAACCGCGCATCCTTAGGAAAATTCAGACGCTGTGCGAAGTCGGACTGGGATACATCTCTCTGGGACAACATGCTACCACCTTGTCGGGAGGAGAGGCGCAACGTGTTAAGCTTGCGACCGAGCTCTCCAAACGCGACACAGGTAAGACCTTTTATATTCTTGATGAGCCCACTACCGGTTTGCATTTCCAAGATATCGCGCACCTGCTGGATGTCCTGCAAAAACTCGTGAACAAGAGCAATACTGTCCTTGTGATCGAGCACAACCTCGACATCATCAAATCTTCCGACTATATCATTGATCTGGGACCGGAAGGCGGTGAGAAAGGTGGGAGGATCATTGCGAAAGGAACTCCTGAGCAAGTTGCCAAAAATCCCGCGAGCTATACAGGGATGTTTTTAAAAAGCGAGCTGAATTAGTGCGATAATGGTCGTGCGATCGCGTGAAGTATAGGGGAACCGTACAGCCGTCGGTTCGATTATTTTGTTTTATTTTCTACTTTTTACATTTTTACCCCAACAGAAAAACACCCCATTCTTAACGTTTATGGATTCACGCATTCGCCAGTACTTATTCGGCTTGGTATTTTTTGGGTTTGGCGTTTACGAATTCAAAAAAAATGATCCGATGGAAGCTTCGGTTTATTTGCTTGCGGGGCTGGCATTTATCTTCAATAATCTTGTGTCGGAGCCCAGGTTTCAGTCGCATAGAAAATTGCTGGTCACAGTTACCTGGATCCTGATAATTGCGGCCTCTGTTGTATTTCTTTACGTCCTTCAGTTCAAGTTCTTATAACCGTATACATAAAATTGGCCTAAGCGGTCAATGATTTGCGTAATTTTGTAACCATCCACGAATGGTTAATAAAAACAGAATATACTGGTCATTACAGGTTGGCGGGTGGTTGTTTTACGCGGTCGTCCAGATTGTTTCCAGCTATCTCGCCTCAGGCAGTGTTACACCCCGCCGCCTCATCTTTCTGTTGCTCGAGGCATTTTTATGTCTCATCATCACAAACTGGTTTCGACACCTTTTGAACCGGTACAAGTGGCTCTATCTGCCAATGCATAAATTGATCCCCAGCGTATTTTTTTCCGTCTTTGTGATGGGCGTTTTGATTTACTTTCTTAGAATTCCCGTAACGTTCGCTTTGGGCGCTTTATTCGATCCGGGCATCGCTATTAATCTCACGCCCGCCCTTACCATCAATCAGATTTTGGGTCTATCGTCGTATTATGCTTTTTTATTCTTCCTATGGACCGTGTTCTATTTTATCTATCATTACTTCGAACGATATAACACGTCGCTAAAGTATGATGCCTCTATGATCGAGATCGAATTAAAGAACTTAAAATCGCAGCTCAATCCGCATTTTATTTTTAATGCATTGAATAGCATCCGCGCATTGGTGGATGAGAACCCTTCGAAGTCAAAACAAGCGATCAACCAACTATCGAATATCTTGAGAAGCTCCCTCGCATCTGACAAAAAAGGACTGACCAAATTCGAAGACGAGCTAAAGATTGTAAAAGATTACCTTGGACTCGAAAGCATCCGCTTCGAAGAGCGGTTGAAGACGGAGTTTGATATTCACCCGGATTCACAAAAGTTTTTGGTACCGCCACTCATGATCCAGACCCTTGTTGAAAATGGGATCAAACATGGAATTTCAAAGCTCACCCCCGGGGGCGTAATTCAATTAAAGACCTTTGTTGATAACAATCGCCTTAAGATCCATATCCGGAATAGCGGACATTTGCTCAATGGAACTAAAAGAGGCAAGGGTGGATTAGGTTTGAAAAACACCGTACAGCGGCTGAAGCTCCTTTACGGAGAGGAGGCTTCGTTTCGCATTGTAAATGAAAACGATAATTTTGTATTAACTGAAATAGTAATTCCCCAAAACAACGCACATGAGAGCATTAATCGTAGATGATGAGCGCCTGGCTCGTAAAGAGTTGATGAAGTTACTGGAAGACCATCCTATAATCGAAGTGGTTGGAGAGGCCATGAATGCTGAAGAAGCTAACCAAATGGTCAACGAGCTAAATCCTGATCTTCTTTTTCTGGATATTCAAATGCCGGGAAAAACAGGCTTTCAATTATTGGAGGAACTGGATTCCGTTCCGCTGGTTGTTTTTACTACTGCTTACGATGAATTCGCGCTTAAAGCTTTCGAAGTAAATGCTCTTGACTATCTCTTAAAACCGATTCAGCCGGAGCGCCTCTCCGAAGCAATTGCAAAGCTTGCAGATAAAGAGCGGGCAAAAAATGCCGCTATCCGTGGCCCGGAGAAGAAACTCGGATTGCACGATCAGGTCTTTGTCAAAGATGGAGATCGTTGTTGGTTTGTAAGTTTGAACAACGTGCGTCTTTTTGAGTCTGACGGA
>DASUTP010000021.1:0-2292 GCA_036374515.1 Chryseolinea sp. | reverse complement strand
GAGCCCGGTGTCCCTGGTGCCGATCCATAGGTTTCTTTGGCGGTCCTCGTAAATGCAAAGAATGTAGTCGCCGCCACCATTTGGATTATTCTCCACATGGTTGCCATGATGTTCGAATGTTGCTTTGCCTTTGGGTTTCTTGTTAAGTCCGGAAATTGTTCCAATCCAAAGGTTATTTTCGGAATCTTCATGAATGTAGGTGACACCGTCAGAGCTGATGGAATTACTGTCGGTTTGCTGGTGCATAAATCGCTCGAAAGTCCGCGACTTTTTATCAAACCGGCATAATCCACCTCGGTATGTGGCGATCCAAATATTTTCTTCTCTGTCCTTTTTTATGTCGTAGATCCTGTCGTCGGAAATAGATTTGGCGTTACCTGGCTCATTAAAGTAATGTTGGATCTTTCCCGTGAAAAAATTCAAAAAATTAAGTCCGTTGATGGTACCGATCCATAGTCCGTCCTCATCCAGCAACAGACTTTTAACTTTATTGTGGCTCAGGGTAGAAGGGTCATTTGCGTCATGCCGGTATTGTTTGATGGTTTCTCCTTTGGCGTTCAGGCAATACAATCCATTGCCGTCCGTTCCTATCCACAGATTATCTTTTTTATCGGTCACCATCGCGCCTGCGACCTTGTAGGCTTTCTGATTTTTTTTGTTTGTCAGTGTGACTTCACCGAATTGGCGGGATGCGGGACTGTAACTATTTACGCCTCCGTAAAAAGTTCCCACCCAATAGGTGCCAGCGGGATCAATGAACACTGACCTTACAGAGTTATCGGCCAACGTCGTATTGTCCTCTGGATTATTCCGCAGGGCCACGACTGTTTGGTCAAGATCATTATAAATCAACAGTCCATCGATCGTTCCAATCCAGAATTCGTGATTGCCATTTCTTTCAATAATTCTCACGCTTTCAACTGGGCGGCCCGCAAGACCATCTAACTTCAATGTTGAGATGGATCCAGATTCCTTATCAAGTACCTTCACGCCATCATCTTCCGTACCGATCAGCAGATTGCCCTGCTCGTCGTCGGCCAGACAGTTTACCCAGCTCCTTCCTTTTAACTGCAGAGAAGGAAGTCTGTAGTTGATGAATTGAGTAGTGCCGTCCTTTAATTTCGTAAGTCTCGATACTCCCACAGCAGTGCCAATCCAAAGTACACCTGCATTATCCCTATAAAGGGTCCGCACTTCATTGTCTATAAGACTTGCTTGATTTCCTTCTTCGTGAATAAAATGCTGGTAACGAAGTGGCGATCTGGAAATAACTTTGTTGAGGCCGCCATGAGTGGCAACCCAGACATCGCCGTCCTTATCACTGGCAATAGCGGTAACGTGATTATTCGACAATCGTTCATTTACAGTTGGATCCAACTTGCTCTGTGTGAAGTTATCCAGCACAGAATTGTAAATACTAATGCCTTCACTGGTACCAATCCAAAGCTTGTTGTCGCTGTCAATAAAGAAACATTGTATCCCGTTGCCAGAGAGGCTTGTTGGGTCGTTTAATTTATTACGATAGATTTTAATATTTCGCGAATCATATCTGTTGAGGCCGTCGCGCGTTCCGAACCAAATAAACCCATCGGTATCTTTTGTAATCGCAAATACAGTACTTTGAGAGAGGCCCTCATCGACGGTAAGATGATCAAAAATATAACGTGATGTTACTTGCGCAAATGCTTGGGATGACCAAAGGCAAATGGCAACAAATGCAATCCTGCTAAAACGCTTGCGAATGAATTTAAACATATGCAGTAATCGTCACCGCAATCGAAAATAAGGACAATTGGAGTCAATGTCCATTGTAAATGAAATAATTCTTGCAAAATCTCCTCGAAAGCCTGGTATGAACGATTTGTGCACTTGATTGAGCGTAATTTCCACCTCTGTTGTACCGCAATGTGCGTCAAATAGTTGGTCGAAAAGGATTGTATGTTGGCAAATCTAAATTATGCGGGTTCTTACAAGAACGCGAATGACCAGACGCTACGATGGAAAATTAGTTGTCAGTAGTTTTGTATTCGAAGCATGTTTTTTTTGAAAACACACAAGTTGCGGAAGCATGCTGGTGATCAAAAAGTATAGTTTTTGAACGATTTGTATTCTCCTTTGACAACAAACACCACCTTGCAATATTCAGACAAAACGGAAATTGCTGAATAAAAAATTGAGTATGCCTTACTCGAGAAGAAAAACGGATAAATGGAACTTGATGGGCAAAGAGGTTATCACGATCGCTCTGCTTGTTACCATGCTTTTGGTTGTCCTCATGCTTGCGCTATAGAA
>DASUTP010000020.1:0-6926 GCA_036374515.1 Chryseolinea sp. | reverse complement strand
ACAGCGTATCCGGAGCATTCAGGAAAAAGGTACTCAACGGGTCGACGATCCTATAAAAGACGAGTTCATAGGCATCATCAACTATTGTCTCATCGCTTTAATTCAGATGCGTTTGCCTGATTCATCTTCGCTGGACATGGCTTTTGAAGACCTGGAGCCTTATTACGATGCAGGATCAAAGGAGACATTGGAGCTCCTGCAAAATAAAAATCATGATTACGGAGAGGCGTGGCGCGAAATGAGGATCACGTCCATCACAGACATCATTTTAATGAAATTGCTGCGTGTAAAACAAATTGAGGATAATCAGGGAAAAACGCTGGTAAGCGAGGGCGTGAAGGCGAACTACCAGGATATGATCAACTACGCGGTCTTCGCTTTGATAAAATTGAATAATCAGAAAACTGAAGCGTTGTAGTCTAAAATATGAGGCTTCATGAATTTAATGAGTTTCCGTTTACAATATCTAATCAATGTCTATGGGAAAATTGATCGATAACTTTTCGCGTTTCTTTGTGGGAGGCCTCTTTATTTTTTCCGGCCTGATCAAATTAAATGATCCTATCGGAACGGAAATAAAGCTGGAGGAATATTTTGAAGTTTTTGGGCAGGATTTCGGTTCATTCTTCCTTTTCTTCAAACCTTTTGCACTGGAAATAGGCATGTTTCTGATCGTGCTGGAAGTGGTTCTCGGAGTAGCGGTACTGATCAATTACCGGATGGAGATCACTACAGTAGTGCTTCTTTTGCTCATTGTATTTTTCACATTTCTGACATTTTACTCCGCTTACTTCAACAAAGTTACCGATTGCGGATGTTTCGGCGACGCTATTAAATTAACGCCATGGCAATCCTTTATAAAGGATGTTATCCTCCTCGTTTTTATTCTGCATTTGTTCTGGTACCGGCGACGATATGCGCCAACGCTCTATACCATGCAGGGCCATGCGGTAATCGGCAGCGTCACCATACTTAGTTTGATTCTCGGAGTGTACGCCGTACTTCATTTACCATTCATTGACTTCAGAGCGTATCGCATAGGTAACAATATTCCTCAGCAGATGCAGCCTCCGGAGCAGCCGATCTTTGAGTACACCTTTCAGAAAAAAGATGGAGAGCAAATCAGCTCTGATAAATATTTAACGGATACGACAACCTATAAGTACATCGGTGTCCGACAGACGAACGAAGAGAAAACACAGGCAAAGATCACAGACTACGCGGTGTCCAGCCCGGAGGGCGAAGATGTTACCCAATCAACATTTGAAGGCGCCAAGCTGTTGTTCATCATTTATGACGCTGCAAAAGCATCAACCCAAAACATGGACAAAATCCGGGCGTTGGCCAATGGTTTGGACGGCAAGGTTGAAATGATGGCCATGACTTCATCGGGCCCCGATCAATTTGAGGCATTTCGTCACGAGAACCAATTTGCTGTTCCATATTATTTCGTTGACGCTACGGTGCTTAAGACAATCGTACGTTCAAATCCCGGAATTACGTTGTGGGTAAACGGAACGGTAAAAGGCATGTGGCATCATAACGATACCCCTACTCCTGAAACTGTCCTGTCGCTAGTCACGCAATAGCTATCCATGAAAATATTTTTGATCGGATTGTCGGGATCTGGAAAAACTACGCTTGGAAAACAGTTGGCGGCCGACCTCAATCTCCCTTTTGTCGATATGGATTGGGAAATCGAGAAAAAGGAAGAAAGATCTGTCAGGCAAATTTTTTCTGAGGAGGGCGAAGACTACTTCCGGCAGGTGGAAGCGACGGTATTGCGCGAGTGGGCGAGCAGAACAGAGAATTTTGTTATGGGCACAGGAGGCGGGGCGCCCTGTTTTCACGGCGGCATAGAGATAATCAATCAATCGGGGCTGAGCATTTTTCTGGATGTACCCGTCGAAGAGTTAACGACAAGATTATCGGATGCCACGGACAGGCCTCTGCTAAATGCCGGCGACAAATCGGAGAGACAGAATAAGCTAAGTGTACTGCGGACCGCCCGTCTTCCGTTTTACGCGAAAGCCCATATAACAGTTGAAAATCCGACGCTGGAAAAACTTCGCGACGCGCTGCGGCTTAAAATGTAAAGCCAACCGTCATGATGTAATTGGTGGACTTAAATTTTTGATAAGCGATCGGGTCGGCGCCAATCGAAGAATAGTATGGCGACCGGGAACCTTCTGTGGAACTAAACACCGCTCCAAGATCGACGAAGAAATTTTTTGCCCGAATGCCTAATCCGCCACTAAAAGACTGTACACTGCGATCAAGGTTACCCGTTTGCCGGTAGGGATCTGCCATATAGTTATAGCCCGCGCGCACGCGAAACATCTGATAGCGGTATTCTGCGCCCAACCTGTAATTAACGACCGATTGATATTCAGCCTTTACACCCTCATTTTCCGCGTCAAAATCGTCGGCGATATCGGAATTATATTTCGCCTTTGAATAATTCACAAATTCAACTTCTCCGGTAATGAAACCAAACTTGGAGATAAGCGTTGCGCCAGTGGTCACCCGTAACGGCGTGCTCAGATTATATTCGGAGATGACAGGAATATCATCAAAATATTCAGAGACATCACGCTGTGGAGGAAAGCTTGGATTATTTGGATCGCCATAATAATTCCAGACACTTTCAATTCGTCCCGTGTAAGTATCGGTCACGTTATAGTAAGTAGGCGTGACCAACGAGGCGCCTATCTGCAAAAAGTCCACGGGCCGGGCAATAGCGCCAATGGTGAAGTTAACCCCCGAACCTCGTATGTCGTAATTTTCGGTAGTCCTGAAATTGTCAATGGGAACATACGTAGGATCCTCGCTATACCTGAAATTTGACTCTGTAAAATACTGCGATAATTTATAACGGATGGAAGTGACACCGATGCCTGCGCCGATGAAAAACTTATCGCTGAAATTGGCGCCATAAGAGATCGACCACTGATATTGTGCACCTTTTGATTCTCCCAGTTCCTCCTGATCCACTGTTCTTGTTTCCCCGGGGAATCCAGGTTCAGGTGGTAAAGGGCTCAACACAGATCGATAAGCGAATTCGCCTGTGCCATCCACGAAATCCTCAATGAGATAATTATTATAAGCCATTGCAGTCAGCGTCGAAAAATTATCGCCTGGCGGCCGGTTCTCGCGCCACAGCATAGATTCGGGGTCGAGTCCATAGGCATCGTCAATGAAATAATCGATCATGGAGTTTTCACTGTTGGTGCCACGATATCTGAATTGCCGGTTCAGATCGTTCGTACGGGTCATGGAGATTCCAAAGCTTCCGCCCAGAAATCCTTTCTCCCTTTCGGATTCGTGATGATATACAAAGCTCAACCCGGGAAGGTTGAACATGGATTTTGACGCATCGGTATTTTCACCCAGGTAATCCGACGAAAAACTGCTCGTGGTAAATCCTGGGCTGAGGGTAAACTCCGACCGATTGTACATTCCCAGGCCGGCAGGGTTTGACAGGGCAGAGCTGTAATCGCCGCCAAGAGATACCTGGCTGCCGCCCAGCGCCTGGATCCGTGCACTTCCGCTGGGCCGTGGTCGGCTGAACAACAGCGCATTGTCGATGAAGTCCTGGGCGTAGCTCAGGAATCCAAGAGACATGAGAATAACGATGAAGACTGCTTTCTTCATTTTTTGAGCTAAAATTGGTCTTAATTAATTTCCGCGACCCGATGATCTTGAGCCGCTGGAGGATCCACCACTTGACCCGCCGCTGCTGCTGCCACCGGAATTGGAACTGCCGCTGCTTCGTCCTGAATCAAAGCCTGAACTTCTCGACGTATTACCAGAGTTCGAGTTATTCCACGAACTGCGCGTATTGCTCTCCCATGAGGATCTTGAGTTGCTATTGCCTGAATTAGGATTGCTAAAGGAGTTCGAATTAGTACCTTGCTGTTGCTGATTTCTCCAGCCGCGATTATAATAATCCGGTTGTGTATTAGCGGTAGAGCCTGACCTGCCGCCGATGGCTGGCCTTTGATTTCCTGTCTCGGCAACCGGGCGGTTATAAGAGCGGCCTACGCGACCATTCTCTCCGCTTAACTGGCTGCTCCGGGAGCTACGCTTTCCATAGACTGGTCCACGGTAGCCGGATTCGACGATCACTACTTGTGTTGGGTAACCGTAACCACCATAGTAGGGCGAACCCCATCCATAGTTTGACATACCCCAACCTCCCCATGCGTTATAAGGATTGTAAGCATAATTTCCATAGCCGAAATTCATACCCCAACCGTAGTTCCAGGAGCTACCCCAGTGATAGCTAAAGGAGCTCGACCATCCATTCCTGTAATAGGGGTTGCACCATGGGTTGCCCCAGGCGTCGTAACGACTGCCATAGTAAGGACTGTTCCATGAGTTGATGAACGGATCATAGTAGTTACCGCCATACCATGGGTTGCTATACCAGTTGTTGAAATTATTATTCCAGTTATTGAAATTGCTCGCGTTGTTGTAACGATAATTATTCACGAAGTAATTTTCTTCATCGGCTTGCGCGGTTTGTGAGTTGGAACGGGCTTGATATTCAGGATTTACATTCCGTGCCGAATAGCTGTCCGTCGGATTGACTGGATCTGCCGCTACTGCCTCTTTCTTGCTTTTTTTAATGCTGGCCGAGTAAGAAACTTCACTCGCCTTGGCCGCATTAAGTTTCGCGCGATCCTTCGAATTAAAATACATGTCGTCATTCTCTATCCCCTGCGCAGAAGCTGCAACGGTGAACAGCATTGACACTAAACCTATTAACGCAACCTTGCTTTTCATATCCTTCTTGATTTGGTCTTCCTCTGATAAAACGTAAAATCGCTTTAAAAGTGTTGATAAAGCTACAAAATTTACGCCGTATTTGTTCCGACTAAAATTATATTTGCGGTTCGGTTAAAAAAAGATCAATAATTATACCAGGCAATGGGGAAAGAGATACCAACACGCGCGGAGGATTATTCTTCGTGGTACAACGAATTAGTTAAAAAAGCCGATCTGGCAGAGCATTCCGACGTGCGGGGCTGCATGGTCATTAAACCCTACGGATACAGCATTTGGGAAAAGATGCAGCAGGGCCTCGATAAGATGTTCAAAGACACGGGCCACGTCAATGCGTATTTCCCCCTTTTTGTGCCAAAAAGTATGTTTGAGGCGGAGGAAAAAAATGCGGAAGGTTTTGCTAAGGAATGTGCGATTGTGACCCATTATCGCCTGAAAAGCGATGGTCAGAACAAGGGGAAGCTTATTGTCGACCCGGATGCAAAGCTGGAAGAGGAATTGGTGGTGCGTCCCACCAGTGAGGCCATAATCTGGAACACCTACAAAAAATGGATACAGTCGTATCGCGACCTCCCTTTGCTGATCAATCAGTGGGCAAATGTTGTCCGGTGGGAAATGAGAACCCGACTTTTTCTGCGCACTTCTGAATTCCTTTGGCAGGAAGGTCATACGGCCCATTCCACGGAAGCAGAAGCAATTGCCGAGACTGAGAAGATCCTGGAGGTGTATGCCGATTTTGCAGAAAGTTTTATGGCCGTTCCTGTGGTCAAGGGGAGAAAGTCGGCCGGCGAAAGATTTCCGGGCGCTGTCGAAACATATTGCATTGAGGCTATGATGCAGGATGGAAAATCATTGCAGGCGGGGACTTCGCATTTTTTAGGGCAGAATTTTGCAAAAGCTTTTGATGTGAAATTTGCCAGCAAGGAAGGAAAACTGGATTTCGTCTGGGGAACATCGTGGGGGGTCAGCACGCGGTTGATGGGAGCGCTGATCATGGCGCACTCAGATGACGACGGACTGATAATTCCACCGAAGCTTGCGCCGATCCATGTGGTTATAGTGCCTATTTTTAGGAATGAGGATGAGCTGAGCAGGGTCACAGCTGCCATTGATCCAATACTGAAATCTCTTCGGCAGGCAGGTTTTGCCGTTAAGTTTGACAATCGTGACACCCACAAGCCTGGTTTCAAATTCGCCGAATGGGAATTAAAAGGCGTACCGGTACGCCTTGCCATCGGACCGCGTGACCTCGAAAATGGAACGGTGGAAGTGGCGCGACGCGACACCAAGACCAAAGAAACCCGAAGGCTGCAGGACATCGCCGGCGAAATTCCAAAGCTGCTGGATGACATTCAGGAAAGCATGTTCCAGAAGGCGCTCACCTTTAGAAATAGTATGATCACCGAAGTAAATTCGTTTGACGAATTTAAAAAAGTGCTTGACGAAAAGACGGGATTCGTATTGGCGCACTGGGATGGTACCATGGAAACAGAGGCTGCTATAAAAGAAGAAACGAAAGCAACAATACGATGCATCCCCCTGGATGCAAAGACTGAGACCGGTGTTTGTATTTATTCCGGCAAGCCTTCCGACAAAAGGGTTCTATTCGCCCGGGCATATTAAAAGCTTGTCATTTTGTTGCCTTTTTTGATAAGTAGATAATTCGGAAAATAATCCTCACATTCGTAGTCCCTTTAAAGTCAATCTTCCATGTTAATGTGGATTATTATCATTTCGTTGTTAGCGATAGGCCTGAGCCTGATCATTGTTGAGCTTGTGTTCATTCCGGGCACTACCGTGGTAGGACTGTTGGGGTTGATTTTTACGATTGTTGGAATCGTAGTGAGCTATCGGCATTTCGGAAATGATGTAGGCTTTTACATTTTGATTGGTACAGGCGTAACTACCTTGGTGGCCTTGTTCCTCAGTTTCCGGTCAGGAGCCTGGAACCGCTTTTCCCTGAAATCGTCGATCAACAGCAAGGTGAATGAAGACATGCTTAAGGTCTTAAGTGTCGGAGATGAAGGAACTACCCGATCGGCGTTACGTCCCGGAGGAACGGCGGAATTTGCAAATCAAAATTACGAGGTCCGTACGACAGGGTCTTTTGTTGACAGTGGCACGCGGGTGAAAATCGT
>DASUTP010000019.1:0-3272 GCA_036374515.1 Chryseolinea sp. | reverse complement strand
GATACGCCAATGAAACAGTGATGTCATACTCGTTGCATAGAGCAAGTAATTTTTCCTTCTCAAACCCTTCATAGGCTCCAGACTTAAAGGCTTTAACTACACGGCCTGCTGGCGGGATTACGGTGACCAATTCTTTCCCTTTTACGACGCACGCCGTTTCCAAGCCTTTTTTGGTGTCGTTAAAGATTCGATAAATAATCGTATCAAACTTTACGGATTGCGTGACATAGTGGAGAAAATATATGAATAAAAAAATATCAACAATAGCTAAAGCAATAAGCACGTATGAGCTGATGGCAGGAACATGCACACCGGTGTCATTATCGCGAATTGTACTTAATAAAAACAACGCATAGAGAATGGTACCAATGTAACACCCTAAGACCACTTGCTGAAAGGTATTTCGTATAAGCTTTCCGAGAATTCGATTACTCATTTGAGAGGCGGCCTGACTCAATAGTATCATGACCATACTGAAGCTAAATACCGCGAGCGAAAAAATGCCTCCCGCGATAGTCGAGCAAATTATTCTCGCTGTATTCGCGTCTTTGAGGTTAAGCCAACGAAGGTTTGACTTAATATGCTTGCCTGTAGGAGAGAAATCAAACTCAATCATTATCAATGACAGTAATAACATTGCTAATGCAATAATGCCTGGAACGAAAGCGATGCTTTTAGTTACCCTGCGATAGATAACCTTCCCGGATTTCAATATGCGTTTAAACATCAGGAAGTGTTCTTGCTCGAAATTCCGTTGCCAAACCAGCCACTAACAATAGCAGGATTTTATCGGAGTTGTTGCGACTCATAGCGGACCTGTTCTTAGTACCACATATCCTGGGTATTGCTGGGCAGCATTGTCTTCTGCAGTAATCATAATTTCCATTGGTTCGAAGGAGGAAACGGTCTCTAATGAACTTTTCAACGTTCGCGATAGAAATCCGGACGAGGTCTTTAATTGACCGATATTTTTTTGACCATTCTGCTGGGTCAGCATCCACACTACATAGACAGTTTTTGAAGGATGGAGTCGCTCCGGCTGCGCTAAATGCATAACATTAAGGTCAATCACATAATTGCTATTTTTATCATTTTTAACCTTCACGCTTCCTTGCGCTGCGGGCACGACAGGTGAGGGCAGGAAGGACGTCTTGTTGCTACACGATTGTAACAGCATCACGATGGCTGCGACAAAGACTACTTGTGGAATAAGACCAAAAGTTGTTTTCATATTATCGTCATTTTGTTTAAAGATCTTTGTCAGCATACATTAACACCCATAAATTTGGTTAGGACATATCCGAATTGTCATTAATTAATTCATCCCTTCAAGCAGCTGTGCTGCTTTTCCAAAAAAGATTCGACTGCATCCCTTTATCTTCCGTAGTCGTATAACCATCTACAGTTGTATTTTTTTCATGCAACTCGACTAGGTTTTCGGAATCATCTACTTCCTCCCTTTCGTGATTGTTGTAACTACTCAAATTATGAGAGGAGTGAGAAGGCAGAGCCCGCACCAGATCAGTTTTGTGTTTACCATAAATTGCGTGTCATAATTTCCTAAAACAAATTTCAAGTGGAATGAAAATAGCGAAGTAGGCCAAGGTGCCTAAGCTGTAGTTAAGTGAGACTGATATGCCACGCAATTATCGCTTAGTACCTTTGCATTACTACCCTTGCCAAATAGACGAAATAAAATGTAAATTAAATTTAATTGTTAAGCCGTGTTTTTATATACGATATTCTTCCGTCAAATGACTACCCTAATTACTTGAAATTTCCATGCCACAGTTTAGATGCTAAGGGACGGGCATTAGATGCTGTAACGTGCAGAATGTAGACATTCGTCTCGTTGATGGGGTAAATATTACCGGATAAACTTCTGCGAATTTGTCGCCATGATTGGATAAATCAATAGTGAAAATATTTCTGGGAGATGCTTTTCTATATATTTGGTGACTCCCTTGATGTGGCCAGTACGTCGATCGGGGCGGAGCGTACGAAAAGAAAGGATCTATAAAGCTGCGTGCCTCAGGTAAAGCACTCGATATTACATACTGTGTACATATTACTCAATAGAAATGGTTTTCACACTTATCACAGGAGCCGGCAAGGGAATCGGCAAAGCATTGGCGAATGAATGCGCCTTGCGAGGCATGAACGTTCTTCTTGTATCCAACGACAGCACATGTCTTCACTCCGTTTGTGAGGAGTTAAGATTAAAGAAGATCGAATGCCATTACCTCGACCTGGATTTAACGGACGATGATGCTCCTTCCAAAGTTTCTCAATGGGTCGCGCAAAATAATTTCAAGGTTAATATGCTGATCAATAATGTAGGCGTTGGAAAAGGTGGAATGTTCGGGACGATGAATATCAGTGACATGCTGTATATGATGAAGCTAAACAATAAAGTGTTAGTGGAGCTGACCTATCGCTTACTTCCGGAGCTGAAACAACACGCTCGATCTTTTATCCTGAACTTAAGCAGCCTTGAAGCGACACTCCCACTTCCTTACAAAGCGGTATACACTGCCACAAAAAACTTTGTCTATGCGTTTTCATTAGCAATAGCGGAAGAACTGAAGCCATCCAATGTTGGTGTAAGTGTGGTGTGTCCCGGACCGGTTCTCACTAATGCAGAAGGGTTCAGCAGGATGAATGCGCATGGGGCAAGGTCAAAAATTTTAATGATGTATCCCGAACCGGTTGCCCGGATTGCTCTAGATGGTTTGCTGAAGGGTAAACGAATAATAGTGCCGGGATTTTTAAATGCGGTATTCTTTAAACTCGGCTCGCTGCTGCCTGTTGAAATTAAAATGCGATTACTAGAGAAATTGTTCAGAGTGTACAGAACATGACTCGTCAGAATCCGAAGAATGGTTTGCTTCTCATGTGTCTTGAAAGTAGTTTCTAATTCCACACAATGTTTCACTTATTTTCCAAAGTCGTTCTGCTTCCTCGCAGCGCTGAGATGAGATAGAGGAGAATTTGGGTTTTCGGCCATCCCAATAAAATCCGCTATGAGCTGCAACGTCAAGACTTGTTGCCAAATAAATAATGTTGGATGCTGCTTTTTCGGTCGTTATCCCTGTAAGCCTCCTGAGCTTCCACGCAAGACTGTGTAATAAGTTTGTATGCTTTATCCCGATGTCCGTTTTTACCAATCCAGGTTGAACACAATAGATAGAAATGTTTTTATCACGCTTTATTCGATGGAGATGATAAGAAAAGAGAAGATTGGCAAGTTTTGACTGGCCATAAGCCTTCAG
>DASUTP010000018.1:0-5287 GCA_036374515.1 Chryseolinea sp. | reverse complement strand
TGTTGGGTTACACAGCCGATGAGGTTATCGGCAAATCAACCCTTGTCATGCTGCATGATGGAATAGAACTTATTGAACGTGCCAGCGATTTGTCTGAAGAACTGGGCATCGAAGTCGACCCCAATTTTGAAGCACTGTCTTTCAAAGCCCAGATCCTTAGAAGCGCCGACCGAGACGAATGGACTTACATCCATAAAAACGGGTCGCGCATACCGGTGCTGGTGTCCATAACGGGATTGTGGAATGAAAACGACAAGCTTATCGGATATGCAGGTATCGCAACCGATATAACTGAGCAACGGAGGATACAACAGCAGGTAAAAAAGTCGGAGGCGCATCTGAACGCTTTGGTTAGCTCTTTAGACGACATCGTTTTCGAGGTCGATGATGATGGGAGGTTTCTAAATGTGTGGGCCCAAAACGATGATGATCTCTTTGTTCCGAGGGCGAAAATACTGGGAAGGACTTTCGGTGAGGTGTTGGGAGCGGAATTTGGATCGATCCTGGATAAGATACGGGTGCGGGTTATGACGACAGGTCAGCCGGAAAGCTACGATTATAAGTCCATCGTACCGGGTTCCAACCGTTGGTTTAGTGCGAAATATGCCATGATCTATGAAAATGGTAAACCAACGAAACGGCTTACCGTTCGGGTCGAGGATATTACGGCGAAAAAAGAATTTGAGAACAAAGTCATCAAAAGCGAGCAGAAGTTCAGGTCGCTCACGGAAAACATTCCTGGGGTGATCTATCTTAGAAACAACGACGAGAATTTTTCCATGATCTACCTTAACACGCGCGTTGAGGAACTCACAGGATTTACCGCCAACGAATTTATCAGTCAAAAAATTGACTTTAATGATTTGTACCATCCAAACGATCGCGACAGAGTTCGCATCGAAATGGAACAGGCAATTGCAAACGAAACCAATTTTAGTATTGAATACAGGCTCCGGCACAAAACTGATAATTGGAGGTTTGTAAAGGAAGATGGAATCCCCATGGTACAGGCCGATGGGCAGGTTACGATCGAAGGATTTATCATCGATATAACAGCCCAAAAGAATGCGGAGCGGGAGCTCATCAAAGTCGCCAAGGAAAATTATCGGTTATTTAACACGGCAGTAAACTTAAATGCCATTGCCGGCTTTGACGGATACTTCAAGAAGATAAGTCCCGCATGGGAGCAGCTCCTGGGGTGGACCGAGCTGGAATTAAAATCCAAACCATACGCCGAGTTCGTTCATCAGGACGACATCGAGATCACCAACGGCGCGACGGAATTCATGGCAGGTGGAAATGACCTGCTTCATTTTGAAAACCGCTACCGTTGTAAGGATGGATCCTATCGGTGGCTTTTGTGGAGTTCTGCTTCTGACGTGAAAAACCAACTCATCTACGCGTCCGCCATCGATATCACTGAGCGAAAGAAATCGGAGGATGAGCTTTTACGCTCGAAACAGCACCTTGAAGCGCTGGCCGTGAAACTGCAGGAGAAAAACCGGCAGTTGGATGAATTCGCCCATATCATCTCCCACAATCTGCGATCTCCCGTGGGAAATATAAAAGCGCTCATCGGCCTGCTGGATGGATCGAGCACGCTTCTGGATTATCAGCAGATCTTTGAAAAAATAAGAACCGTTTCAAGCAACCTCGGTGATACTATGAATGAGTTGATGGAAACGTTGAAGGTGAAGACAGATACTGATATCCCCAGGGTCGAAATCCGTTTTAAAGAAGTCTTTGACAAGGTAGTCCAATCGTTAGAAGGTGAGTTAATACAACGAAGCGCTTCGATTTCTTTCGATTTCAACGATGCTCCGAAGTTATATTATTCCAAGGCTTACCTGGAAAGCATATTTCAAAACTTGCTGAGCAACGCGCTTAAGTACTCCTCAACAAAGCGAAAACCCGAGATCAAAGTGACGACGACAACCGTAGATTCCGGCGTGGAATTGAGGGTGCAGGATAACGGATTGGGTATTGATCTGGCTAAACACGGCAGCAAACTGTTCGGTCTTCATAAGACCTTCCATGAACATAAGGACGCTAAAGGGGTGGGACTATTCCTGGTAAAAACCCAGGTGGAGGCGCTGGGCGGATCCATCACTGCAGAAAGCGAGCTCGACGAAGGCACGACGTTTATCATCCGATTTTAACATAAATGTAAATCGGCTGGCCGAGAGAATTTTTCCCTTTTTCACGAGGGAATTTCGTCATCGCCCGGCATTCCTTCACGTCCATAAACAGGGGTGGATTTGGATTTCGTATTGTCGGATGCGATTCACAACGCAGGAACTTTTTAGGTCAATGCCATCAGCTATAGCCATCCACAATCCCGAAGGGATGGCATTATTATGCGTGCTATAGTAATACACCCTTCCGGGGTTGGCGACGTGAACAAAATTTTTCTCTTTTTTAATAGGCGAATTTCGTCATCGCCCGGCATTCCTTCACGTCAACTAAACAAAGGGTGGCTTTGAATTTCGTACTATAGGATATGATTCACAACGCATGAACTTTTTAGCCAATTCCATCGGCTATAGCATCCATAATCCCGAAGGGATGGTATTATTATAGAACACGGATATGCGTAGTAACCGGAACCCAGGACGGCTCACATAAAATAATTTTGCATACAATATCAGCCCTTCGGGGGGTTCCGTTTCTCAGTCGTCATGCGTGGCTGTAGTAATACACCCTTCCGGGGATGTCGACGTGAACAAAATTTTTCTCTTTTTTAATAGGCGAATTTCGTCATCGCCCGGCATTCCTTCACGTCAACTAAACAAAGGGTGGCGTTGAATTTCGTACTATAGGATATGATTCACAACGCATGAACTTTTTAGCCAATTCCATCGGCTATAGCATCCATAATCCCGAAGGGATGGTATTATTATAGAACACGGATATGCGTAATAACCGGAACCCCGAAGGGGTGACATAAAATAATCTTGCATGTCATGCTACCCCTTGGGAATTCCGTATCATTCATCGTCATTCTTGATACAAGAAAAAAACGACGTGGAGCATATCGGAGTCGAACCGATGACCTTCACACTGCCAGCGTGACGCTCTAGCCAGCTGAGCTAATGCCCCTGATAAAGAGCGCAAAGATAGACCAGATTCGAAGATTTGAAAATTTCAGGATTTGAAAATTATGAAGAATTGCCAGCGCTTGCCTGGTATTTTCAGATTTTCTAATCCGCCGCCCCTTCCCTATCCCAATGTTTAAAATGTCCCAGCCGTTATCAACATAATTCCATTACCTTTGCCGCTTACTTAACAAATTTTAATGAAATCTTTCGAATCCTTGGGCTTATCCAAGGGATTGGTGGAGTCGGTTCAACAAATTGGCTTCGAAACACCCACGCCTATTCAGGAAAAGGCTATTCCAATTTTACTAAAGGGCAATCGCGATTTTGTGGGCCTCGCGCAGACCGGAACGGGAAAAACCGCTGCGTTTGGCCTCCCGTTGTTGGAATTGATTGACGCCGAAAGCCGCTCCACACAGGCACTCGTACTTGCGCCTACGCGCGAACTGGGGTTACAGATCGCCAGCGACCTGGAGAATTTTACGGAGAAGTTCAAGCCTTTCAATATTGTCGCAGTTTATGGAGGATCGAGCATCAGCGAACAAATACGGAAAGTCAAGCGCGGCGCGCAGGTTATCGTTGCCACGCCAGGACGTCTGATCGATCTTATTGAACGCAAGGCCATCAATTTAAGTACGATTCAGTATGTGGTGCTGGACGAGGCCGACGAGATGCTGAACATGGGCTTTAAAGAAGATCTTGATAAGATCCTGTCATTCACTCCCGATACCAAAAACACCTGGTTGTTCTCGGCCACCATGCCACGTGAGGTGAAAGCGATAATGAAGAACTACATGAGTGATCCTCATGAGCTTACCGTAGGCGAACAAAATATCGGTAACATCAACATCGAACATTTCTATGTGATGGTACAGGAAAAAGACAAGTATCTCGCTTTGAAAAGAATATTGGATGACAATCCTGAAATTTTCGGCCTCATTTTTTGCCGGACGAGGATCGACACGCAACGTATAGCCGAAATGTTGATGAAGGATGGATACAACGCCGATGCCTTGCATGGTGATCTGACGCAACAACAACGCGACCGCGTGATGTTAAAATTCCGAAACCGGTCTTTGCAGATCCTGGTCGCAACGGACGTGGCTGCACGCGGAATAGATGTGGAAGATATCTCTCACGTTATTCACATGAACATGCCCGATGAAATGGAATTCTACACGCACCGCAGCGGTCGAACCGCCCGTGCCGGGAAAAAAGGTGTCTCAATCGCCATGATCTCAAGGAGGGAATTGGGACGTGTGAAACAATTAGAAAAGACCCTTAAATCGCCATTCAAGAGAATGATGGTGCCCACCGGTTCGCAGGTTTGTCAGAAGCAGTTGCTGGCCCTTATGCATAAGGTGCGTGAGGTTAAGGTGAACGAAGATGAAATTTCGGAGTTTTTGCCCGCTGTTTATGAAGAGCTGAACGATTTAACCAAGCAGGAATTGATCAAGCGCTTCGCATCCATAGAGTTCAATCGTTTCTTGGATTATTACCGCAATGCCCCGGACCTTAATCAAGATGAAAAAAAGTCAAGTGGTGGTGACGGTGATCGTTATGTAACCGGCAGCCGTTTTTTCATCAATTTGGGTAAAATGGATGGGCTCGATACCGGAAACATGCTGGGTTTTATCGAGGACGTGACGGGCTTAGGCCGAAAATACATCGGCAAAATGGAATTAAAGGGAGCCTACTCTTTCTTCGAGGTGGAGAAGGACAAAGCTGAAACAGTCCTGAGCGGATTCAAAGGTGTGGAATATAAGGGTCGGCAGGTACGGGTGGAGATTACCGACCGTAAGACGTCCACCTCCCGCAAAGAATCTTCCCCCCGGGAATTCCGAAAAGGTCGGTCATCGGGCAGCTCCTACAAATCTTCACGAAGCTCCGAACAAAAACGCAGAAGATATTAGTAAAAGGAATTGCCACCCGTGATTAATCCGGGAAATATCCGCTCAAAATCTAGTTACGGCTTTTCAGCTCCAACGGTGCTACCGTAAAGTTCAGCATTTCCGTGCGCCGAATCACGGAGATATCGACGATCGTTAAAATGTCCTTCCGCGACAGCTCTTTAAAAAGTTCGTGGGTGCTGTTAACGGGATGCCCATTGAAGTTAATGATGATATCCCCTTCCTGCAGCTGCGACCGCGAGGCCGGAGACTCGGGCTCAATACGGGTCACAAAAAGCCCCC
>DASUTP010000017.1:0-5150 GCA_036374515.1 Chryseolinea sp. | reverse complement strand
GCTCGCGATACTTGAGGAAATTTATCCAAAAATAAAAAAATACCTCACGGATAGGGGCATTGAGGAAATCGAAAAACAGGGAACGCACACTGTCGATGACGAGGGTGATCTCTGCACGCCCGTCATTGGCGGAAGAGAATGTGTCTATGCAGTCTACGACAAGAAAGGAATTTTAAAATGCGGTATTGAAGCGGCATACTACGACGGCGCCATTGACTGGAAGAAACCAATTTCATGTCATTTATATCCGATACGCATCACGCAAAAGAAAAATTTTGAGGCCGTTAACTACCATAAATGGCATATCTGTTCACCGGCTTGCTCACTCGGCAAAGAGCTCCAGGTACCGGTCTATAAATTTTTAAAGGATCCCTTAATTAGAAAGTACGGACAGGCATGGTACGATGAACTCGTTCACGTAATTGAAACCACTCCCAAGAAAAAGTAAAGCTTTCGAAAATTTTATACGGTAATCCGCCTGTTGCGTGACAGCGTTTCCCAATATTTAACCAACAAATGATCCTCTACGATAGCAGTTTGGTCGTGTAATGCGATGGTAGGGCATACGTGGTACGGTACGCCGTATAAGACGTCGCCAACCTTGAACTGATTCGTGCCTTCTACCTGCAGGACCATGTGTTCTTCGCTATGGCCAATGGGTTTCACGTTACCGGCATTCAGAAATGAAATGCGATCACTGAGGATATTTTCCGACGCGATCGATTTGTGACCAAGATCGATGCAGATAATGTTTGCCGCAGGCTTAGAGATCACGCGGGTGACGAGAACGGCTGCGTTGAGGTACTGTTGCTCAGCGAGAAGCTGTTGATATCCTTTGTCCCAATAGATGAAAGTACCCGGCGAACATTCTATTTCTCTTCGCCTGGAATGGATGGAAAAAGTTGGGCTTCCGCCTGCAACGATGGTAAGTTTTTTTCCTTTTGCTGACAAAACTTGGTGCTGTAAATGCGTAACCATTGCAAACGCCTCATCGCACCGCCTTGAACGCACGCTAAAATCCATATCGCGGATGTGACCATCATACGCATGCAAACCCACAATTTGTATTCCTTTTGCTGATTCACAAGCGTTATAAAGGCCGAGCGCTTTTTCCGGGTCAATACCAGTGCGGTTCATACCGACGTTGAGATCGATGTACACAGCAAGCGAACGGTTGTCCATGGCAAATATTTCCGACAGCGCCATGGCGGAGTCGGGGTTGTCGATCAGGCAGGAAAATGTTGTACGTGGAAATTTTTGAACAAGGCTTAAGAGGCGTTTTGCCTTCGGCCCGACCGGCTGATAGGCCAGCAAAACGTCGGGTGCTTCTGCCAGCGCGAGCATCTCTGCTTCTGCTATCGTTGCACACTTAAATTTTTTAACGCCAGCGTCGAGCATGAGGCTGGTTATCTCCGGCGATTTATGAGTCTTGATATGCGGACGAAGCCTACTGACATCATCGATGCTTCCAACCAATGTCTGTATATTCTGTTTGACCCGGTCAATATAAACTGCTACCGCAGGACTATCCAGAATCTCAACGTTATTGATCTTATACCATTCCTTTTCCTGCATGCCCAAAAAAATTATGACGGCGCCCGCAATTCAAAAACCGCTTCGATTTCGACGGGAATATTGTCCGGGAGCGATCCCATACCCACAGCACTTCGCACCCCGATGCCGTTTTCCTCACCCCACACCGAAGCAAAGAGTTCGCTACATCCGTTAATAACAAACGGGTGACGTTCAAACTCGGGAGTACAATTTACCATGCCCAGAACCTTGATGACACGTTTTATTTTATTTAAAGTACCGAGATTTTGTTTCAATGTAGCCAGGATCGCCAACCCAACCTGCCGTGCGGCCAATTTTCCTTCATCGATCGTAAGGTCTTTACCAATGCGGCCGATGATCAATGATCCATCTTCCTTGGTGGTGCCATGGCCGGATACGTAAGCAAAATTTCCTACGATAAGGAAAGGCTTGTAAACACCTTTTGGTGTTGGAGCCGGGGGCAGTTTTAATCCTAACTTTTCAAACTGCTGATCAGGGGTTGCCTGCATATAATATCGTTTTTATTCTACGAAACAAAAATATCCAATATCATCACACCAATAATTCCTGCGATCGCTACAATTGTTTCCATCAGCGACCACGAGCGGATCGTATCTTTTATGCTAAGGTTAAAATATTCTTTAAAGAGCCAAAAACCTGAATCGTTTACGTGTGAAAACATTAAGCTCCCTGCTCCCACTGCCAACACCATAAGATTCGGATCAACGCCTGGTTGATCCAACAGTGGCAATACGATTCCTGCCGCTGTCAGGCCGGCAACCGTTGCCGAGCCTACACATACGCGGATCACACATGCAATGGTCCACCCCAAAATCAACGGATGGATATCCAGACCATTCAGGAGGGATGCAATCTCGTCGCTTACGCCGCTGTCGATAAGAATTTGTTTGAGGGAGCCCGCACCACCAATAATCAGCAGCAGGATGGTGATGTCTTTTACAGCCTCCACATAGATATTCATGATCCTGCTCATGGTCATTCCCATCCTGAGCCCCAGGGTGTACGTTGCAACTGCGAGTGAGAGCAGCATTACGATCGCGGCATCGCTCAAAAATGCGTTCAGGGTTTTCAAGAACCCGTCTTCAACGATTGCCATGCCCAGCACCGTTGTGATTCCGAGGAGCAATACAGGCAACAGCGAGGAAAAGATGCTGACGCCGAGTCCAGGCAGCTGCGACTCCGGTAGCTCCACCGATTTAAAGGTAGACGATATGGGTGCCTTGATATTTTTTACCGCCCGCGAAAAGATCGGTCCCGCGACAATAGACGTGGGAAATCCAATGAGGATCCCATAAAAGAGCGTCGTGCCCATATCTGCCTTGAACTGTGCCACCAGGGCCGTAGGCGAGGGGTGTGGCGGCAAAAATCCATGCGTAACGGAGAGTGCGGCCAGCAAGGGAACGCCCATATAAACTACGGGTAAATTATAGCGCTGCGCCACAGAAAATATCAGCGGTATAACCAGCACAAAGCCTACGTTGTAAAACAACGGGATGCCTATGATAAATCCCGTTACAAGCAATGCCCATTGAATGTAGCTTGCTCCGAACAATTGCATCATGCCGCTGGCAATTCTTTGCGCAGCGCCGCTTTCGGCAGTGAGTTTTCCCAACATTGCCCCGGCGACGACTACAATGATCAGCGATCCGAGCATATCCCCAAGCCCTTTCTGAACTGATCCAATAATTTTTGTCGTTTCTACCCCCAACAAAAATCCGGCAAGGATTGAAACGATAAGGAAGGCCAGGAACGCATTGATTTTAAAATAGGTGATCAGTAAAACCAGGATGGCGATACATACGAAAATGATGAGTAATGACATGAATCTTCAGGTTACGGGATGAGGTTCCGACGAATGTATTAAAAATAGTATTCGATAAAATACCATCTGAATAAATGTAGCGCTAAAATTTGTCTGGCACCTGAATGATGCGGATCACAATTTCATGAGGGTCGCCGTCCTTATCCAATAGACTGAACCTAACCATCGGGTTATCCCTTTTGACGTGACTTTCGACGTGAATGATCTGATTATTTTCAAGATGTTTTTCCAAATCTTTTTGAAGTATGTACAACGCGTTTGCAAAATGTACTTCCAACGAGCTCGGATTGTAGGATGCGGTCTTCATTAGTTATGGTTAGAGGGTTTCAGTTTAAGGTTTCGAGCGCACGCATTATTCGACCGAAAGATTTTTCACCACCTTATTAACGCTGAGGCCCAGGTAAACCCGCTGCCAAAGGCGGCTAAACAAATTAAGTCATTTTCTTTGATTTTCCCTTCAGCCCAGGCCTCACTAAGTGCGATGGGTATTGACGCCGCAGTCGTGTTTCCATAACGCATGATGTTGTTATACACCTGTGCGTTAGACAGACCCAGTTTGTCCTGAATATACTGACTGATGCGAAGGTTAGCCTGGTGTGGTACCAGCAATGAAATATCTTCGGTCTTTAGTGAATTTGCATTCAAAGCCTCCTGGATCACCTCCATAAAACGGACGACCGCGTGTTTGAAAACCTGGTTGCCGTTCATAACCACCTTATAGGTCGAAGTATCAAGAATCTGCTCGGGCTGCCGCTCTTCCTGCGGCCTGCTGCTGCCGGGATCTTTTACGTACAGTTCTTCTGCAAAGCGGCCATCGGAATGCAAGTGTGTCGATAGTATGCCAGCCGCCGGACTCGCCTGAAGTAGCGCGGCTCCCGCGCCATCCCCAAAAATCACCGCTGTATTTCGACCCCTCGTGGTTATATCCAGGGCGGTCGACTGAATTTCGGCGCCCACCACCAGGATTGTCTTATACATACCCGTCCTGATAAATTGATCTGCAACTGAAAGAGCGTATATGAAGCCGGAGCATGCATTTCGAATGTCGAGTGCTGCAATTGCCCCGTCGAGGCCTAGCTCCCGTTGCAGCAACACACCAGAACCCGGAAAAAAATAGTCGGGAGTAATCGTCGCAAAAACTATAAAATCAATGTCCTTCTCTGAAAGTTTCGCCCCCTCCAGCGCCATGCGTGCGGCTTTTGCCGACATGTTTGCGACTGTGTCCTTGGTCGGGTCTATCCACCTGCGCTCCTGAATTCCCGTCCGTTCGATTATCCATTCGTTGTTCGTATCCATTTTGGTGGACAGGTAGTCGTTGGTGATCACCTTTTCGGGAACATAGTGTCCAAGCCCTACGATTTTAGAATGGAGCATGCGCAAATTTTAAAAAGACTGCTAATGTAGCGAAATGTTTTTTGATAAATGGACGCTGTTGCTTGCCTGTTGAATTGTTTATTTGCTATTGAGCGCACCACGCCGCTGGATGGTGACTTTCAATTTCATCCGCTTTAAACAACCACATTCACGATCCTACCGGGAACGACGATAATTTTCTTTGGAGGTTTTCCCTCCGTCCATTTTTGCACGATCTCAGACGCCATCACCAGCTTCTCCACATCTTCCTTCGGCATATCGAGGGCAAAGTTCATTTTTGCTCTAACCTTTCCGTTGATTGAGATCGGATATTCAAATGAACTTTCCGTCAGGTATGCTTCATTGTATGTTGGAAATGTTGCGTTGAAAATGGTGTCAG
>DASUTP010000016.1:0-2518 GCA_036374515.1 Chryseolinea sp. | reverse complement strand
TGCTTACGGCCTGTAAAAAGGAGGACAAACTGGACGTCGGTTCATATTGGCGCTGCAACCAGTCTCAAAACCTCGACTCGACAGCTATCTCGGCTAAGCTCATTGGCTCATGGACATGGAGTAAACAAGCCTGCTTTTGGACAGGCAGGACCGTATCAGCAAACAAGAACATTAAAGTGACATTCAGATCCGACCGCACATTTTCCGTGAACGAAAATGCAACTTCATTGACTCAGGGAACGTGGAAGGTAGTGCACGAGGACGGCAACTCCTGGGGACTTGAATTATCATCCCCAAGCGAATATTTGCATGGACGCATTTTGTTTTGTGACAATCAGGTGGTACTTAACGACAGTTACAGAGACGGTTGCGACAATCTATTCATTTTGACACCATGAATTTCGAAGAAACGATAGCGACGTTACAACCCTTATTTGAAAGACACAATTTTAAGATAGTTGAGAAGTGGGAGGGCTTAGTTCTTTTTCAATCAGACGTAGTGTCAGCCCGGTTTGCATATGATGAGAGAGAGAAGGCCACTTGCTTTTATGCTGGAAAAATTGGACACGAGAATGTAATCCACGAAAAAAACGTGAAAGATGTTTTTAATCATGTAGTAGTATTCGAAGGACAATTTAAAGGTTGATATGTATGTTAACAGTAAGCCTACAATCATTGTTCACTAGAGATCTGAATAAATTGAGAAGTGAAATAGAATTGTACAAGAAGGAAGAAAACCTTTGGAAAGTTGCAGAAAGCATTTCCAATTCAGCAGGAAACCTTTGTTTGCATTTGGTAGGTAACCTGAATACTTATATTGGAAAGGAAATCGGCAAGACCGGTTATGTAAGAAACAGAGAATTAGAGTTTTCATTAAAAGATGTTTCCCGGCAAGAATTGCTCAACATGATTGATGAAACAATTCGTGTTGTCAATACATCGCTGGACAACGTGAATGAAAATACTTTAGCAAACGAATATCCTGTATTGGTATTTGAGAAAAAGACAACTACCGAATACTTGTTGGTGCATTTGGCGACCCATTTGAGTTATCATTTAGGACAAATAAATTATCATAGGAGACTTATTGACAAATAATTCCTGTATTAACTCCGGGCCAATATCTCCTTAATTTGCCTTCGTGAAAACCCGCTGCTGATTGCCGCGTTTTACTGTCATTTGCCCTTTTGACACATCGAATTCAAGGATTACTGAACCTTCTATCTGAAATTTATCCTGCGCCGTAGCTTCAAGTGCAACTGCGGAATCCGCGCCAGGTTGAAAGAAAAGCGTCGAACCTTCTCGTGTGATCGTAAGCTTTATGGGAGCTTCGGGACTAGAATAAACTCCGACGTATTTGTCTAAAACTTCGGGACTAACGGCGACAGGTTCGAAGGAAGGAATCTGAAACGGTTTATTGTAATAGATATCCATGGCACCGTTTACGATATCGCGAACAGGATATACCTTAGCATTGGTAGCGTACGCAAGCGCCAATTTTTCTTCGGGAAGGTAAGCCACCCACGCCCCGTAATTATCGGCGCCGCCAGTGTGTCCATAAAAAGTTTTGCCCGCGAATGTGAAAACTTCCATTCCCAACCCCTCGCCGTCTTTGATCGTTTTCATCTGGTCGAGGCTCTCCTTTGAAATTATTTTTCCGTCGAATAGCGCCTGGATGAACTTAACCATGTCGTTCGGTGTCGAGATAATTGAGCCGGCGCCGAAGAGGAGGCTCGGATGGGTTTCAGGCATTTGTTTCCACTCTTTGCCCAGATAAAAATAGGTGAGACTTTCGTTTTTGTTCACGTCAATATTTCCCGTCGCGGTGTATGTATCCTTGAGCCCGATCCTTGTGCTGATTTGTTCCTGGAGGACCTCATTATATGATTTGCCAGTTAATTTTTCAATAATTAGACCCAAAAGGAAATAACCTGAATTGCTGTACCGAAGCTTTGTGCCAGGCTCAAAATCAGGCGTGCCTTTCGCAATAATGGCGAGCAATTCCTCCTTCGTTGTTGCGCTCGTATTCGGCGTGGGTCGTAAGTTCCTGTCTAATATCGCATCGTGGATGCCACTGCGATGAGCAAGGATCTGGGTTATGGTTATTTTCTGGGCATTCGGAATCTGTGGAAAAAACTTGTCGAGGGTTTCATCCGGTTTTAATTTTCTTGCCTCAATAAGCTGGTAGATCATCGCGGCGGTGAACATTTTTGTGATCGAACCGATGCGAAACCTGCTCCCCGCTGTCAATGGTTTCTTTTCAGATCCATTGATCTGGCTAAATCCAATTGCACGGGAATAAACTATGTCGCCGTTGCGCGCGATGGTCAGGCTACCCATTGCCTTATTTTTTTCGGCGAGACGATCAAAAAACTGGTTAAGTTTTGCAATGTCAGGCGTCTGCGCGAAGCTTACGGTAACAATTGGCAGTGTGAATAAGGCAGCGAATAACATTTTATTTTTCATGGTCAAGCCCTCCATACTATTATTTAAAAAGCACTTTGTACTGCAAAGTATG
>DASUTP010000015.1:0-6987 GCA_036374515.1 Chryseolinea sp. | reverse complement strand
GTCGGTTACGCCTGCTGGAATTTTTATGCTGAGATTGAGCACTATCGAGTCATCGGGGTTCACCTCAACCTCAGTCGACTTGGTATCAAATAGTGTGTTGTGCGGAATAACAATAGTAACTTTTCGCCCTGAAAGATTCCTTACGGCAATTTTCTTTTCGAGGTTGGAATCAGCTTGTCCCGTTTCGTAAAATTCAATTTGATTAAATTGCACGGAATCTTTGCTGCCTATCACAAATACGACTTGTTTATTGGGCGCCTCCCTCTCAATTATTGGCCACAGTTTATCTTTCCCATACTGATAGCTGTCGCTGAATTTTAACATTCCATTGTCGTCATAATTTTCAGTTTCATCCAGCCGGCCGTCAGGAAAAAAACGGACCCATCTGCCGATGGGCGTGCCCTCGTTATAATAATATTTAGCCTGAATTTTTCCATCGGGATAGTAATAGGTCCATTCGCCGTGTGCAACGGACCTCAGGAGGGTTGAGTCGGCTGCATTATAACGATCGTGAAAAGGTTTGTGGTAGTTTAAAAATAAATCCTCTGCAGTTATTTTTTTTCTTGCGAGCTTTAACTGTTCCACTGACATTACTTGGCCATTGCTATAGTGCTTGATCTGCTTACCCTCTTTAAGACTATCAACTGGGTGCTTGTAGACCATTGGATGCCGGGAGGACGCGCTGATTGTTGACGAGCTGGTAAAGGTATACTCTCTTGTAAAGTCGCCACTACTTGTTAAGATTTGTCCGAGAACAAGTGTTGAATCTGAAAGCGCATAGATTGAGTATGCGCCGTTAAGCAACGGTTTTACATTTTTACTAAACGTGGACAAGGAAATTTTAATGAACTGATCGTCTACTATAGTCCATGTTCCATCGTATTTGGGCGAACACTTGAACTGGCCGTCGGGGCCAAATTCAACAATTCTACCATGCTGATCATATTCATCCCTTACACCTCGGCGGATTTCAATTAATTTAAGACATATCCACTCTTTCCCACACAGTGCATCGCGGTATTCATGGGATATCTGCTTTGCTCTCGGGTCCCTGGTGTTTGTGTTTCCGGTTATTTGACCAAGAAGAGTTTGGACGTTTAGAATAGTGAGCGTAAGCATCGTAAATAGTCGAAGACTCATAACACTAACTTCCGTGTTCAATGTATACGAAGATAACTTTTAGAGCCTGGCATTACAAACGCACACTAACTTTTGCTAGGGAGGAGGGTAAGCGCGTGGATATATTCTCTTAAACGTACTCCGCCTATAGTTCCGCAGATAAATCAGTCGCCTGCTTGAAATACATATGATCCTTTTGTTGCAGAATAACGTTGAGTTGTCTCTCCAGATCCGGAATTTCATCCAGGTTGAGATAAGCGAGTGCAAGGTTCCACTCTGCAATTTCCCGGTACAATCCCGGATCAGAATTTGCAAGGGACTCAAAAATGTCTTTCCCCTTAAGGGTTTGATTGGTGGCCAGATAGCAAATACCCAGATAACACCGTATCGATAGATCGGCCTGATCTTCCTCCAAGGCCACCTCAAGATGTTTAATAGCCTCAGCGTATTTTCCTTCATTGTAAAAATTCATTCCTTTTTGAAAAGGGCCCACATCCGCCGAACGTTGGGAAATAACGTCTTCATACGGTTCAAAATATTGGTCAAATAAATCAGCATTGCCGGCAGGAAGCGATTTGAAAAAGATGTATCCACCCGCTGTAGCAATTAGGAGTAGTGTCGCGGCCACAGCCAGCAGTCGTCGCAGAGGAATTACTTTTGTTTTTTTTTCTTTTGAAGCTATTTCGTCCTCCCATCCCTTCACCTTATTGATAAACGATATCTGGCCAGCGGCATCCACTTCCTTCATGATGAGCAAATAGTCATCAACATCGCTGGCGAACGACGGGTCTGATGTCCGGCGGAGTTCAAAGTCCTGTAGAGCGCTACCCGTCAATTGTCCTTTAAGATAAGCTTCAATCAGTTCAATATCTTTTTCTTCATCTTTCATTTACCTGGTCAGTTTACTTTCAATAAGCAGCGACCTTACTGATTTTAAACAGAGACATTTTTTCTTTTTCACTACACCGTAATTTTTGTAGCCCATACTTTCGGCAATGCTTTCGAGCGATAAGTTTTGAAAGTAATAGAGCGTCAGCAGGGTTTTACATGGGTCTTCCAGTTTATCAAGGATTAGCCCGACGATCCGATTGTTGTGGGCTTCGTTCTCCTGACGAAAAACACTATAATCTGCCAAATCAACTTCTGACAATTCATCAATGTCAACTAACCTGTTTTCTTTCCGGAATGTTTCTTTCATCATTATTTTCCCAATCCCAAAAATATAGGTGTCAATAGTGCTTTTTAGTACTTCAATCTTTCCATCCTTGACATTAAAATAGAACGCAGAAAAAGCATTCTGAAAAAGCTCTATCGCCTGCTGCCTGCCCATGCCGTAAGTCTTTTGGAACCAGCTGATAAAACCGGGTCGCTTACTTTCATACAACAATTTTAGAAATTGCTCGTCGCCCTTCCTCACCCGTGAAAGTTGTGATGCAATCGGTTCCTTTAATAAATCGCTGTCGGTCATTAGTGTACCTAAATGTAAAAAGGTTACCTGGATTATGGGATAATTAACGCTTTAAAAAGGTGAAGGGACCAACCTCATTATCGCAAAGCGAGTGAGTTTCTTCTCGATTGGGTCACAAATAATCGACATACGGAAGCTAAATGATGACTCAAAAAAACTAATGAGGGAGTTGCACTTTGCTTTCTTTACAGATAAAGGACGGGCTTTCGTGGCAGTTCATCGGGACAGCGGCTTCTTTCTTTTAAAATATATAATGACAACGAAAACGATGACGATCGTTGCCGAAAAGGCAGCGATGTAATACCAATTGCGTGACCGATCAAAAACTGGTGCCGAATCGCCAGTTAAGACAAACCCTGACCAGTAATAAGGGTGCGTAAAATACTTGTTCTCCGAGTTGTTGATGAAGTCGAGTTTCGCTTGTCGCAGTGCTTCGTCTTTTCCCATGCCAAGATTCAGGTTCGAAAACAATTCTTTCATCAGCCTGGCGGTGGTGTTGTCATTTACTTTCCACAAACTCATAATGATGTTCTCACATCCCGCATAACGAAATGCACGGCCCAGACTCATACTGCCTTCCCCGCGTGCAAAACGTCCGGTGCCCGTTTCACATGCGCTCAAGACGGCCAGCTCGGCGTTTATGGCAATGTTGTATAATTCGTGCAGGTGCAGTACTCCATCATTGTTAGCATCCTGGTCATCGCTTGAATCTGCCGAAGTAAAAAGCAAAGCTGAGAAAGACGGAACGAGGTCATTGACAAATCCATGCATGGAAAGGTGTAACATTTTTCCGTCGCCTGACACTGTTCTGAATGTTTCCTCCGTCGCCTCGTTTTGTGTGAAAACTTTTCCGTCAAAGAAGCTTGCGGCGGCTGTTATTTCTTCCACGTTATGGGTAAGCGCGGTGCCAAACTCCTTACCCCGTGTGGCATCCGGTTGCCAATTGAAGTTGCTGTAATCTGGCGCAAAGCCCATATAGTTGACTGAATAACTTTTTTTGGTGTCGTTAGCCAGTAGCTCTGACGCCGAAAATATATTTCTAATGACATAAGATCTTAGAAGGTATGATAACGCTCCATATGTCGTTTCTTCTTTTTTGTGAGAAGTTACCAACAGATCGAAGGGCAAATAAGCGAGCAAACCATCTGGAATGATCACAAGCGTTCTGATCAGCTCATCCGCGAATGCATCAATTACAGGCTTTAAAAGGCGCGTATACGTTGCGTTGGATATTTTAGCAAACGGCAATGCCTGGCGTACCTTGGAATCGGTTTCGCTGCTCCCGATTAACTTTATCAAATCCGACACGGAATTTTTTATTTCTTCGTAGAGCGCAATCCTTTTCACCACAAAATGAGATTTGCTCAGCCCAAGGATATATATCGAACGATCGCCCCAGAAATATTCTAACATCAACGTTTCCGGAGCCAACGCTGCTTTAGCCTCGTCGATTGATAACAGGTGATCTCCATATTTTAGTTCGAAATACCGCGGATGATCGTTCCTTATTTTTGTCAGTATAGAATCATATTGGCGTGTTAACGCATAGAGTTCGCGTTTCCATTCGATCGCTGAGCTATCTACAGGGTTTTCATATAACCTCGCACGCATCGAGGCAATTGAACCTTTTAATATTGATTCCTTTTCCAATGTGGAAGTGGGTACGTCCTGATAGTTAAATGCCAGGCTGCTGGTGGATGCATCGCGCAGCATGGTACTTTTGTTAGACTCCAGCAGTTTGAAGATTAATTCAGTGAGGTGATGCGAGCCAGGATTTTTTTCATATGATGTAAATGCGGCATCTAACGCATATTCGTACAATGGGTGTGCCTTCGCAGCAAGGGTTTGTTTATACTCTCCTTCGGGAAATCTCTTTTGGGCGTCCTCAATAACTTCGATAGCGGTTTGATAGGATGCGAGACTCGTTTTTAATTCGATATCGTCATTGGATTTTTTATAGAGGGCCAAATGTATTCTTCCTTTTAGTGTCAGACCATCGAGCACAAGGTCAATATTTGCTTCCCTGTCGACCGCGGGAAGAGCATGCAAATCCTTGGCGTTGTCAAAGCCCTTAACTACCTGGCTCAGGGCAACCTGACAGGTCTCCAAAGCACCCAAGAAATTTTGTTGCATTAATAGTAGCTCCGTTTTTTTCAGCATCGGAATAACTTTCCGGAAATGCTTGCCCTGATAACCGGCGTTCGCAATGGCAATACCTTTGTCAAAATATTCTTTCGCAAGACTGTACTTGTGCTGTTTCATGTAGAGGTCGCCAAAGTCAGAATAAGTGCCCGACAATGTCGGCTCGTTCGATCCTTGAAATTTTATTGATTCGTGGAGGTAATAGATGGCGCTGTCATACTGATTCATAAAAGAACTCGTTGCAGCCAGTCGGGTATATGCTGACATCAGGGCGCCTTTGTAGGAAATTTTTTCTTTTTGAGGCAGGAGTATTCTTAAGGCTTCTTTGTAGTGAGCCATCGCGCTGTGCGCAAGTTTCTGATCAGAAATATTTTTTGCTTTATATTCTTTGCATTGACCCTTATATAAATTACCCATGGCAAGCTGATAGGAATTGTCCTCCACCTGACTGGCTATCAACATAGCCGACGCCTCTTCATAGTTCAGATACGCTTTATCAAACAACATCAGTTGAAGGCTGGCATGTCCGATGAACGAGTATACATAATAAAGGTAAAATGGATCGATACCTTTGTATTTTCGTTGGTTGTCGATGATTATCTCAAAGCTACTGATCGATCTGCTAAAATCTCCAACCTCATGAAAGTGCATGCCTCTCACATAATTTATTTCGCTCCTGTATTCTCTGACAGGATCGAGACTATCTAACGCTTGTCTATATTCTTCGGCGACTGACTCTGCTTGAAGTAAAATAGAATATGTTTTATCAGCCAGATAATGGTTATAGGCGCATTTTGCTTTCAGCGTAAGGCCACTCAACACCATGTGCCAACGTCTTGCTTTCGATGCGATTTCAATTTGCCGATCCAATGCTTCGGCGGCCTTGAAATAGTCAGCAAAGTAGAAATCATTGTAGATATCGTCCAGAGCCTGAATGATCCGCACGTCGAGGCTATCTTTTTGCACGGAACCCAAGGTGCTGGCAGGAATCGAAGCGACGATGATGCAAGCCATCGAAAGGCGATGGAGGGTTACAAAGGAGTTCCCGACAAGGGCTGACAACGCCGCGAAATCGTTCGTAAATACCTTTTGATTCACTCTCAAAGTTTTACACGATATCGTTTACTGGTTTAGTAAAGATTGTCTGCCAGGAACATCGACGGCGGAACAGGTATTTCGATCACGACCGGTTGTGATTGTTGGTTAATCACAACGACGGTGGTAACTCGAAGGATCAATGGCTTTTTGCTCAGGGCAGGATTCTTCACATCAAAATGATACCAAGCGGTCTGAAAAAAATTATCATATGAATTTAATGACCCTTCGGCAAAAACCTTTTTGCCATCCGTTGTTAAAAGAACCGCGCTGCCCTGTTCTACTTCAACACGGGTACCGGGATTCCCAGGAATATCCTGGAATACTCCAACCAGATCAAGCTCAATCTGAGTGCCCACGGGAATCGGGACCTGCAGATCTTCACTCAGCGGACAAGGCAATGGAGGGGGAACACGTCCCTCAACCGGCAAACATCGGGCGATATTCAACGCTATCGCAGGAATAGCATCAAGCGCTGCTTTTATCTCTTCCAATTCTTCTTGCCTCGCTTTAACTGCGTCAAGAAAGTCCTGCGGCAAATTGCTTTTGTCCATGGCATTGAGATAAGCGGCTTCTCCGTCTCTTGTAGCTGCATTGTAAACTCGTGCAACCATAAATTTTTTTGTCGGGGTCGGTGCTTGTTCACAAGAGAATATCGCCAGAAACAAAGTGAAGAGAATGTACTTTTGTTTTGGCGTAAATCCGTTAACGTAAGTCATATTGTTTCATTTTATAATGATGTAAGGTTGCTTTCAATGCAAGCCAGCGCACCCTCCTCGCAGGAAGATTTTATAGTGTTGCTACCCTTGGTGTTGTATAACTTCTAAAAGTTACCGATTTGCTGAAAACAATTTCGTGAAAAGTGAAAATAAGTTTCTGTCAAACCGGTAACCATTTCATTTCGGTCGCCACCAAGAGATAAATTCAACCATATGGTTGACGTTCAAACACGAAACATAACTCCGAGAGCCATGAAAAATTCTACATTCTTCCTACCAGGGCGAAACCTGTCAAGTGTTACAGTTCACCAATTAAAGTGCGTCATCTGCTTGTGTTTCCTCCTTAACGGTCCTAATCTGATAGCCCAGCCGCCTGATCTGGCTTGGATGCGTTTTGCCAATGGAGCAGCCAATAATTTTGATATGGCCGGCGCTGTAACTACT
>DASUTP010000014.1:0-9541 GCA_036374515.1 Chryseolinea sp. | reverse complement strand
GCAACTACTGAGCTTTTCCTAAATCTTGTAACATTAAATTTATCACAATAATTAGCTATTTCGCAAGGCTCTTCATGCAGTCTCCGCCCGATTCCATGACCGGTCAAATTTCTGATGACTTTGTAACCCCTTCTTTTGGCTTCGGTTTCAATCAGAAGGCCTATGTCTGATATTCGCACACCTCCTTTGATACGGTCGATTGCTTTATGCAATATCTGTTTTGAGGCGTCGATGAGTTTTTGATGTTTGTTTGTATCAGAACCGAGGACGAATGAAGCGCCGTTATCAGACCAAAAGCCATCTAACTCTGCGGAGACGTCAATATTAATTAAGTCTCCCTCACAAAGTATCTTTTTATCCGACGGTACGCCATGACAAAATTCATTATTCACGCTGATGCAAGTCCAGCCGGGAAAGCCATACGTGAGATTTGGTGCTGACCTCGCCCCTAGATTGCTGAGAATGTGGCCGCCATAATTATCCAGTTGTTTCGTGGTCATGCCCGGCTGTGCATAGTGTCTCATTTGCTTTAGGGTGAGCGCAACAGCTTCGCTCACCTTTTGCATTCCAATCCATTCCGAATTCTTAGTTATTGACATGTTCTTTTGTTTTAGTAAGTAATTGCAGCGAATGCATTTGCTTCAAGTTCATAAGCCCCTGTACTCTCATAGTTCTATCACCCGTGCAATGTTCACTTCCTTTAAAAAGGTTTCGTCGTGTGAAACCACAATTAACGTTCCCTGATATTCATTGATCGCGGCCGTCAATATTTTAATGTTTTGAATGTCTAAATTGTTTGTAGGTTCGTCTAATATAATAATATCGGGCGACTGACTGTTAATGGTCAGGCAGCAAAGCATCAATCGCATCCTTTCCCCACCGCTTAGTTTGTCACAGGTTTTTTCCCAATCTTCCTTGGTAAACAGAAACCGGTCGAGCCGGATTTTGATCTCGTGCTCCTGCAATCGGGAAGTATTGAATTGTTGGGCTTGCTCATAAACTTTCAGTCTGTTATCAATCAACGAATAGTCCTGGTCGACATAAACTGATTTGTTTTCTGCCCGGTAAACTGTGCCTGTTTGTGGATCTAAATTCCCCAGGATCAATTTTATCAAAGTCGTTTTTCCGGAACCATTTAATCCCTTTAAGGAAATACGTTCGCCACTTGTGATTTGGAAACTCAGATTTTTCAACCAAAGCTTTTTCGTATTGTAGGCAAAATTGATGCTCGTGGCCCTAAACAAGATCTTTCCGTTATGCAACCGCGAATTGTCAAAACCGAATTTCATTTTATCAATGTCAGGTAATAAGGAGCGGAGGGCTTGCAATTCTTCTGACAGGTCGCCAATCTTTTCCGCATGAACACTTTTAATTTTTGATGTACTCCTTTCTGCCTTGTTTCGCAGGGTGTTCATCATTATCCTTGATACCCCCGCCTTTTCCTGTTTCTTTTTTCCGCGACTGTCTAACTTCTGTTGACGCTCAACAGTTTCCCGTTCTTTTTCTTTGGCTTTCTTGAGTGTTTTTTGCTTGCTGTGGATGTCTTGATTGAGGGCATTGTTTTCAATGTGCTTTTGCCCGGAATAAAAATCATAATTTCCTCCATAGGCATTGATGCCCCGGTTGCTCATCTCCAAAATTGTATTTAATAGATTTAATAATTTTCTGTCGTGGCTCACGATAACAAAGGTGCTTAGGGAAGATTGAATAAAGTCGCGCAAAAGTTGCCGGGCCCTACCGTCAAGGTGATTGCTGGGCTCATCCAGTAAAATGAGCTCGGGTCGATGGATTGCAATTCCAGCCAGAAAAATTTTTGTCTTCTCGCCACCACTTAACTCTTGCATTTTTTGTGAAAGCGGAATGTCCCTTATTTGCCAGTATTCAAAACTTTCCTTACAACGGTCTTCAATGGTCCAATCGTCATCGAGAACGTGCAAATGATATTCCGCTGCCCGTCCATCAAGGATTTCTCTCAATGCGTTAATTTTGCCATCTATTCTTAAGGCCTGTGAAACGGTAAACGAATTGTATTGCCCGAAAATTTGCGGCACATAATACGGCTTGGAGTCTACCTGGAGGTCTCCTCCGGATATCTGCAACTCCCCGGCAATAATTTTCAATAATGTAGATTTTCCCACGCCGTTGTTACCAATGAGCGCTACTTTGTCATGCTTATTGACGGTGAGATTTATATTTTCAAACAACAAATCTCTGTTATGGTGCAGGTATGAAACGTCTTGTAGCTTAATCATAATCTCATTTCAAAAGTAAATAATGCAATGATTTCGTTGTACCGAATTCATTGTCTCTATTTCCTGAAAGAAACTCAGATTACATTGGTTAGCTTATCTTATGGTTACAAATTTATAAAACTTTTCGGCAGCGTTGAATATCGCGGATTAATTCGCACTTTCCCCTCTGCGATCATCTCCGATGCCGGCCTTTTCTCTTACCAGACTATTAAATTTTTCTACTTCTTCCATTAATGGGCTATGCGCGGAGTTTGTAAACGTAAAGAACTCCTTTTCCGGTGCTTTGAGTTGATCGTAAAAGGCTTTGGCAATAACAGGTGGGGTTTGATAATCGTAAAGGCCTTGAAAAATATATACCGGAACTTGCATACTGTCGATCGCGTTAAAAAGATTTGTTTTAATCACTTCGGGCCATAGATGTTCAAGGGAGAAAATGTTTCCTTTCATATAATTGAACTTGTCACCAAGCGTGTACTCTTCAGTACTAAGAACCAGCTTGACCATCGGCCAAATTCCTGTTAGCTGACGCATTGATCCTCCGTATTCAATAACATACCTCCTTTCATTCATCACGAACTTTATCCATTCATCACTACTGGCCAATGAGTCGGGAAATTTCATCTCTGACAACTTTTTCACGGCTCCGTAGTCATCTCGTTGATGCGCTTGTTCTTTAACCCATTCGAATGAAAGTTTTTCACCTTTGTATTGATTGGCCACCTGTCCAATGCCAAAGTATGCGTGAAAGCGTTCGGGGTAGTGATAGGCGGTTAAAATTCCCAAGAGGGAACCCCATGAATGGCCCATGAGATATATTTTCTCCTGATTAAAGCGGTTAGAAAGGTATTCGCTTAATTCTTTTGTATCTGATATAAACTGTGTGAGGGTCATGCTCTCTATGGGAATATTTTCTGAATAAGACTTCCCTGCTCCACGTTGTTCCCAATACACCATTATAAAATCATTTTCAATGTCGCTGTTGTAATTTTTCATGAATGACAACTCCGGGCTTCCAGGTCCGCCATGCACGAATAGCATGACCGGTTTAGCTAAGCTTGCGCCTCGTATAAATAAATACTGTTCTTGCCCACCGAGTGTAACTTTTTCAATGGTAGAAATACTTCCCTCAAGCATTTTTCCATTGGCGTCGGCTATCGGTTCTGCTCGCCCCGGGCTTTTCATCCATAGTATTAAAATCAATATTGCAGCGACAGAAAGTATTCCGCCGATTATAAAAATTATTATTTTCAAGAGTCTTGCTACCATTTCTATATTTTAAAAACCTCTGCGGATAGGGTTGTGCAGCTTTATTCTCCATTCCGCTACCTACCAAAATACGCAAAGTTCTTCAACGTTAATTGGGCAAGTCTGGTCGTTGATGTTTTTCATTTGATAACTCGGTCATTAGTAGCGTCGGTTGTGGCCATTATGCAAAATAACAGTTCGTTTCTTCAGGGTTTCGACTGTCATATTTGTCAAAAGAGAAATCGCTCCATAAAGTTACGGCCGCCACGTCCCTTTAAAAAATAACGGAGACTCGAGTACGTCGTCTGGCCTGATAGTAAGTTTTCTATTCTCATGCGGCAAAGAAATGGGAAAAATAAGTCGGTATTCAATTTTAATTATATAACTTTTGTGACTAACAATATAATCATGAAAAATCAGGCAATCGCGGCGGCATTATCATGTATGATATCTTTTATGATAGCCTGCAGCACTAAGCAAGAAGAACCGGCAACAGCACCGGTAATTGATAAGGAACAAATTAAAAAAGAAATTCAAGCCAAGGAAAACGAATTTGCAGAGGTGTATAACAAAGGGGAATTGAGAAACATAGGTTATTATGCAGATGATGCCATATCCTTTTCCCAAAACAAAGCACCGTTAGTGGGAAAGCAGGCCATTGTAGATTATTTGAAAGCCGGACTTGATTCTTCTTCCAAGGGCAATCAGATTTCATTTATAACAAATGAAGTTTTTGTTTCAACAGATGCCAACCAAGTTGTTGAAATTGGTTATTACAAATTGACTGACTCTACGGACGTTGCTATTAATACCGGAAACTATATGGTGTTATTTGAAAAACGTGACGGCAATTATGTCGTCATTCGCGATATGAGTGCTTCAGATATGCCCCTTGACTAAAAAAGACCGCTGGTCGTCGCAAAGCTTTCAAGGGCGCTGGAGTGAATTGAGTTCTTTTTGATGGACCGATCTGTTAACGCCTTCTGCCGCCTCCTCCTCTGGAGCCACCGCCACTAAAGCCACCTCCGCCTCTGGAAACTCCGCCGCCACTATACCGCGAAGCGCCATTTGAGCTGGGCCTGGAATAGTTCGTCGACTGACGTGAAGATTGCGACACCCCACTTGACTGACGGTTTGTGCCGGAAGCCGGGTTCTGCTGACGTACAACAGGTGATTGCCGTGTTGATGCTCCGCCCGATGGCCGTGTTGCAGCTCCGGTTGCCGGACGCGTTGCAGCTCCGGTTGCCGGTCGAGTTGCAGGACGCGTTGACGCAGTATTGCGTGAATTGTACCTGCCGTTTTCCTTATGATGGCTCACAGTGTTTGACCGGTTTCTGGAGTTATTGTAGTTGTTAAAATTATTGGTGTTATGGATTATGGTAGTGTTTCCATGATAACCGTAGCCGTGGTGGTGGTAGTAGGAATGATGACCTATATACATGCCGACCGCCATCACCGTAAACGCTGCAAAATATGGCGGATAATATCCATAGTAATAGGGGGGATGATACGGTACATAGGCCGGGGAATAGACATATTGAACAATGGGCGTAGACTCGACCACTACAACAGTAGTTTTTGCCGGCGCACTAACCACTACAGTATCTGTACCCGTGTAGCCCGGATTGGCAGTAACGGCAGGCGTTCTCGTCTCTTTTAGTTCAACAATATAATCCTTGCCATACAAATCGGGATCACCTACGATCTGCATCGTAATTTTTTTATCCTTGTCCTTGGATACTAAAATCACGGCGACATCCTGTGTTTCAGTTTTACTGACGGCAACCTGGAGCACAAAGGTAAAATCATCTCCTTCATTCTTGGTCTCAACCTTTATGAAATCAACTTTGTTGTCCAAATCCAAGTCCAGATTATTGATTCCCGTTTTTTCAAGATTTAGCGATTTTTCAAAGTCTTCAATCGTCTTTGATTTTTGAAAAAGATCCAAAACAGCGTATAGGTCGAGATTGTCTCCAGGCAGGCCCAATAATGTCGAATCCTTTTCTGTTTGAGAAAAAGCTTTCGGCGCGAAACTCATCGCTACAACCAAGCATGGTAAAATATATTTTTTCATAATCATTACCCCCGCTAAATATTTAAAGTAAGTTATGAAATATAAGAGACTCACGCAGATTTCTTTTTGCGACATTGAAGCGTTACTACGACTGGGATCCACGAAATGCGACAAGTCAGTTGTACAAAACTTTTGCTAGGACCCTTATATCAACGCTATACCGGTCTTTCCGCTCGCGATTTCGCTGTGTATCTAAAGATGTCATTGCGTGCTCACTACAGAGCCAATTTCAGCGCCTCCTACCCAATCGTAAGTAGCGTCACGATTCTAAAATTACTTTGAGCAAAGTTCTTGTTTCTAAACTCCTTCACCGCGCTCCGTTCGACGGAGCTTGCCCCCAACCCATAGCGTGGAGCTATCTCTATCAAGACAATTTTAGTTTTGTGGATGTCCTTTGTCTTGAACGCCCTCCAAGTAGTCCTTTATTTCTTTATGATTTTCTCTTTCAGCAATGCTGATGGCCGTGTCTCCATTGTCCATTTTAAGATTTATTTCCGCCCCATTATCAACTAACAGCTGAACCATTTTCAAGTTTCCCCTGTGCGCAGCAGAATGTAAAGCAGTAACGTTTTGCATTTGAGTTGAATTGACCTTTGCTCCCTGTTCAAGCAGCAGCTTGCAAAGTTCATAATTTTCTTTTGCTATTGCTGAATGTAATGCATTTACTTTTGAAGCATTGGTTGCCGCTAGGTTGGGATCGGCCCCGTTTTTAAGAAGCAATTTCGCTATCGCTGTTTGATTGAAAAATGCCGCTAAGGATAGAGGAGTAAAACCGTCATTTGAAAACTTGTTCACGACCGTTTTATCCTGCATAAGAGAATATTTTACATCATCAATTTTCCCACAGACAATTGCCTCGTGAAACGAATAGGACTTTCTTAGTTCTTTCGCTTTGGTAAAAGCCAATTGTAGGCCGCTGTAGGCTATGATCAATAATCCTGAACTTCCGTTTTCATCATTCTTATCCAGAATTTCAGGATTTTGGGTAAGCATGTCCATGATTTTGTCAACTTCATTGTTCTTAATATATGTCTTGAGGGAGTCAATCATGTTAATTTGCTTTCAAGGGTGGAGCACGATTATTATGCTGTGATACTTCGCAAAAGTAGTACGGTATTAAGCCGATCTATTTCCTATAGATCACTTTTTTCTTAACTCCACAGGGTACACTCCCACTACCTTTTTGAAAAAGTAGCTGAAATTAGTGAGGCTTAAATATCCAAGATTAAGTGAGATGTCCGTTATGCTTTGGTCTGTCTCAATGATCTGTCGTTTTGCTTCGGCGATCTTTAATTGTGTTATATATTGAAACGGGCTGGTTTTAAAAATTCGGTTGAAATTTCTCAGCAAATGGTTTTCCGACAGCATAGCTACTTGGGATATCTTTTTCAAGGATAAATTTTCAGAATAATTGCAGTCAATGAAATCCTTGGCGTAAAGAAGTCTCCTGTATATTTCTTCCCTGGTAGATTTCTTTTTCAATGCTAACCTGTCTGCGTCCTTCAATGAATCATTATTTTGAGAAAGAATAGCATTGAATAATGTAATGTAAAATTCCTCCTTTTCTATTTCTGACTTGTTTTCGATTGATAATCTCCTACCGTCAAGCAATGTTTTTGACACAGGGTCTCCGTGCAGATAATTTCTTTCCAGTAATTTAATGCCGTTCGTTTTCTCGAAAGAAAGATCGAGCAATTGTCCCACTGTAGCGCACGACGCCGAAGCGTTCTGACAAACAAAGTCAGGGGAAAAGAAAACACAAAATGATTCTGTAGGCGTTGCATGGTCTATAACTAGATTGTATTTAGTGCAATCATTTAAAATAAGATAATTGTTATCGTTCACGGCATAATTACGTTGCTGTATATGATACCTGGCCACTCCGCTATAGAATGATTTAACGGAAAGGAAGCATTCACCTGACCATTGGTATTGCCGGGCATGTTGGTGGATTATGAAATTGCGCTCGATCATTTTTGCCCTCGTGATTTATGCTGTACTCCTCAGTAAAAGTGCCGTCGCTTGCCCCAGGCAGTAACAAATTAAAGCCCCCGTCGCAACGGAAGATCACCTTTTTAAGAGAAGGCGACCTAGTTTCAAGAGTTTGGCATTTTTAAATTTAACGTCCTGCACTAAATGTTCAATGAAATCCGCTGGATTTCTTGTTTATTTGAAGCGTTTTCACTTTCGCCAAATAACTGATGATAATTATGGCAAACATTATTGTTGGCAGTACCGTGATTACAAAACCCTTCATGTCATTTAAGAATACCGTTTTGTCGTTGGTCACTGGCCTTAACAGTCCCGCACCATTTTTTTCAAAAATGATCTGATCAACGAAGTTCCACCCCCAATGCAAGCCGATGGCCAAAAAAATTGTTCCGGTTCTGGTATAAGAGAACGCAAACATGGCGGCCCAAAGACCTGTGTAAAAGAATATCCAAATCATCATCGGATAGTTCCCCAATACACCAAATGTAAACCAGTGGTATACGCCAAAAATTGCACTCGTAATAATGATCGAGTTTCTCTCGCCTAAATACTGGAGAAGTTTGTAAAGAGCGTAAGTCCGGAAAATTAGCTCTTCAAATAGCACTGAGTTAAAAGTCCTGTATAGATCGCCCATGAATCTTTGCATGGACCGATTTTCATTCATCTCCCACGCGAAATTCGCAACCTGTCCAAAGACCAGGTTGATTATGCTAGAGAGTGTCGCTGTTAATAGGAACCCAAATAACAGTTGAACTAATCTCTTTGCAATAGGCTGGATCCCAAATACATTTAAAGTCTTATTCTCAAAATGTAATGCTATAGCAACAAGGACTATTAGGCCAAGATTTACAATCATCTAAATTGCTTTGTAGTCATTTGGTCGCCTGATTATGTTGCGATTATCGCCAGTGCAGTGTTAACATTAAAAATACGAAACTTCCAATTCTCTGTGCACCTCCGTGCCTCCGAGACTCCGTGGTTCAAAAAGCACATAAGTTAAACAAACTGAAACGTCGTTCGATGAAACCATTTTCGATGCCTGCCTTAATTCGCTATATCTGAATAGAATTGCCTGATGTCGTTCACAAGCAGCTCCGGCACCTCCATTGCCGGGAAATGGCAACCTCTTTCATAAAATGTCCATCTGTCGGGCGCACCCATCATGGATGTCAGTTTTTTCAATAAAGACTCGTCTTCATTTTTACCGAAGCATGCCATTGCCGATGGAACTTTTGGCGGTGCCCATTCATTAGCCGACTGTGAATTATTCGCACCCCAATCGAAAGCCATGCTCATATTCTCGGCAAGAATTTCTGCGCTTGACGCACCCAATTGATTGAACCAGTACAGAGAAACGTTTGTCAACAATTGATCCAACTCAATTGAGTCCTCAGGTAAATTTTTGTCCGCGTCTGTCCATTCCTTATATTTTTCAACCATCCATGCCAATTGTCCGATGGGGCTATCTGATAATGCAATTCCAATGGTATGCGGTCTTGTAGCCTGGATTTCGAGATATGCTGTCCCTGTATTTTTGTATTGTCTCATTCGCTCCAGCCCCTCGTTTTCCACGTCTGTAAAGAGCGAATTGTCGGAGGGGAACATTCCAAGTCCAGCTACGGCAAAAAAATCGGAATTGATATGCGTACCCAGGAGGTTGTACGCGCTAATGCCCGACATGATACCCACAATGCCAGCACCCATATCCCCACCGTGCACAGCAAATTTCTCATAATCCAATTGCTTCATCAGCGTTGTGAAAGCTGATGCAATTCTTACCATATTCCAGCCTTTCTCCTTTACGGGAATCGAAAAGCCAAACCCTGGAATAGAAGGAATAACCAAATCAAAAGCCATCTGATCAGCACTTTCGGGATTTGAAAGCGGCTCGATTACTTTAATGAAATCTGCAAATGACCCTGGCCAGCCATGGATAAGCATTAATGGAATGGCGTTTGGCTGGGGCGATTTAACATGC
>DASUTP010000013.1:0-6608 GCA_036374515.1 Chryseolinea sp. | reverse complement strand
TCGATTTCTTGTTTTGTCAGCGAAACAAAAGTTACCTGGGTCGTGTCGTCGAAGCTCACTTCCTTCTCCGCTGAAATAATGCATACTCCGGTCATGACATTGTGCGTATTCCCAGAAAGCTTGCTGAGCATGTCGATTGCTTCTCTCCGGTCAACCGGTTTGTTCAAAATTTCTTGCTTCAGAATGACCACTGTGTCCGCGGTTATCACCACTTCATCTTTCATAGTTAAGCGAAAATATTCTGCCTTTTTCTCGGCAAGGTATTTGGCCACCTGATCCACCGGAAGATCTATGGGAAATGATTCATCCACATCGGGTTTTTCAATGGTAAAACTAAACCCTGCTTCCTTCATTAGGTACTGACGGCGTGGAGAACTTGATGCTACGATTAATGGTCTTGTCAAAGGCATACTTTAAACATTGCGTAAAACGGATGTCTATTTCAGAAATCGAAATGAAATCCGAGAGCAACAAGAGATAAAAATAAGTTGATTCCACGGGATCGCATACGTGCCGACCCAAAATACTTTGCAGTCGCTTTACCTGACGACAATTTTGGAATAAAACATTTGTTCACCCTTCTGCAGACGAAGGATGTAGAGCCCGGCGGAAGGATTTGATAAGCTCACTTTTTGATTCTCACCAAATTCTTCTATGGAATAGCGAACGGTCTGGCCGGCTATGTTAATAATTGAAATAATCTTAACGTCATGGGGGATAAAAAATCTACCTTCGTTGGGGTTCGGAAAAATTTGTGACTGGAGTTCTTCCTCCGGGATTCCTGTAATAATGTTTCCGCTTCCGAACACAGGCCGGATCATCACGCTTCCAACGACATCGCTGCTTTGGAACCAAAATCCATTCGTGTTTACAAACAGTTTCGACCCGGAATCATTATTGGTATCAAGGCCCACCTTGAACGTGCCCCCCACGGGCGCTTTCCATCCGATGTAAAATTTATCCTGGACGAGAAATTGTTCTCCAAACCGTATCTCCTTGAACTTATTAGTACCGGTTTTACTTATCAAAATACTGGGCAAGGTATATAATGGTATTCCCGGAAGACCGTTATCATCATTATAGATGGTGAAGTCAACGGTAAGATTACTGGGTACGCCGTAGTCAGGGTAGTGAATATCAAAGCCAATGAGTGTATCAGGTTCTGACGTAAGCAATTCAAACAAATAAGCCGCCCGGTTGCCAAACGCGGTCAGGGCGACAGAGTAATCGGCAATACCGTCGTCGTACGCGTAGTAATTTTTCAGCCAGTAGTCAGCCCTGATAGTATCATTGCTTCTGAAATCCAGTGGTTGATACTTTGAGGGGTCATAGTCATTGGCAAATTCTCCTGTTTTTGGGTTAAACGTGTCTCCCGTAAACAACTGCACCTTCAAGCTTACCGACACCGAGTCTGCATTCGGATCAAATTGAGAAGCATCATTTGCGTCAGGTACATGTTCGAGCGTTACCGTCTTCCTTTCGCGGGCATAAATAATCCCTGTCAGTCCGTCGATTGGACTGGTGCCCGCGTTGCCCAACGTATCGACTACATAAGCGACCCCAGTGCCATCTTTGTAATTAACGAATGTACCCTGGGTTGAGTAGGAGAGGGTTGATGTGTCATTCTTTACATTGAAGACGTCGAATTGTGGTTGAGAAATGGATTTGCTGACCTTAAAGTGATCATATGGCACTGCGCGATAGCTATTGAACAAATTTGTAATCGACGATATAATTGTTCGGTCTGGCAAATAGCGATCAGCGGCAGTTCGGTTCTTATTCAGGTACACATAATCAAGATTCCAGGTATCATACGGTCCGGATAGACGCCCAAAGTTCATGAATCGAAATTGAAATTCTTCGTGGAAAAAGCGTTCTCCATCCACTTTCACCAGCGTATCATAAAACTCATCCTTTTGAAAAGAGTCTTTGGTCCGGATAGTCATTACAGCTTCCCAGATGCCCTGATCATTCTTAAAGTCCACTCGTAAATAGTCATTCGCGTCAGGAGGTTCGCCATTTCCGGACCACTGATAAAAAAAACTCAGGTAAACCGAGTTACGAGCGGCTGATTCAACCTCGTCCAGTTTGATCGGTTGAGATACCAATGTATCTCTGAAACCAGTGGCAGTGGACTGATCGGCGTATGGTGAATTGTCGGCCGAATCCAGTCCGTTCAAGCTTGCAACATTTATCGAGGGGGGATTCAATCCCAGGCCATCGTTGATCCATACTTTGAAGTTATTGACCCACAATGAATCGACAGGATAATTTGCGATGGTGTCGCCGGTATTGTTGACTGCCGTCCAGGAAAAATCATCCCAAAAAGGCAATGAGCGCGGCGTTAGCTCCTGCGTTCTCGCTACCGTTTTTTTTTCTTTAGCTTTAGAAGGCTGACGTTCGCTCGCTCTAGGGAGCGGATATACTTTGAATTGGGCGACCGCAGCGGGGGTAATGACTGTAAAAATAATCAGCAATAAGCCATAAGCGAACGTATGCCTGTGCGCCTGTAATTTGGCGGTGCGGCGTGCAACAACGAGGTTAGTTTTCGCTGGGTTCGTCATCAGGAATAACACTATCCGATTTTCCTATCCACAAATCAACGACATCACCTACCTTAATATTTTCATTGGCTTCGGGCTTTTGCCTTATTACAACGCCACCCCCAGTGGTGTCACCAACAATAATAACATTTCCAAGGTTAAGATTTGAACCAAATATGATGACCTTGGCATCTTCAAGGCTGAGTCCTGCAAAGTCAGCCGCCTGAAAGTCCTTGCTTCCACCATCCATCACGACCAGGTCTATCGTCGACCCTTTTGGCACGCGTTCAGTGGCAGCAATCACTTGTCCCTTGTATTTCATTTCTTTAACCACATTGAAAGGTCCGGCGACCAGTTCAATTTTCCCTCGTTTCAATTCATTGCTTTTAAGAACCGCTTCGGCATTTACTACCGAGCCATCTACGAGATTCGGTACTGGCACGGTAGGAGGCTCAAGACGGTTGATGGAAATGAAGATGTTCCTTCCTTCCTTGACCTTCGCCCCGGCTTGAGGATATTGTTTCAACACCGTGAGCGGTGGATATTCTTCGGAATAGGAGGAATCATTTATCTCGTATCGCAGATTTCTTTTTACGAGGAAATCTTCAAGCTGATCGAGCTGCATCCCTTCGATGTTAGGCACGGTAATACTTTGTCCGTGGTTTGTAGTATTGGGCAGATATGCAAAGAAGTAAACGATACAAAGAATAGCGAGGATAGCCCCTGCCAACATCAAATGGATAAGCACACCCCCCAGCGTATTCTTCTTAAATTTCAGAATGCTAAACTTCATGGATTCATCAATTGCAGCAAATATACAAGATCAGAATTTTAACGAGGACTTAAAGTCGCGTTCAATCCGTTTACCCCGGTTATAACGTTCCTGGGCGAGGTTAAGCAGTCGTGTGATCAGGTCGGAAAAGCTAATTCCCCGCTCTTTCCACATCATCGGGTACATGCTGGAGTTGGTAAATCCCGGAATAGTGTTGATTTCGTTGATGTAGATCTTGCCTTTCTTATCCAGGAAAAGGTCGATCCGGGAAAAATCCTGGCAATGCAAAGCCTCAAAGGCTTTAACGGAAACCGAACGGATTTTTTCGGCGATCGGTGACGAGAGCTTCGCAGGAACATGGATCTGCACGGCTTCCGGGTCTACGTACTTTGCATCGAAGGTGTAGAATTCGTAATTCTTGCTGATGACGATTTCACCGGGGTAAGAAGCTTCGGCGGGCGTATTGCCCAGGATGGCACATTCAATCTCGCGGCCGACTACAAACTCTTCCGCCAGCATTTCATCGTCGTACTTAAACGCTTCCTCGATGGCTTTTTTGAAATCGGCTTTGTTCTTCACCTTAGTTACACCCACCGACGACCCTAAGCTTGCAGACTTCACCATGAATGGAGTACCTAATTTTCTTGAGATCGACGTAAAGCTGATCTTGTCTTTTTCAGCGTATCGGAACGTGAGAAAATCTGTAACCGGCAAGCCAGCTTGTCTCATGAGGCGTTTTGCTACAATCTTGTTCATCGACAATGCAGAGCCGAGAACAGACGTGCCTACCATCGGAATATCCATGGCTTTGATCAGTCCCTGGATACTTCCGTCTTCGCCGTCTGTTCCGTGCAGCACCGGAAAGACCACGTCGACCTTGAAGCGGTCGCCGCTCGATAGCAAAATAAACCCCGGGTTAACGGGGTCAAGCATGAGGCCAAGGGCTTTTCCTTGTACCATGTCTTTGCTTACTCCGTTTGTTAAAAACCATTGACCACTCTTACTGATCCCCATAGGAATCGGCTCGAAATGATTTTTGTCGATGTGCTCGTAAATGTTTCGCGCGGAATTCACAGAGACTGCATGCTCTACAGATCTGCCCCCGTACAAAATCGCGATTTTCTTTTTCTTAGACATTAAAAAATAATTTGGTCGAAAGATAATCCCATTCCCGCCTTTGTGCCAATCAACGTAATTATTTTACAATAATTACTCTTTTACTGAAAGTTCCCATGCCGGATTTTGCACGGACGATATACATACCAGCCTGTATATCTGGAACTGAGATGATGTATGTTTGATTCAAAACATTTGGCGGCGTTTCACTGGCGAGCACCCGTCCCGTCAAATCGATAAGCTCGATCACAACCGGTCCTTTTTCTGCGAGGGAGAACGTCACTTGCAAAGGATTTTCGGGTTGGGCCTGTAGAATAAATGGACTGGGATAGACCGACATTGGCTCGCCTACGACAAAAGGGGTTTCCGAAACGAAGAGCTCAATGTTGTCGAGATAGATATTATTTCCATTCGCACTGACAAAGACGAACGCAATGCGGACGTCGTTTTCTCCTGCATACGCATTGAGATTAATGGGTAAATTTCTTCGCCACTGGGAATCTTCAGGAAGCCACGACGACGATGACGAATTACCATTGGCAAGCGCAATACCTTCTTCATTGAGCAGCGTATCGGAATAAGACAGGCCGCAATCCATCGACGCCAGTACCAAGAGACGATCGATGTAGCCTGTCCTGTATGCATACGACAAATCGAACGAAAGACTCGCTTCGGTGGCTAGGGAGAAATCTAACCGGGGGCTGACAAACCAGCTTTTATCGCCAATGACAGTATTGTTGTAGCCATTGAAAAACAATACATGGTTTGCTCCCATCGATTTCAATTCCCAGTTCATCCCGCCCGACGGGTTGATCGTGGTCCACTGGTCTTCGAAGTCGCCTTCAAAATTTTGTCGTGTAGGAATTTCTTCCACTGCCTCATTCACGACCGTATAAATTGTGCTAGTGTTATTAGAAGGGTTGACATCCGGGAGGCCGTTCGGTTCAAGGAGTTCTACGACAATTGTGTTGGCCCCTGGGGTTAAGGTGATCGGAGAAAGCTCCAGGTCGATCTCAGCGCCTCCGAAAAGGTTCAAGTCATCAAAATTCTGGATCGTTGAGTTCAGGCCGTTAATGGTAATGCGCACCCGTAAGGATGTAACCAAGGTTCCGGCGTTGCGCACGCGTACTTTTGGAGGTACCTGCGTTTCGCAAATAACAGGGGTAGGCGAAATCACCTCTATCAAAGCGACGTCATCCAGCGGAGTCGTTACAACTTTTATATTGTCGAGATACAAATTATTTCCCCAATCGTTGACTCCAACAAATGCAAGCTGAAGATTATCTTGGCCGGCAAATGCACTCAGGTCGATAAATTCAGTTCTCCATTGTGCGTCATTTAAAGGCACAAATTGATCCGTCGTCGGTGGACTGGTTTGCAGCTCCGCGCCCGATTTGTCGTAAACCACTGTCCCCTGATTGATATCGGCGTTACAATCCGATAAAACGATCACTTTCAGGCCATCACGGTCATCCTGGAATCGCGCATATGCGACATCAAACAACAGTAGGGCTACCGGCTCCGTTGACAGGTCAAAGGCCGGCGTCACTAAAAGATCGATTTCGCCCAGGTTGTCTTCGTAATTAAAAAAATCCATTTTCAAAGCGATGTTCGAAGGATCGTCGTTTGGCGCTGAAGCCAGCTGCCAGGTAAAATTTAGATCGGGGTTGACGATCTGCCAGCCGGAAGGTATTGTGTTAAAATTCTCTGTAATGGGAAGGCCAATAGTTTCGGGTACCACAACTGTCTTGTCCAATATATTATTGGAAGAACCTGGATCTGCGACACCATTAGTCAGCGTTATCTGAAATGAAACAACATGGTCACCGCTGGGCAGAGGCATCGGAGAGAAGCTCAGGGTGGTCGATTGAAGTGAGGAAAGGGGTGGGATCGTAAAATTTTTGGTTTCAATTAAAACTCCATCCAGCGAGAGCGTTATTCGCGAAGAAGAAACCAAATTACTGCCATAATTCCTCACTTCAATTATTGGTGTAACCAGCCCGTCGCACTCGCCATCGAGGGGTGAAAGTATGGCCCGTATACCCAGGTCGTTGGCAATGGGTTGGGGATCAGACAACCCAGGTGAAACCAGCAAGCTGGCTCTTCTCGGGCTGTTTTCCAGCACTGTTGTCATCCGCCCGACTTGTTCCATGGTGAACAAGTTTATACAGGCATCG
>DASUTP010000012.1:0-3517 GCA_036374515.1 Chryseolinea sp. | reverse complement strand
TTTTCCATTCCGAATCTCTAAATGCTCTCTTAGCTGCCGCAATGGCACTGATGGCCTCCTGTTTACCACCATCCGCATACCTGCCAATCACTTCCCCTGTAGCAGGATTAAAACTATCTTTATATTTTTTATTGTCAACCCACTGGCTATTTATCCAGTTTAATGCAACTCCATTTCTCATAAATTTTTCTATTTTTTATTCCTTGTAAATAAGTTTAAACTTTTTTTGTTCTTACGAGACAAACTTATCATCACGGCAAGGCGCAGCCAAGAAGTATATAAGTCAAGCAGGCAAGGAAGAAGCTAAGGCGTTCGTTTTCTCTGGCGAAGTTCTCCTGAGCTTTCCGGGCGTCACTTCCAGCTAAAAAGAGAGAATAGGGTTGCGTTAACGAATGATGTTTATTCTTCGATTTTCCGACTTTCGACAATGAACACGAAGTCAACATCGCCGACTTTTACGCTCGCCTGCAAAGGGGCCAGAATTTTCAAGATCGGTCCCGACTGGTTCACGAGTTATTTAGTCCACCTAAAGAATTTATCGTTTGGCTTCTAGAGGATCTGCGAAATAAATTTGAAATATTCTCGTACAATAAGCCTTGTAACAAACACAACGGTGTGGATACACCAATGAAACTGCAATAAAATATAAAAGTCAAAATCTAAAATTAAAACCATGGAAACTCCAGAAGTAATTACAAAGACGAAATGGGTCATTGATCCTGCCCACAGTGAAATCAGTTTTAAGGTAAAGCATCTCATGTTTTCTAACGTCAGGGGCCGCTTCAGGGAATTTGACGCGGATATCTCCATGACAGGCAACGATCTTAAGTCTGCGGAAATTGATGTTCGAATAAACGCCGCCTCAGTGGACACCGGCGTAGAGCAAAGGGATGCTCACCTGCGTAGTGACGATTTCTTTGCCGCTGAGCAATTTGGAGAAATCCGTTTCATTGGCAACACAATAGTTCCTGCAGACCGGGATGGACACTTTGCGCTATTCGGAACCCTTGCCATGAGAGGAGTCAAAAAACAAGTAATCCTAGATGTCGAGTTTGGTGCCTTCATTAAGGATCCATACGGAGCGGAAAAGGCTTTGTTCAGCATCGATGGGAAAATAAACAGAAGAGATTGGGGATTAAACTACAACTCTGCCCTGGAAGCAGGTGGTCTTGTTGTAGGTGAAGACGTAACAATCCACTGTGAGGTGCAGCTCATAAAACAGGTATAAAAATTACTAGTAGTTACTGTGGTTCCTCAATCCTCAAAAAAACTGTTAATATGCTTTATGTTGATAAATTATCATTGAATATACCCCGCACGTCGAAACCTCGCGTTGTCGTAATCGGTGGAGGCTTTGCCGGAATGAACCTCGTTAAAAATCTTTGCGGAAAAAATCTGCAGATAGTTCTGCTTGACCGGCAAAACTACAATGGTTTTTGGCCTCTCCTCTATCAGGTTGCTACTGCAGGACTGGAACCAGACTCCATTGCCGAGCCCTTGCGCAAAATGTTCGGGAATAACCATGAAGATTTTCATTTTCGCCTGGTTCGGGTGACAGGTGTCGATCCAGCGAGCCGCACGATAACAACACTTCTGGGTAGCGTCTCCTATGACTACCTTGTTATCGCAACAGGAACAAAATCCAACTACTTCGGCAACGAATGGATCAAACAATTTGCATTTCCGATCAAGCGAATGCGACATGCACTTGACCTGCGCAGCCAATTGCTGCAGGCTTTTGAACAAGCTAATATGACCAACGATGAAGCTATTCGCCAAAAGCTGCTAAATATAGTCATAGCTGGTGGTGGCCCCACAGGAGTTGAACTTGCTGGCGCCTTGGCGGAGATGCGCAAACACATTTTACATCGTGACTATCCAGGGCTTGATTTTACAAAGATGAATATATACGTGGTAGAAGGTCTGGATAGATTGCTTCCCTTGATGTCACAAGAGTCCAGCAAGCGGACGCACCGGTACCTGCTGGACCTGGGCATTGTTGTAAAATTAAACACCCGTGTAGCCTCCTACGATGGCGAAGTAGTTAAGCTCAACGATGGAGGAGAAATCCCTGCTCATACGTTAATCTGGGCAGCGGGGGTCACTGGCATTCTCCTCGATGGATTACCTGCTCATGCGATTGAGGGAGGACGAATATTGGTTGATCAGAACAATCAAGTGAAAGGACTGAGCAACATTTTCGCTATCGGCGACATTGCGCTCATGAAACTGAAAGAGTATCCGAAAGGACATCCTGGCGTAGCCCAGCCTGCCATTCAACAAGGAAAGCACCTGGCCCGAAACTTAGAAAGGCTTCTTCACAACAAGCCTTTGATACCCTTTCGATATTTTGATAAAGGTAACCTGGCCATAATCGGCCGGAGGCGAGCCGTGGCAGATTTGCCTGGCAACTTTCACCTAAGTGGATTTTTCGCCTGGATCACATGGCTACTTGTGCACATATATTATTCCGTGGGTTTTAAAAATAAAATGGTTGTATTCAGTAACTGGATTTACCGCTTCTTCACCTACGAACGAGGCAATCGGTTAATTATTAGGCCATTTGTGCGAAAGGAGGATAAGGCGGGACAGGAATTGATCAGCCGCTACCAGGAAGAATAAAACAAGCTTCCACCAGAAAGGCACTGTCAATGATTGTACTACAAGTCTCCACAATTATGAACAATCACGTATGCCACCATTAAAAGCAAAAAGACCGTAACCACGTAAAGATATGAGAATTGCAACAGCCATCTTCTCGTCCGGATGCTTTTGGGGAACTGAATTTTATTTCCAAAAGGCCCGGGGAGTAATTTCGACTGCGGTCGGATATACCGGAGGCTTCACCAAGAATCCAACTTACGAACAGGTATCAACTGGACGCACAGGGCATGCAGAAGCCATACTTGTAACATTCGACCCGAAGGAAACATCGTATGAAAATATGGTTAAGCTCTTCTATGAAACACATGACCAGGCCCAAGAAGACGGTCAGGGTCCGGATATTGGAACGCAATACCGTTCGGGAATCTTTTATGCGGATGACGAACAGAAAGCTATCGCTGAAAAACTGACCGATCATCTCAAATGTAAGGGCTATAAAGTTGTAACGGAAATAACAAAAGCCGGTCCCTTTTACAAGGCCGAAAATTACCATCAGAATTACTATGGAAAGAATGGCGAAAACCCATATTGCCACGCGTACTTCAAAAAGTTTTGACATTTTCCAACAAGGCGCATGATACGTTTATACGATCACAAGCTGCTTATAACATCAGACGACCCCAGCCGCGCAAACATTGCTAACTGCTAAATCTATTATTATGAGCAATCTGTTAAGTATAGCATTAGTCGTACTAATCTTAGGAATAGTTGCTATCGTTTCTGTTCCCATTTTATTTACAACAAATGGGCTTTCTTTTGCAGAGACCGGAGACATTGGTGACACGATTGGTGGAATTACTGCCCCCATCAGCAGCCTTGTTGGGTCCGTCCTCGTGTTTCTGGCATTGAAGGG
>DASUTP010000011.1:0-8666 GCA_036374515.1 Chryseolinea sp. | reverse complement strand
CCAAAATGTTCTTTGAATTTTTGAACGGCCCTGGCCGTGTATTCATCCGATCCATAGGAACCTGCATGTCCATGGTTGGCGCGGTTCAATGCGTCCATTATATCAGGATGAACTCCCGAGTAGTTGTCACTGGCAAAAGTGTTTTGCATTTCTGATAAAATCAATTGATCTACCATCAAAGAACCTTATTTTAGGCGAACAATTCAAAATCACATTATGGTTAATATCCTTATTCCAACCGACCTTTCCGACGTTTCCAAGATTGCCGTCCGCTATGCAGTGAAGATCGTGAACAAACTTGGCGGCACCCTGACCTTGCTCCACGTGGTCACAATCATGCAACCCACCCGCGCTTCCATGAGACTTCAGTTAAAGTCGTTGGAAAACGATCTCATGGAAACTGCTCAGGAAGATCTTGATGCGTTTGCTGAAGACATTTCCAGGGAACTTAAACCCAATGAATCCATCGAGGTGAAGGTGGTGCAAGGAACGTCTTTTAATGAAACCGTGAAACGCGAAGCAAAGAGTCTTCGGACCGGTCTAATTGTGATGGGTACCAAAGGAGCGAGCGGATTGAGAAAATACGTACTGGGAAGTAACACAACTTCCGTAATTGAAGTAAGTCATGTACCGGTGCTGGCCGTTCCGGAAGAAGGTGAGTTTAACAGTTTCAAAAATGTTGTTTATGCGACTGATTTGAACCACGTTCAAAGTGAACTAAATACTCTTATTCCATACCTGGAAAAATTTGATTCTACGGTCCACCTGGTTCATATCACTCCATTCCTGAAAGAAGTATCCGCCCTGGAAAAGAAGATCGAGTCAATTGTGAAGAAGGCCGGCCTCACCAATGTCATATACAAAGTGCTGGTAAATAAAAATATCGACGAGGCGATAGAGTATTATGTGTCGGAATCAAAGGCCGACTTGCTTACGATGTTTACCCATGACGTAAACTTCTATGAAAAATTATTTCACAGGAGCATGACGAAAAAAATGGCATTCCAAAGTAAGATCCCGTTGCTGGCGTTTAGGCAATGAGTTGCGTACGTTCATCTTTCAGCAGCGCTCTTGACCGTTAGCCAGAACGGAGCGCTTTTAATTTCATCTCCTCCGGGTCTAGCAAAGCAATACCGGTTTCTTTTGCCAGCTCGTCCCCCTTTCTCATTCGATTCGAAGCGCTGATCTTCCTACGAATGCTATTCGCATCATGGAATTTTACAATAGTCCGACGTTCGCTCAACAACCTATTTCCTGCCGTTGATGGGAGGGTGATGTCCCCAGCGTCTGTGCTTCCAATGAAAGTAAACCATAGAAGCACCGATTAATACGCAACCAACAATGGAGATAAAGTATCCCGTGGAGAAAAAGAAGTCCAGCCAGCTTAATTCAGCATATCCGAATTCTTTAAAAAATAATACGCCAATACTTCCAAGGTATCCGAATGCATCAGCCACATAAATCAAAAACCCTACAGTCCCTACATATTTGAAAGCAGCCAGCAGCCGGTCAAAGAAAATACTATTGAAGGGAACGTATCCAAGGTATAAGCCCGTGCCAATTAACGTCATCCATGCCGGCGGGCTGATTAATTCCTGCTGAAACAGGAAGGTGCTGACGCCGACCATAATCATTCCAATAAAAATAATCAGATGATTGATCATGAGGGCCGTTTGATTGTTTTTGATCAGCATCAAGCTCCCAATCACGCATAAGACAGCAAACGAAACAGGAGCCTCCGTCCTGGTAAAAATTTCCGGTGAGTCGCCATAACCCAATGACTTCCAGACTTCAGCGGAAAAATTATCCCGGAACTCCCTGAAAGTGGTAAGCAGCATATAGGTCAAGGTGAATAAAATTATGCCTGGCCAAAATGATCTTACAAAATTAGCCCGGCCTTGCTGATCCATCGGCTCCCTTCGTGTGCGAAGCGATTCATCTAATGCAGACGGCGGTGGAAGTTTATCCAGAAACCATAAAAAGGTTAACAATGGAACTAAAAAGACGCAGCTTGTAACAAAGGGCATCCACATTTCAGACACGCCCCAATCACGCATGATGATGCCTCCTGCTGATTTTGCAAGACCGGCGGAGAAAATGAAACTTACAGACAATCCGGCGCCCAGCACTTCGGTAAACCTCCGGCCTTCCATGTAACCAAAGATCATTCCCCACACAAGGCCAAGCGGAAATCCATTGGTGAACAGGAAAGCGATATTGTAAGGTGGCGGAACGATGGCGAAGAAAAGCCAGGAAATTCCGGCGATGCCTATCATCAACACTATTCCAATCGCGCGAGACCCTGCTTTCAATTCGGAGATCACCCGGATGCCCACAAATTTAGATAACGCGTAGCCGATCACCTGGAACATTACCAGCCAGACTTTATAGCTGATTCCGGCAAAAGCCAAACCTTCAAATGTGGCCACGGAAAAGGTCTTACGGAAGGCATATACGCAGGTATACAGGCAAAATGCCATAGCCGTTGCATACAAGGCAAACCAGAACCCGTTGGTCTGCTTTAACCATTTTGTGATGGGTGAGCTAGGGTTTGATACCATGTTGATCGAATGCAAAGGGCTTCCAGACTCCTTCGGACAAAACCGAAATAGTCCTGAACCCGATTTTTTTTAGAAGGAGGGCCGTCTCCGGAAATTGATTAATAATATCCTCGCGGTGGTGGGCGTCGCTGCTGATCGTCACGGGGATATTTTTAGCATGAACCATCTCTAAGATCCATGGACTTGGATAGGTGGTATGAGATTTTTTTTGATAGATACCGCGTGTATTTACTTCCACGATCGCCCCGCTGGCATGGATCACGTCAATTGTTTCTTTTACCTGGTTGAAATACCAGTTATCAGTCTCTTTGAAAAACTTTTCGCCGGGGTTTTGTATTTTGATTTTATCCAGATGGCCGATAACGGTGGGACACGCAGTAGAGATCATTTCACGGGTCAGTTCGAAATATCGTGCTGTGGCTTCCTTTATATTGTTATTAAAAATTTTTGAAAATCCTTCGAGGAAGATGGCATGTGTTCCATCGATTTCCCAATAGGGTCCATCCGGTATTTTTTCCACAAAATGAATAGAGCCGACGGTATAATCCAGCTGATAGCGAAACAAATTTGGAGAGACCAGGCCAGGTATAAAATCTACCTCCAGCCCTGTGTAGATTTCAACGGACGAACCGGCTTTTTTTAGATTTTGAATTTCGTTGAGGTAATCTTTCAATGACTCCGCCTTCATGCACCATTTTGTGGGAAATGGAACGGGAGCATGCGAAGAAAAGCCAATGCTGGGCATGTTAAGTTTTTCGGCTTGTTCAAGGTAATCCCGTGACTCGCTTTTTCCATCACAATAAGGAGTATGCATGTGAAAGTTTGACCACATTTTTTAATAGTTTGAAGTTTGATGTTTCAAGTTGAGAGTTATCAAATGTCTGCAAATTTTTCAGAGCCTCAAACTTCGAACCTCGACTTCAGCCACCTAACTACGTCGATGCAGTCCAGCTTCGGATCATTCCTCTAAAAAAGTGCATCGAAAGCATTACAATTCTTCTCCTCGATTTATGAAGTGCTGCGTGCGGATTTGTTGCGTCAAAATCGGAATTACCTTCCTCGTTTTGCTTTATCAAATTTTTGCAGTTTACAATAGGTAAACCGCAAAGCAAAGCACATCATTTTTGGAAGGGTGTGATCAAGCCCGCTACAAAAAGCGAATGTCAATACTCCCAGGATCAGGTTGCTCACCATAGCAGCGTTTCTGGAGCTACAGTTCAAGTCGGATACGATCGTAGGCGAACCGATCTATTCTATGCTAAAAGGGTATGATGGTTCAGGTTTGAAGTTCGAGGCTTAAAGAACTTCGAACTTCAAACATCGAACCTGAACTACTCAATGCTAAAAGAAATCGGCTGTACCATTTTTACATTGACGGGCTTGCCCCTTTGTTTTCCGGGATTCCATTTCGTCAACGATATCACGCGCTTCGCCTCTTCGTCGCACCCGTACCCGATACCTTTGATCACTTTGAAGTGGCTCAGCTCTCCACGGCCATTGACTGTAAACTCGATAAAAACCTTTCCTTTGACACCTGCACGTTCCGCTTGCTTGGGGTATTTAAAATTCTTACTCAACGTCTTGTAAAAGGCAGCCCATCCTCCGACAGGTTCCGGCATCTTTTCAACGATCCTAAAAGTATCCGGTGCCACAGGCTCGACAGGTACCTCAACCATTCCTATGTCGATGAGGTCTGGACCACCCTGGTCCAGCGGCTTCTGGTCAGTAGTGGCCTCCGTCAAATCCTGCACTTCCGTGAATTCGGTGGCCAGCGGAACCGAAACTTTTATCGGCTTTGGTTTCGGTATTTCAATTTTCTTAACCATGGTGGGACGCGATTCGTCAAGCATAAACGCCTCCTGAAAAGCGTTGTCAAAGTTTGGTCGCGCAACATCACGGACAGGAAAGGTCCACTGGAATGCCGTGATAACGATAATAAGACTGACCGCAAGGCCAAGATTTAACAACACACCTCTTTGCCGGTGCACGTCGTACTTCGGGTTCTTCTTAGGTTCCATAATTTTAAGGTTTAGGTAAAATGATTGGAACCGCGCGGCAGGCGCTTATTGCAGCGCCATAAACATGTTTGTATCAGAATACGCTGCGATACATTTCGTCACAATTTCTAAATCGAATTATTTTTTTCGCTGACCGGAACCTGGATTCGTCGCAGGAATTAATAAAAAAGGTAGGACTACGGAACCAAGAAATAAGTGGAAGTTCGGGATGTTTAACATCATCCCGAACTCCGAACTCGAATTATTTTACCGAGAACTTATAAATGGTCTGCGAAGAATATACATCGCCGGGATTCAATACTGTCGAAGGGAAAGAGGGCTGATTTGGCGAATCGGGAAAGTGTTGCGTTTCGAGGCAAAGCCCGAAGCGTTTTGTATAAACGGTGTTAAATCTTCCTGTTACGGAGCCATTTAAGAAGTTACCAGAGTAAAACTGTACCCCAGGCTCGGTTGTAAACACCTCCATAAACCGGCCGCTGGTCGAATCGTATACTGTGGCTTTAGCGGCGAGTTTGTCGGCATCATCAAATACCCAGCAGTGATCATAACCCCCTCCATATTGCAATTGCTGATGTTTGTCATTTATACGTTCACCGATAACGTGAGGAGTCGTAAAGTCAAACGGCGTTCCTTTCACCTCCGCTAGCTCTCCCGTGGGAATCAACCCTTTGTCTACAGGAACAAATTTGGACGCCGCAAGCGATAGGGTATGATTTAAAATATCTGTTTTGGTATCCCCCGATAAATTAAAGTAACTGTGGTTGGTCAGGTTGACAATCGTTTTTTTATCGGTAGTGGCTTTGTAATCAATTTTCAGTTCATTGTCGTTTGTCAACGTGTAGGTCACTTCCGTTTGCAAATTTCCGGGATAACCTTCCTCCATGTCCTTGCTGGTGTAGGTGAGTTTTACAACGGCGCCGTCAGGCGTTTTGTAATTGTCACCAGTCCAGACAACCTTGTCAAATCCCTTGGTGCCCCCATGCAAATGATTTTCTCCGTTGTTCACGGCCAGGGTATAGGTCTGACCATCCAGTTTAAATTTTCCTTTGGCGATACGGTTGCCATACCTGCCAACAATACAACCAAAAAATGGATTGTTCTCCACATAATTTGACAGCGAATCAAATCCCAGAACAATATCTTCTAACATGCCATTTCTGTCTTCGGTCTTGATCGACACGATTATGCCACCATAGTTTGTAATGGTAACGACGGTACCGGCTGTATTTGTAAGCGTATAAAGCGATATTTCAGTACCATCGTCAAGTTTTCCGAACGGTGCCCGGCTTGTGGTCGCCTCAGGCGTTGAAACGGAATCAGTAGCAGTATCAGATGATTCCTGTGATTTCGGCTTACAGGCGGTAAAAACAACTGCAAAAATGAAAAAAATTGACAAGGAGCGAACGGCGTTTTTCATAGGCGACAAATTGGACATTCTTTTTTTGAGTTTATACTTTTAAATGTAATATCATGTCACGACTATTCCTATTTCATACATCACTCACCGAACAGGCTTACGTGGTCACGGCATGATAATGCTTGTTCCATCCCGAAGCGATACGACGTAGGCATTCATATCAACGCCGAATTTTTCTTTGTAAACCTCGCCTATGCGCTGTAAAAAGTCGGTTACCGCTGACTTCACCACTAAATTTATGGTGCACCCACCGAACCCGCCTCCCATCATTCTGGAACCTATTACGCCATTTATCTTTTTTGATTCGTCAACAAGGAAGTCGAGTTCCTCGCAGCTTACTTGGTAAAGTTCAGATAACCCTTTGTGCGTCTCATACATTTTTTTACCGAAGGCGTGCAGGTCATTCTTTTCCAAATCTTGTGATGCTTCCAGCACCCTGAGATTTTCCTGAATAACATAAGTACACCGGTCGTAGGCCTTTTCGGGAAACTCTGTTTTGTGCTCCTCGAGCATGGCAAGCGTGGCATCGCGAAGGGTGTTGACGTGGGGATAATACTTTCGGATAATTGCCACACCTTGTTCGCACTCGGATCGCCGGGTATTGTATTCAGAACTTGCCAGCGAATGCTTTACCATAGAATCGCACAAAACGATGGAACTTTCACTGAGATCCACCGGGAAATATCGATACTCGAGCGACCGGCAATCCAATACAAAAGCTTTGCCGGCCAATCCCATCATACTGGAGAATTGATCCATGATTCCGCACTTCACGCCGGCGTAATTGTGCTCAGCCCATTGTGCCATAAGTATTAACTGTCGTCGCGGAATGTTGAACCCGTGAAGCTGATCTAAAGCAAAGGCAAAGCTACATTCCAACGCCGCCGAGGAAGAAAGGCCGGCGCCAGTGGGCACATCGCCATCGATCACACAGTTAAAGGGCTTAACGGATTTTCCCTCATCCAAAAATTTTCGAACGACACCCAACAAATAGTTTGCCCACAACGGTGACCTTACTTTTGCAGGATCGGAGGGATGAAAGGAAAAAAATTCATTGTGCTTTACAGAGTAAAGGGTTGCATGCGTATCAATTGAAAAATCGATACCAACAACGATATCGCGGTCGATGGCCGCAGGCATCACGTACCCTTCGTTGTAATCAGTGTGTTCGCCTATAAGGTTAATACGTCCTGGCGATCGAACCAAAAGGGGTTGCGTATCAAACAGTTCTGAGAATTTCTTTTTAACGCTTCGCGGATTAAAATGCGTATCGGTTTCCAATTCAGTTCAAAGTTAACGCCTACTTCAGCACAGGAAAAGGCGCCTGTCGTAAGCAGCTGCAAATTTATCAGAAGATTACGAAATTCGAAGGCACGGATCCATTATATTGGAACTTAACTTCAGGCTGAATGTTACCACATGATATGCCGATGTTAGAAAATCTGCCCCGGGCAGCCTCACTAGCGGCCGGCCAAAGCAACACTTCAAAATTCACAATATGAAATGGACTGATGTTATAAATTATGCAACGAAAGGTAATCCAGCTCCTGATAAAAGAGTTGAAAAATCAGAAGACGAATGGAAGAAGGAACTCACACCCGACGAATTTCGGATAACGCGACAAAAGGGAACGGAGCGCGCATTTACAGGAGAATATTGCGAAGCACACGAGCCCGGCCTATATGCCTGCCGTTGCTGTGCAACGCCGCTTTTTGATTCCGGTCGGAAATTCGAATCCGGTACGGGCTGGCCAAGTTTTACCGAGCCGGTAAAGGAGAATGTAGTTCAATATGAAAAGGATACTACCTATGGCATGACACGCATTGAAGTGATGTGCAATGTTTGTGACTGCCACCTCGGCCACGTGTTTCCCGACGGTCCTGCTCCATCGGGGTTGCGTTTTTGCATTAACTCTGCTTCTATCAAACTTGTCGGTTAATTAGATTTTAAATTCATGGGTGATATCAAACGAAAACTTGAGGGGCAAATCGCGCTGGTTACGGGCGCAAGCTCCGGCATAGGAGCTGGCGTCGCCAAGGCCTTGGCCAGGGAAGGGGCGGTTGTTGTTGTAAACTATTCTTCAAGTCAGGAAAAAGCGGAAAAAGTTTGCCGGGAGATTCAAGAGGATGGCGGTACAACCTTGATGATCAAGGGTGACGTGAGCAAAGAACATGAAGTACTGGCGATGTACGAAAGAATTTTTAAAGAATTTGGAACAATAGATATCCTGATCAACAATGCGGGATTGCAGAAGGACAGTAAGTTTCATGAAATGTCCGTCGACGAATGGAACCGCGTTATCGGCGTAAATCTTACCGGCCAATTCTTGTGCGCAAAAGAAGCTATAAAAGAATTTTTGCGCCGTGGCGTTGTGCCATCCCGTTCGAAAGCAGCTGGTAAAATTATATGTATGAGTTCTGTGCACGAAGTAATTCCCTGGGCTGGCCACGCGAATTATGCGGCTTCAAAAGGCGGTGTGATGATGTTGATGAAAAGCATCGCACAAGAGTACGCACCGATGAAAATCCGTGTGAACAGCATTGGGCCGGGTGCCATACGGACACCGATCAATCATGCGGCCTGGCAAACGCCGGAGTCGTATAACCAGTTGCTAAAACTTATTCCCCAGAAAAGAATTGGTGAAGCCGAAGACATCGGAAGTGCAGCCGT
>DASUTP010000010.1:0-6715 GCA_036374515.1 Chryseolinea sp. | reverse complement strand
GCTACGTGTCGTGTAGTACTGTCATACTCGGAGTTGTGGCCGGAATATATCCTGCATTTTATCTTACCGCTGTCAAAGCCGTGAATTTGATGAAAGGGCCCTCGTTGGAAGGCACAGGCAGCTTCTCTCCCCGCAGTCTTTTGATGACTTTACAATTTACGCTCTCTATTGTGTTAATGATCTGCGCCATCGCGAGCGTGAGACAATTAAACTTCCTCCGCCATGCTAAACTGGGTTTTAGCACGGAACAACTTATTCAAATAGAGACACCGGACAGTTTCGAACAGGAATATGTCTTGAGAGAAACGTTTAAAGAAGAACTTCTTCAGTTAAGTAATGTATTGGGCGTTACCTTTTCGCCCGGCACCCCTGGCGGGTTTATTCCAATTGCCCCAGTCGATTTCCGAGGCGAGAAACGTGGATTAGAGTTTATGCTTATTGATCATGATTATTTCGATGTCATGAATATCACGATCGAAAAAGGGCAAGGCTTTACGGCAAAAAAACTGAGCTATTTCAGCGGCGCGCGGCCAGAGAAAATTGACGTAGTAGTGAATGAATGTCTTGTGCGCGAACTTGATCTCACGTCGCCCATCGGCCAATCCTTTTATCGCGAAGATGTAAATGGCAGACGGCACTATATGATCGTAGGTGTTGTAAAGGATTTTCATTTCCGTTCACTGCATCACAAGATAAGTCCTATGATGTTTATCCACACACGTCCAATGAATATTGCCAGCATAAAACTGAATCCCACAGACGTTCCGTCAACGCTGAAGTCAATAGAGAAAACCTGGAAACATGTTTATGGCGACAAACTTTTTGCATATACCTTCCTTGATCAAACCTTTGACCAGCAATACAAAAGTGATGAACAGCTTGCCACAATTATTTTCTGGTTCACGGCACTGACATTGGTAATTGCGTGCCTCGGGCTTTTTGCCCTTTCTTCGTTCATGATCACGCGGCGAACAAAAGAGATCGGCATCCGAAAATCCATGGGTGCATCGGTGAAGTCGATCTATTCGTTGCTTTCCTGGATCTTCCTCCGGTGGATTATACTTGCTATCACATTGGCCTGCCCCGTGGCATGGAGTATTACACACCTATGGCTAAGCAAATTTGCTTATCGAATCCCATTACGTTACGACATATTCATAATGGCAGCAGGGCTTGCCTTTGTCGTGGCATTGCTTACGATAACATGGCAAGCATTGAAGGCTGCTAGTGCGAATCCTATTAAATCATTGCGTTACGAATGAGGCGAGCGAAGTAAGAAGTCGGGGCGCTAATTTAATTCCCACTGATCACCGGTCGTTATCGACACAACATTGTCCGTATTGAATCATCTTCAAGGCAGAATACGCCGTTAAATCCCATATTTTCAACATCCGATTTGGTATACTCTTGGCATCGGGTAGATCAACTAAGTTTGGGTTTAGTAATTTAGTTAATCAAAGCGCCTCTCTTCGGACGGAAGAGGGCGCTTCTTTTCCCCCATCATGCGTGTCTTTGGCGGTTAACGGTGTATTGAAATGAAACATTCGCGGCGTTTCATTTTAGAACGTTGCGCGTCGTGTTAACTGCAAGAATCAGTTATTTGATTAAATTAAATGAGCGATTCTGACCGGTATAGTTGTTGACTTTGTCGATGTAAACCCTGCCATGCTACTCAACTATCTTAGACTCTCCTTTCGTCTGTTGGCGAGGAATCCGTTCTTCACCGGCATCAATGTAATCGGTTTGGCCGTGGCGTTCACGGCATTTTATGTGTTATGGCAATATTCTGCATCAGAACTCAAGTCAGACCGCCACCACAAAGATGCGGACCGAATTGGACGAATAGGCCTTCAGTGGCAATGGCTGGAGCAGCGTACAAACTCATGGGAGCATCTCATCTTTGCTTTTTCGAAAACTTCATTGTTGCAATCGGTAAAAGATGATTTCCCTGAAGTGGAAAGCACATTGCGAATCCTTAACCAAAACGCATTCAACAACGAGCTGGTTAATCACGGTGACAGAATAGCCATTTCCGTCGATCAACCCACGGGCACAACAAAGACTTTCAAGGAAGAAAAAATTGCATATGCTGACTCGAATCTTTTTAGTTTTTTCTCAGTGCCTTTAAAGTATGGGCAACCTGAAAACGTTCTGAACGGCGCCAATTTTGCCGTCCTCTCCCACTCTACCGCTTTGAAATATTTTGGCAATATCAATCCCACCGGCGAATTGCTCCGCTTAAATGACACCTCAACGCTTAAGGTCACGGGGGTGTACGAAGACCTTCCAAACTATACGCATCTAAATTTCGACCTTGTTATCTCTAACACGGGTTTGTTAAATAAGTGGGACAACGATCGCGGGGGTTGGAATGGGGCGATCTGTTACGTAAAGCTCCTTAATGGGCAGCTCGAAGACTTCGAAATAAAATTACGTCAAAAGGCAGATCTATACTGGAGCGAATTGCGAAGCAGACCCAACAGAAAACTGGATATGTTCATTCAACCGCTCGCTGAAGTTCCCTTCAATCCATTTGTTGGTGATTTCTTCGCCGCAAAGTCGAAGCCTTTCCTGATCATGCTTGAGTTCATCGCGTTTTCTATTTTAGCAATGGCTTGGGTAAATTATGTTAACCTTGCCATAGCGAGAATTACACGCAGATTTAAGGAAATAGCAACTCGAAAAGTTTCAGGAGCAGGAACATTCGATATTGTCAGGCAATTCGTCACAGAGTCAATCGTGACCAATGGTCTTGCGGTTGCATTTTCCCTTACACTTATCCAGATTGTCCGTGCACCTGCCGCTGAACTTTTCAATATATTTTTCACTGCGCCTGGTTCGCTAGAATTTGGTTCGATATTGATATTGTTGTCCATTGTGTCGGCGGGAGCAGTGGTAACCGGATTGTACCCTGCATTTATCTCGCTTACCCATCGGCCTAGAGAATTGTTCAACCATAATTCTTCACCAGGGCGCAGATCAAAAGCACCTTCCTTGCTTACGGTAGCTCAACTAACTGCCGCGATGGTTTTTATAATGTTGACATTCACCGTGTCCTATCAGCTTAGATATATCTTGAATATGGATACTGGTTTCACGAAAGACCAGATAATCGAAATTGAAGGACCGCTGGTTAAACCCGACAATTACACAACGATTCTGAGTGCCTTGAAAAAGGAAGTGCTCAAATTACCTGATGTATCTTCATTTTCAGCAAGCAGTTTTCCAGTAAATCAGATTAATGGCAGTGCATTTAACGCTAAAAGGATCGGAGCAGTCGACTCCTTTGGGATGGACAGCAACGGGGTGGATGAAGATTTCCTTTCGCACTATGGTCTTAAATTGCTCGCCGGGAGAAATTTCCTTGATGATGAACTCCCCGATCGAATTATCGTTACGCGGTCGGCTGCGGACCGGTTGGGCTATGCGTTCCCCGAAGAAGCTGTTGGCGCCAGAATTCATGTTTCAATTCAGGGCGCCCCTGGATGGGGGGAAGTCGAGATCATTGGCGTTATTGAAAATTTCCGCAACGTTTCTTTTTTCCAGACGGCAAATGCTTCACAGGCCAACAACGGGGGCAGAGGAATGGTCTTGACGTATAAGGATCAATTATCGAAAACAACATTTACTCCCGACGTTTTATCAGTCCGGGTATCACCCGGGCATTTCGAAGAAAACATTGGCTATATCGAAAATCTATTTAAGAGGGAATTTCCCTCCATGGTATTTTCCTGGGCATTCCTTGACGATAAGATCAACAGAGTCTACGCTCAGGAAAAGATTGCGCGCAATCAAATTATCCTTTTTACCACATTGGCCGTGATCATCGCTTGCCTGGGGTTGCTGGGCATGATATCCAACAAGGTTGCTGAGAAAACGAAGGAGATAGGCATCCGCAAAGTATTGGGCGCACGGCTTTATAATATTGCGCGCGTGCTGTTGAACACCACTGTAAAGCAGATAGCATTGGCTACGGCGATCGGTATACCGGTGGCCTACTATTTGACGCAGCAATACCTGAACAAGTATTCTGAAAAGATTAACTTACAATGGTGGCATTATGCTGCGCCAGTGCTGGTTTTGATGGTGATCATGTTTTTAACGGTGACATCGGTGCTGGTGAAAGCAGCGAAAACAAATCCCGTTGAAGCATTGAAGTGCGAGTAGCGGAACTGGTGCCCGAGGGAATCGCAGGAGAACTTCAGCTAAGCAAAACCCGCTAGCTGATCAATTAATTGGCTGTCTCCATAAAAATCCTGACCTTCCAACGGCCAATGGTTATATTGCTTAATGAAATTTTCAAAGCATGCCGTCATTCTAATTTTGGCAAGTTTGCTCTTAATGATAATCCTGAAGAGCATCGCCTTCGGGGGCACTACCGACTCGACCAAAAATGAACTGTTGCTCCAGCTCGTAAAGGTGAACGACGAAAACATTACGAAGGCCCTAAGCAGACAATTAACAGAAAAGAGCAGTCGCTACTACGGAGCGGCTTTTGATGGCGACAGCATTTTCTCACCGATAGGTACTGCGGGGCTTATTCAAAATCTGATGTGCGGTTACGTTTCGCGTGATTCCAAATTTTATAAGTCACCAACAGTACTCGACAGGATGACATTGGCGGCAGAAGCCCTGCTCAGCTTTCAACACGACGATGGCACGATCGATCTTTTGTCCACAAACTTCCATTCAACTCCCGATCTCGCGTTTACGATCTACCCGGTGGCGCTTTCTTATTCAATTCTTTTGCAGCACAAGGATCTAAAATACGAGGATCTGCCACGCTTGCTTAAAGAATATATGTTGAAAGCAGGCAGCGCCTTAGTTGTCGGGGGTATTCACACACCCAACCACCGCTGGGTTGTATGTGGCGCACTCGCGTGGCTCAATCAATTTTTTCCAAACCCTGTGTACAGGCAAAGAGTAGAACAGTGGCTTGCCGAACGCATCGACCAGGATCCTGATGGCCAATATCATGAGCGAAGCACGGCCATATATTCACCGGTCACGAACCGGGCTTTACTGGACGTTGCAAAAAAAATGAAGATCGATGCTCTGTACGGTGTAGTTCGGAAAAATTTAGATATGACCTTCTACTTTGTTCATTCCAACGGTGAAATCGCCACAGAATCCTCCAACCGGCAAGATAAATATATACGAAGTAATATGGGGCCTTACTACCTTGCATACAACCATATGGCTATTCTCGACAGGAATCCTCGCTATGCCGGTATGGTAGCCTATATTAGAAATACAGCCAGGCCCGAGCAACTTGTTTACATGCTTCCCCATTTTCTGGAAGATCCAACGTCGCTTCAGAATCTTCCTGAGCCAGTACCCATCCCAACCCATTACCACAAATATTTCCAGCATTCAGATGTAGTAAGAATCAGGGAAGGCAACGTGGATATGTCAATCATTCTTAACAATCCCACGTTCTTCACCTACTTTAAAGGCAATGCTGCCCTGGAATCCGTGCGTCTGGCATCATCGTTCTTTGGCAAGGGTCAATTCGAAAGTACAAGTGTTGAAAAGCAAGGCGAAAGCTACGTGCTCTCGTCCATCATTTCCGGACGTTATTTCCAACCTCTTTCCAAAGATCAAATACCGGACAACGCTGAAACCTGGCAGAATATTCCGCGAACGGAACGCCAGGTGTCGGAAGTTCAAACACTTTACACGAAGGTTTACATAACACCTATGGCAAATGGAAAAGCAATTGTAAAAATAATGGTCGATGGGCCGGAGAATTTACCCATAGCCTTAGAACTTGGATTTCGTACGGGCGGCACTTTAGAGGGTGTAAAGCCAAAGCAAGGTATCAAAGATGCATACCTGATCGCGCCAAATGAATTTGCAATGTACCGGGTCGGGGATGATGAAATTAAAATTGGCCCTGGTACCGCGGCGCATAAATGGACACAGCTGAGGGGAGCCCTGCCAAAGTTGCAAGCCCAATGCTTGTATTTCACAAACTACGCACCCTGCCAGTTCGAGTTTACGATCGAGTAATACTGAATAATCAATCAAACATTTTGTGTCCGCACCTCAATTACATCTGTGTTGGCTAAAGGGGAAACAACTGCATTGTTCCAATGCCAACTCAGTCGTAGCCATGTTGAAATCAATATCCCGAACACTACTCTGAACAAATCATGGCTACTGGTTAGCGAGTAGGGAGAAATCTTGCAACGCCAGAAACAGAATACAAGGTCCGCAGGTCAGCCTGAGTTAAACCATCTGTAAAATTTGAGGGAATATAGATGGTGCCTGAAAAGGGCTGGAGGGATACCTCTTTCAGAACAGTCCAAACCCGTTTAGTGCAGAAACGGAAATAAAAATGGCCCTGCCGGATGGGATAGGAAATGCTACAGTGACCATGTATACGATCGAAGGAAAAGAAATGAAACCATTCCTATTAAGGATCGTGGTGAGGTTTCTGTTCACCTTTCCGGCAATGAATTGCCGGCTGGCATACACTTGTACACGTTGATTCTAGATGGAAAGGCGGTGGACACATAACGTATGATGCTTACGCCGTGATCTAATGGACACCGAAGGGGATTAGATGAAAGCGCAGCAACTATCCGGACTTTGCCCGTAACATGTTGCCCTCGGATCCCATTTCATCAGCAATAACTGTAGCCATAGCGTTCGCCGATTCTGTGGAAAACATCCCGTGATCAAATTTAAACACATGCGAAGAGTATGTATC
>DASUTP010000009.1:0-3491 GCA_036374515.1 Chryseolinea sp. | reverse complement strand
CCGATGCTCCTGGCCTTACCCTGCTGTTGAGCCGGCAATCTTCCGCTTATAATTGAAATGAATACTATGTTGTCGATCCCAAGGATAATTTCAAGAAAGGTGAGGGTTGCAAGACTTACAAGGCCCTCGACAGTTAACAGCTCGTCCATTTAATTATTGTTCATTTTTTTCTCTTGTTCCTTCTTTTGTTTTCTAAAATATCCCCGAAACAAAAAGTTATGGCGAAGGGCTTCCATATTCTGATCGAGTTTACCGGAGGCTGACTGGGCATTATCCAACGTTATCCTTAGCTTGTGTGCAAATGAACTATCGGCCAGCAATACTCCAATAGCATTATCTTCATCATTGAACTTTGCAACCACCTCTTTCAAATCTTCAGACATCGCTTTCGCATTGACTCCAACTTCGGCGACATTTTGCAGGGCGCTGTCAAAAGTAGCAGCATAAGTCGAATCCATAATTAATTTAGTCACCAACCCGTCGCCTGTATTTACCTCAGACACCAGTTTTTTTAAATCCATCGTCGCCTGATTCGTGTTCTGACTGGCAAGCCTTAGTGAATTTATTGTCTCGCGTAAATCCCGCGATAATTCGCCTTCATTCAAAAGTTCCCCAACAACACCCTGCCCTTTATTGATCTTGGCGGTAATCAGCTTCAAATCATCAGTCAATGATCTGGTATTTGATCCAACGTCCTTGGCGATGTTGATCAATTCCTGTGTATCGGTTGGCGACAGCGAATTTATGGTATCATTATCGTGGATTGATTCGGCGGCGGACCCGGGTCTCACTACCACGATCTTATTTCCAACCAAGCCATCGGAACCAATAAACGCTGTCGCATCCTGTTTAATGAAATCATTTTGTTTATCCTTTAACGAAAGGCTTACAACAACCTTCCCTTCTGAAATAATTCTGACATTCTTTACTGTACCTATTTTTACCCCTGAGAGCCACACATTGTCGCCCTCAGTCAATCCCTCGACGTTTTTAAAAATTGCTGAGACCGTGAATGTCTTGTTGAAAACATTTCGTTCGCTTCCGATGTAAAAAACCGAAACCAGGAACAGCGCTATGCCGGCCAGTACAAAAATTCCCAATTTTATATTTTCTCTGTATTCTTTTGATTCCATGATCGTATCATTAATAATTGAAAAATTCTTTTAGCTCCGGGTCTTCGCGCTGCTTTAGTTCGTCAAAGGTCCCTTCAAATTTATTGTAACCGCCAAACAGCGCGATGATCCGGTCGGATGTATGTTGCGCACAGCTGATGTCATGGGTGATGATAATAGACGCAGTGTTATACTTGTCGCGGACCTCCATGATAAGGTCGTTGATTTCACCGGAAGTAACCGGATCCAGGCCTGCCGTTGGCTCGTCGTATAACATGATCTTGGGTTTTAAAATAAGGGTTCTGGCGATACCAACCCGTTTCTTCATTCCCCCGGATAATTCCGCCGGGGACTGATTGATGGCCTTTTCCAGGCCGACATCCTGCAGTGCTTGCACCACCAGATGGTCCAATTCGCCTTTATTGTAGATTCCGCGATTCCTTTTAAGCGGGAATTCAAGATTTTCTCGTACAGTCATCGAATCGTATAGAGCACTCCCCTGAAATGAAAATCCCACTTGTTGCCGAAGCTCGTTGAGTTCTTCGCGGGTCAGATTCGGAACGTCATATCCCAATACCGTTACTTCGCCGGAATCCGGTTTGAGTAGCCCAACCATGCATTTTATAAGAACCGATTTACCCGTACCGGATCTGCCCAGGATGACCAGGTTTTCGCGATCGAAAAGATCCAGATTTAAGTCTCTTAATACCTTCAGTTCCCCAAAGCTTTTTTTCAAGTTCCTGACTTCCGCTACCTTTTCTCTTTCAAGGGAAGCACGCTTTGGCTCATATGCTGCTTTTGTATTCATCACCTGAATAAATTTATAACCTGCAACGTAATAAGATCCAAAACGAATATTGAGATCATCGATACAACCACTGCGGTATTCGCTGCTTTACCCACGCCGGTAGTTCCCTTTTCGGAATGATACCCTGCATAACATCCAACGATGCCAATCGCAAAACCAAAGAAAGCGGATTTTATCAAAGATGAGAAAATATCCAGATAAGTTATGGATTCGGCAACTTCATTGAAAAAAAGGATGAAGCTTGAATTATTGATGCTATTGACCATAAAAAAGGATCCCAGCAAGCCAACGACGTCGGTATACACGACCAAAATAGGAACCATCAGTGTAGTGGCAACAACCCTAGTAACCACCAAATAAGAAAATGGCCTGGTGCCAGAGACTTCCATCGCATCGATCTGTTCTGAAACTTGCATACTCCCTAACTCTGCACCAATATTGGAGCCCAACTTACCGGCACAAATTAATCCGGTAATTAATGGTCCGAGAGATCGAACCACGGCCTGCGACACCAGCGATGGCAGCCAGGACTCGGCGCCGAACGAAGCAAGTGAGGGACGAGATTGTTTGGTAAAAACGATCCCAGCAATGAAAGCGGTGAATGTAATGAGGAACCACGATTTATTACCCATCGCAAAGCATTGCCGGATGATTTCGCGGCCTTCGTACGGCGGAAATAAAGCTTCCTTAAGAAATCGGGTAATGAACTTAAATATGTCTGCAACTTGAAAAAGGAATCCTTTTAATTTCATTCGGCTTAATTTCCATTCGCAAAACAGAAATTACGTGCCAGTCGCTATACCTTCAGTAAGCGTGTATTGGGCAGGTTATTTCGCCGGACTGTAAGGCTAAGTGTGGAGATCCCTACCCAGTGAGCGTCGGGACAAATTTCTACGGTTTCGGAGTACGTGACTTCTTTCGCTTATGGACAGTAGATGCCTCATCTAGTGAATGTGAACTGTATAGGTCATTCTCATCCTGCGAAAGCTGAGACAACTTTACGTAAAACTTTTTTAACACCATTAGCTCATCTTCCGTTAGGTCTTCAATATCTATCAATCTGTTACTGGCTAATTCCTGGCAGGCAATCAATTCGTTTAACTTTAGTTGCAACGCCAGGGTATCCTTGTTTTGGGACTGCTGGATGATGAATACCATTAAAAAAGTTATAACGGTTGTGCCCGTATTAATTACGAGCTGCCATGTGTCCGAAAAATTAAAGAGGGGTCCTGACAACGCCCAGACAATGATCAATAAAAAGGCTATGATGGTAGCGGCAGGCCTACCGGCCGCCCGCGTCGTAGCTGTTGAAATCTTGTCAAAGACTGTTGCCTCGCTATAAGGTATCCTTTTGCTTTTTGGTGACTTTAAACCTACGTTGACACCGTTATCTTTTGTTTTCATAATGGAATGAATTGTGTGAAGAAAGATTACAATGAGAACAAAGAGGAAGCTGGGAAGGATCTACAGTTTTTTCAAAATCTTCATGAGTACCTTTTCTTCCTGTGTCAGGTCGCTAACATCATCCGGCTTTTCAATCGCGTCCAGTTCGTTGAGGTACTTTTGTAGGT
>DASUTP010000008.1:0-6055 GCA_036374515.1 Chryseolinea sp. | reverse complement strand
ATTGAATCCAATGTCATTGTACTTCGTGGATCCTTTGATCAGTTTGCTGCTTTCAAGAGCGAGAGCTTCACTCTTGATGGTTTCCCAGTTTGTCTTAATCTGACTTAGTGAAGGAATACTTGTTACAGGCAGATATGGTGTTTTCGGCACCGACGAGAATGCATACATCATGGCATTGATTGGTGCCATAAATGTCGAGTGGTCAAAAAGCTGTCTGAAAAAAGAGTACCGTACTTTGCCCCGGAAGTGGATGTACATGGTAGCCCCCACCAATATTAAAACAACAGATACCTTGATTATTAATTCCAACGTCATCATGCACTACAACGCTGATCAAAAATCGAGGTTTCATCTATTCAAAGAAATCTAAGCAATTTTAGAAAAAAAATCTGTTAATTCTGCAATGCCCCGTCATCAACCCAGCATGCAATGAGATCGATCTGATTTTGACTAAGCGAACCATCGAACGGCATACTTCGGTCCTGGGTCTTGGACTTAATATTTTTCGAGTGCAATTTGGCAGATGCATATTCGCTGAAATTGTTGGAACGCGAAACGCCGTTATGACATCCGCTAATGGCGCAATTCTTTTCCATTATGGGTTTGATATCATTTGTCCAACTGGTCCCGCTATTCCCTTGCGGGATTGTAATCGATAGAGTGACCGTACAGTTATTATTATCTTTGACGGTAATTATGTGGTTGCCTTTTTTCAGGCCCGAAAAAAAATTATCAGACGTGAAACTACCGTTGGCCAATTGAAAAGTGTAGGGTGGATTGGTATTGACGACATCGATGCTGACCGATCCATTTCCTCCCAAACAAGAAGTATTTGGCTGCAGGCTGGTGGTAAAGGAAAAATCCTGCGACAGCACGGTAATGTTACCCAAAGCGGCGGTGCAATTGTTGGCATCCCTGACGGAAACTGAATAGCTGCCTGCTTGAAGATTTTTTATTTCGCCGGCACTCCCCACCGCCTGGTTATTTGCAAAAAAACTATATGGCTCCGTGCCACCAGCTATGGAGACGCGAATTGAACCGTCGTTGGCGGCGCAGGTTGTTGCATCGGTTACACTCTCCAGGTTAATTACCGGCCCTGAAGTTTCGCAGTCGACCGGGTCGTCATCTGAAGAACACGCAAGAAAAATGATGGCCGTGAGGACCACTATAACGTTTCGATACATAAAAATTACGCCACAAAGTTAGAAACACACTGACAAACAAAGGAGACAGGAGGATCAAAACAGTTATAAAACGGTTAAGGTGCAGATTTATTCTTTCTAGAAGGGAGCTTCATCGCCGGGGAATGGCGGCGGTGTTTCATTGTCTGGCTTAAAGGTATTGAGCCTGCTTTCCCGGGTTATCATGCCAGAAAACGGGTTCTCGTAGGAAGATGATGGAGCGTCGAAATCGGCAAACTTGGTATACTTACCGATAAATTTAAGTTTTGCCGTCCCCACTGAACCGTTCCTATGCTTGGCAACGATTACCTCTCCTACGCCTTGAGTAGGCATGCCTTCTTCATCGACGGTGATTTTGTAGTATTCAGGCCGATAAAGGAACATCACGATGTCGGCGTCTTGTTCGATAGAACCTGACTCGCGCAAATCTGAAAGCTGCGGACGCTTGTCGCCTCCACGGGTTTCCACGCCCCGGCTTAACTGCGACAAGGCAAGCACCGGAACATTCAATTCTTTTGCGATGCCTTTCAACGCACGGGAGATTGATGCAATTTCCTGTTCCCTGTTTCCACCCTGGTCACCTCGCATCAACTGCAGGTAATCTACCACCACAAGCTGAACGTTATGTTCTGCTTTTAATCTTCGACATTTCGCGCGCAGCTCAAGTACCGATAGCGCAGGCGTATCATCTATAAAGATAGGCGCTGTCGCCAACTTATTAGTTTTGTGAACAAGCTGAGTCCATTCGTGGTCTGCAAGCTGGCCTCGTTTTATTTTTTCCCCTTCCAGTTCGGCTTCAGCGGATATCATACGGTTAACGAGCTGAATAGACGCCATTTCCAGCGAAAAGATCGCCACCGGAATTTTAAATTCCACAGCAGCGTTGCGCAGCGCCGACACGACGAATGCAGTTTTACCCATACCGGGCCTTGCAGCGATAATGACAAGGTCGGATTTTTGCCAACCGGATGTCATTCTGTCCAGCGCGGTAAAACCACTCGGCACACCGGTCAGGCCGTCCTTATGTTCTTTTAATATCTGAAGTTCATGTATGGCACGCGACATTAAATTGCGCATGTTATCGTAATTCTTCCTCAGATTTGAATCGGAGATTTCAAAAATTGATTGCTCTGTTTTATCAAGAAGTTCAAAAACGTCCGTAGTATCCTCGTAAGCGTTATGGTGTATCTCTGACGCAACCTGGATCAACTCGCGTTTGATTGCCATTTCCATAATCACCCGCGCATGATATTCTATATTGGCTGCTGAACTTACTTTGGAAGTAAGCTCTGCAATATAGTAAGCCCCCCCTACCAGTTCGATCTTTCCCGTTTTACGCAGCTGGTTTACCACTGTCCGCATGTCAACAGGATCTGATGCTTTAAAAAGATCTATAATTGCATTATAAATCTCCTTGTGCATTTCAGAATAGAAATGATCGGGCTTTAGAAATTCGACAACAGCATTGAGTGCGTTCTTTTCTAACATGAGCGCACCCAACACTGCTTCTTCGAGATCCAGTGCCTGAGGCGGCAGCTTACCAAGACTTTCTGAAATATCCCGCGGGATTAACTTACTCGATTTAGCGCTGAACCTCAATGACGTAGATCTGCTTTGCTCCATACAGTGGTTGTTGGATTAGGTTGCTGTTACAGGGTGACAAACGTATAAAAACCAAAACACGATTAGATTTTTAATATCAACAACTTATGAACATTCCACAAACAATAACATCCGGTTGTGTTAATAAATTTCAATTTCAAAAAAATGGTGATGCTTAAATCGCCCTTGCATGATAACCGATTGACTTTCAAACACCAAACATTTTCATTTACTTTAAGCCGAAATTTTTTTCCCTCGAATGCAGCATAAAAAAAAGAAAATACATTTTATTGCAATTGGCGGAAGTGTGATGCACAATTTAGCCGTAGCTCTAAAGCAAGACGGTCATGAGATCAGCGGATCTGATGACGAAATTTTTGATCCTTCACGCGCTACATTAATTAAACACGGGTTACTTCCTGATAAAGAAGGATGGTATCCTGAAAAGTTGGATCGGAGCTTTGATGCTGTCCTTCTGGGAATGCATGCCAAACACGATAATCCGGAACTGCTGAAGGCGCAAGCGCTCGGCCTCACTATATTTTCGTTCCCTGAGTATATATACGAACATTCCAAGAACAAACAGCGCGTCGTGATCGCCGGGAGTCATGGCAAAACCACTATCACGGCAATTATTATCCATGTGTTGAATTTTTTAAAACACAAGTTTGACTATGTGATCGGAGCAAAGGTGAATGGGATTGAAAACACCGTAAAGCTCTCAGACGCCCCTGTGATTATTATTGAAGGAGATGAATATCTCGCCTCGCCTTTAGATCTGACACCGAAGTTTGTCCGCTATCAGCACCACGTAGGACTGATCAGCGGGATATCATGGGATCACGCCAACGTTTTTCCAACAGAGGAAGAGTATGTCAAACAGTTCGACCTCTTTGCGGACCAGACTCCCAAAGGCGGGATTTTGATCTACTGTGAACAAGATTCCATGGCGCTGATCATTGGAAAAAAAGAACGTTCCGACGTGCAGGCCATCCCCTACAGAAGTCATTCGCATGCTTCCGACGTAAGTCAATTTTATTTAACGCATGGCAGGGAAAAACATCCTATAAAGGTGTTTGGAAGTCACAACTACCAGAACATCAGCGGCGCCAAGGAGGTGTTAAAAAAATTGGGAGTAACCGAGCAAGAATTTTTTGCCGCAATTTCAAGTTTTGAAGGTGCCGCAGGGCGTTTGCAAAAGATCACCGATAGAAAGAATTTTTCACTTTACAAGGATTTTGCTCACGCTCCTTCCAAGGTAAAGGCGACCGTAAAGGCGTTAAAGGAAATATTTCCAGGACGAGATCTGGTTGCTTGCCTGGAACTCCACTCCCTTAGCAGCCTCAGCAAAAACTTCATTCCTCAATATAAGGATAGTATGAAGGCAGCGCAGGTGCCGGTGGTCTATTACAATGCCGAAAAAATGAAATTGAAAAAATTAGAACCACTCCAGGATTCGGATATCCGGAAAAGTTTTGCATCGCCAGCGATGCAGGTCTTTAATGATGCTAAAAAATTAGAGGAGTTTCTTCTTCAACAAACGTGGAACAACAAAAATCTGCTCATGATGAGTTCGGGAAATTTTGGCGGTCTAAATTTGGTTGACCTTGCTGAAAAAATTAAGTCATAATTTTCTTGTAACGCTTCATGAAACTTAATCTTCGGATTCCACTTTGCATCTTTGACCTCGAGACGACCGGAACAAATATTACGCAGGATCGGATAATAGAGATCGCCGTTATTAAAATGATGCCAAACGGCGATATTATAAAAAAAGCCGACGTCATCAATCCAACGATTCCAATTCTGCCGGAGAATGCTGCTATTCATGGGCTTAGAGATGAAGATGTCAAGGACAAACCGACTTTTAAGGAAGTAGCAAAAGATTACCAACGATTTTTCGAGGGCGCCGATCTGGCTGGCTTTAATGTTCTGAAATTTGATATACCTATGCTTGTTGAAGAATTCTTACGAGCGGGGGTCGAATTTGATTATAGCAGAAAAAAAATAATAGACGCGCAGAAGATATTTCACCTCATGGAAAAAAGGACCCTTTCGGCTGCATACCGTTTTTATGTAAACAAAGAAATTGAAAATTCACACACGGCTGAAGCTGACACCGAAGCAACCATGGAAGTTCTGTTGGCCCAGATTGCTAAATATGAAGGGCAGGATGTTGTGGATGGATTAAATAATAAGATCGGCCAGATCCGGAATGATGTAGAAACACTGAGTAAGCTTACATCATCAGGTATGGTAGATTTAGCAAGCCGGATGGTGATGAACAGCAAAGGTCAGGAGATTTTTAATTTTGGAAAACACAAAAACAAGCTTGTGACCGCTGTTTTTAAGGAAGAACCTGCGTATTACGAGTGGATGATGAACGGCGATTTTCCGCTGGATACGAAACGAAAGCTCACCGAGATAAAGCTGAGAAGCTTCAAAAAATAACGATTTATCCCTCTTTCCCTGTAAACCTTTCCTCAAAAAAAGTGTCTATGGACAGTGAAATTTTGTGGAACGTCAAAATTTGAGGCTGATTTAAGGGTCACCTAATCAAATTTCGCAAGATTAACCCGATACATTACACGGCAAAGTTTTGTGACTTCGCCGTGTTGAGCGCATCAACCCAAAGCGAACTGTGATACGAGCGTTGCTATTAGTCTTTCTCATGACAGGAATTTTTGTTCCTGCAATCGGCCAATTGTTCAACTTAAATGAGCCAACCATAACCGGACAGCGACCGACACCGCTTATCACTGAGAAAAATACACCTATAACAATAGCTTTCGAAAATTTAAGGGTGAGCGATCCGGACATTCTGGTTCCGCCTTATCCCCAGGGATACACGCTAACGGTCTTCGAGGGCCCCAATTATACGTTAACAGGTACAACGGTCACCCCTGCTACCGGTTTTGCAGGGATGCTTATCGTCAAAGTACAGGTAAATGACGGAAAATTTAACAGTAACATTTTTGACCTGAAAATCGATGTGATCAACATCCAGCCGGAGATCAAAGACCATGTCGCGATCAGTATGAAAGAAGGATCTAACGTTACCCTATTGCTTTCCCATTTAACAGTGGAAGATGACGATAATAACTACCCGGATGATTTTAGCCTTACCGTTTATGATGGCGCCAACTACACTATCAACGACGCTACCGTTACACCTGTAGCAGGATTCACCGGAGAATTGAAGGTGTTCATAAGCGTCAACGATGGGCATATCGACAGCGACAAGTTTGAAATGAGCATTGATGTTAAGCCCA
>DASUTP010000007.1:0-22695 GCA_036374515.1 Chryseolinea sp. | reverse complement strand
TTTCTTGAATAATTATTATGCTGCTTTTTGCACTGTGTGCCAATGCACTTCTTTCTGAGCTGAAAGTTTGATGATCTTCATCTTATCCAACAGCTTAATAACCTGGTAGGTTGGGTCAATTTCGTGCCAGCGGATGCCGCCAAAGTTTGCGCGTGATCCATTCTTATGGTGGTTGTTGTGATAGCTTTCTCCCATCATCAGAAAATCGACAGGCAGGAAGTTTCTCGATGTATCACCCACTTCAAAATTTCTGTAGCCATACTTATGAGCAAACCAGTTGATAATAGCACCGTGGATGGGGCTTAACAGGAATTGAATGGGGAGCAACAGCCATAACCACCACACATCGGCGTAAACGTAGTACACTGTGATATAGATCCCCGCCCAGAAAATACGGGATGGCCATGAGCGCGCAAACTTGTCAAAGGCCTCCCACTGGGGAACACCTTCCGTGAAACGCTTTTCCGGGATGAATTTTTTATTCGCGATGTCGGAATAAATGGTTTTAGTTTTCCACATCATATTCCAGATCGACTCATCGTATTTGGGCGAATGAGGATCATCTTCAGTATCGGCAAAGGCATGATGCATCCGGTGCATGACGCCATAGCCATACGGGCTCAGGTAGTTTGAACCCTGAAAAATCCAGGTGAGGACATAAACAACCCTTTCAGTGAATTTATTCATGGTAAACGACTTGTGGGCCGCATACCGGTGCAGGAAAAAGGTTTGAAAAAATAGCGACAGATACCAGCTCGCTATAAAAAATACCAAAATGACAGTCATGATTGAGATTTAGGTTATTAGTGATACTCTCCAAAACCCGTTTGAGGTTTTAATGAAGACAAAATGATCGTTGATTTGTGACAGTTTAGGGTAAAAAAATTTAAGATTCCCTCAAGCGTCGGCCGGGAGGGCTTTTTTGAGCTCGTTGACGAGTTCTGAGGCATTTCCCAGGTGGCAGGCTTTACGAAAACTTTCAACCAGGGAGGAGGCATCAGGCAGCTCAAAGTTTATTTTGGAGGTTTCATCCTCCAGTTTCTTTTTTGCTCTGCACAGCAACTGGCGGCAGTGATCTTTCTTCTTATCAAGCGCCTCCTGCAAAGCTTCATAATCAAAATCGAAAACCTCTTTTAACAAATATACGGCCCGTTCAAGTGGTTCAAGCTTCGTTTGCAACACCTTCAAAGCCTTGTTCATCTCGACGTCGAAGTCAAGATGCGCGAGGCTTGTTTCTTTAAAACGTCCAATGATTTCCACAAAATTCTGATTGCCGAATAACTCTTCTTTCTTTTTTCGCAGCGTAGTAAGATGATTAATGCAGTTGTTCCTAACGGCTTTAATCAAATAAGCTTTTGTATTCTCAATTTTTTGAGGACCAAGCGTCAGCCATTTTAGAAATGTTTCCTGAACAATATCCTCAGCGTCGGCTTTGCAGCGAACGATGTTATAGGCGATGGCCTGCAACATGGGCTGATATAGGATGATGGCTTGCTCTTGATTCATAAATCGAGGTCAAAGATACGACGCAAAAGCGGATTCTTAATGCCATTCCAAAACTCTTGTAAAACTTTAATGCTACCATACAATCGTTTGGTACTCAACGCTACCGATAGCATTTTCGAAAACATTACCTTTGATTTATTTTTTGAATTTTTAAGGCGGTAATGACACTATATTGCATTTTTTTTGTTTGACGTATTATGACTAGTCAATCTCATACACCGGAGGTAAGAAGCAAGCCTATTTTGGTTCAGGAAATTGCCTTTGCCGCGATGCATTTGCTTCCCCTGGGAGCGTTTTTCACGGGGGCGACCTGGTTCGATTGGGCGGTTTGCGCTTTTCTTTATGTAACACGGATGTTTTGGGTTACGGGAGGATACCATCGCTATTTCGCCCATAAATCGTACAAGACCTCAAGGTGGTTTCAGTTTGTAATTGCTTTTATGGCTCAAACCACAGCCCAGAAAGGTGCTTTATGGTGGGCCGCTCATCATCGCCATCACCATCGCCACAGCGATACTCCCGCAGATCCTCACTCCATGAAGATCTACGGCTTCTGGTATTCGCACATCGGATGGATTGTGGGGCCGGATTTCAAAAAAACGGATTATAAGGTCATCGGCGATTATGCAAAGTATCCTGAGCTTGTTTGGCTGAATAAGCATTATCTTGTGCCCCCGTTCATCCTTGCGCTGGTAGTTATGGCGTTGGGTGGTATCGTTAATGGGGGTAGTATCACCGAAATGTTCACCACTGCGGGATTTTCTTCTTTGTTTATTGGATTCTTTCTAAGCACCGTCATACTGTACCATGCTACGTTTTCAATTAATTCCATCATGCACAAATTCGGAACGCAGCGTTACGAATCGAATGATGAATCTAAAAACAGCATTTGGCTTGCATTATTGACATTGGGCGAAGGGTGGCACAACAATCACCACTACTACGAGGTGGCTGCCCGGCAAGGATTTTTTTGGTGGGAAATTGACATCACCTATTATATTCTGCGGGGATTCGCAGCGGTAGGACTGATATGGGATTTGAAAGAAGTGCCTAAGCACATAAAGCATTCCAAGAACAAACAACAAGCGGCGGTATTGCGTAAGGAATATGAGGCTGAAAAGGTGCCTGTAGCCTGATCGACGCATTGCCATCCGGTTGCAATTTTTAAATTTTGAATAATTAACGGTAATTCGCAGGATAGATGCCTCACTTTTGTAATAATCTTAATCGCCAAACCTAGAGCTTGACCTTCCACGATTTTAATTTTGACAACAGACTCGTTGATGGATTGGATGCCATGGGCATTCGTGTTCCTACGCTAATTCAGGAACAAGCCATTCCCGTCATCATGCAGCAAAGAGATTTGATTGCATGTGCTCAAACCGGAACAGGTAAAACTGCAACATACCTATTGCCGATCCTTAACAGGATTATTCATACTGAAAAACGTCATTTGAATACCCTTATCATCGCCCCAACGCGCGAACTGGCGCAGCAGATAGATCAGCAAATCGAGGGTTTTGGATATTTCCTTGGCGTTAGTTCTATTTCGATTTATGGCGGAGGCGATGGCGCTACCTGGGACCAGCAGCGAAAAGCCTTGGAAGAGGGAGCGGACATCATCATTGCCACCCCAGGCCGTTTGATCGCGTTGCTTGCAACGGGTAAAATAGTCCTGGATCACCTCGAACATCTTGTGCTCGACGAGGCTGACCGCATGCTGGACATGGGCTTTTACGATGATATTATCAAAATCATAAACTACCTTCCGAAAAAAAGACAAACGGTTTTATTTTCTGCCACCATGCCGCCAAAGATCCGGGTGCTGGCCACCAAAATTTTAAATCATCCGGAAGAAATAAACATTGCCATCGCAAAACCAGCGGCGGGAATCTTACAACAGGCGTACGTTGTTTACGATGAACAAAAGTGGGCGCTGATCAAGCACGTCTTGAAAAGCAATTCCTGGAACAGCGTGCTGATCTTTGCATCGACAAAAGAAAATGTAAAGAAGCTAGATGGCGCTTTTCAGCGTGCTGGATTGGCAGCAAAGGCTTTTCACTCGGACTTGGAACAGCAAGAGCGGGAGCAGATCCTGCGGGCGTTCAAAAACAGGCAGATCAACATGATCATCGGAACGGACGTTCTTTCCCGGGGCATCGACGTAGAAGGTATCAGCCTTGTGATCAATTTTGACGTTCCCCCGGACCCCGAAGATTACGTCCATCGCGTGGGAAGAACCGCCCGGGCTGAAACAACCGGCACGGCCATTACTTTTATCAATGAAAAAGATCAACGCAAGTTTTTTAATATTGAAACCCTAATCGGTCAAACAATTGAAAAACTTTCATTGCCTGCCGCCATCGGCGAGGGGCCGGAGTATCAGCCGCAGCATAAAAAGAACAACAATTTTCGAAAGCGAAATTTCAAAAAGCCATTCCGGAAGAAAAACTCCAGGAAAAATTAGCGAGTAACTACTTCTTCTTTAAAATCCCAATTACTTCATTCAATTTTAATAAAGCTTCCACTGGACTTACTGTATTGATATCAACTTTTTCCAGCATTTCCTGAATTTCGTTGAACCGTGGATCGGCCTCGAACAAACTCATTTGAGGTGTGGGCTTGGGAACCTCTTTCATTTTTTTCTCACCCTGGTTTTTGTGTTTTTCTTTTTCGAGAAAATGTAAAATTTCGTTTGCCCGCAACACTACCCGGTTGGGAATACCTGCCAACTGCGCGACGTGAATACCAAAGCTGTGTTCGCTGCCGCCTTCCTTCAGCTTCCGCATGAAGATGATCTTATCGCCGACCTCCTTTACCGATACATTGAAATTTTTTACGCGTACCAGATCTTCTTCCAACTGATTTAACTCGTGGTAATGTGTGGCAAACAACGTCTTTGCATTAAAATCTTTGTGATTGTGGAGGTATTCGACGATTGCCCATGCAATGGAAACTCCATCATAAGTACTCGTGCCGCGTCCGATCTCATCCATCAAAATGAGGCTTCGGTCGCTGAGGTTATTAAGAATGCTGGCCGTCTCCGTCATTTCCACCATAAAAGTCGATTCGCCACGGGAAAGATTGTCCGACGCGCCAACGCGCGTGAAGACTTTGTCGATAATTCCAATGGAAGCCGCGTCGGCCGGAACGAAGCTTCCCATTTGCGCCATCAGCACGATCAGAGCGGTTTGGCGCAGCAGCGCGGATTTTCCCGCCATGTTAGGCCCGGTGATAATTAAAATCTGTTGCTTATTGCTGTCCAGAAAAATATCGTTAGGCACATACGTTTCTCCCACCGGCAACTGTTTTTCAATAACGGGATGTCTTCCCGCTTTGATGTCAACGATCAGTGACTCGTTGATAACGGGCTTCGAATAACGGTTGGCCTGGGCAACGCGCGAAAACGAAAGCAGGCAGTCCAGTTGTGCCAGCACCCGTCCGTTTTGCTGAATTTGCGGGATAAAGTCTGTCGTATGGTGGACCAGCGCATTGAAGATGCGTTGCTCGATGACAATGAGCTTGTCTTCGGCATTTAAGATCTTTTCCTCATACACTTTAAGTTCTTCGGTGATGTATCGCTCGCCGTTTACCAGCGTCTGTTTCCGTATCCAGTCCGTTGGTACTTTATCTTTATTTGCATTGCTTACTTCCAGGTAATAACCAAAGACCTTGTTGTAAGAAATTTTTAAGGAGTTTATCGAGGTCCTTTCTATTTCTCTTTTTTGAATTTGAATGAGGTAGTCCTTGCCTGAAAAAGCGATCTTCCGGAGTTCGTCCAGTTCGGAATCGATGCCTTCTTTGATCAAATTTCCCTGATTGATGGCTATGGACACATCTTCCCGTAATTCACGGTCAATTTTATCTAACAGAAATTCGCAAAGGTGTAACTGATCCGCAAGTTTTTTCAGCTCCACAGACTGATGGCCCGCAAGGGCTTGTTTGATCGGCACTATCGCGCGCAGCGATTTTTTCAGCTGAAGCATTTCACGCGGATTAATCCGGTTGACGGCAACTTTCGAAATCAGACGCTCCAGGTCGGCAACTTGCTTTAAAGGCTCCAGCAGATTTTCCGCAAGCGTGCGATCCTTGAAAAACGTGTCGACCATAAACAATCGTTCTTCTATCGCCGCCTTTTCCTTCAAAGGAAGGATCATCCATTTCCGCAACTGGCGCGAGCCCATAGGGGTAACGGTACAATCCAGAATATCAATTAACGGAACGCCACCTTCGTTTTGAGAATTTACGATTTCGAGATTTCGAATGGTAAATCTATCCAGCCATACGAACTTGTCTTCGTCAATCCGGGAAATCGACGAAATGTGTGAAGTGTCCTTGTGTTCAGTGTCCTCCAGGTAATGAAGAATAGCACCTGCGGCAATAATGCCCTCGCCGAACTCGTCAATGCCAAAGCCCTTCAGTGAAACGGTTTTAAACTGGTGCACGAGTTTCTCATAGGCGTAATCGAAGCCGTACACCCACTCATCCAATACGAACGTGCTGTAATCATCACCCACCAAAACCTCGAGATGCCCCCGCGATTGTTTGCCGAAGATGACTTCCGCAGGAGCAAATCCCTGAAGTAATTTTAAAATGTAATTCTCACTCCCCTGCGCAACGTAAAACTCTCCTGTCGAAACATCCAAAAAAGAAATTCCGAATGTATCCTTGCCCATAAAGATCGAGGCGAGAAAGTTATTTTGCTTTCGCTCCAAAACATTGTCATTGAACGACAGCCCCGGAGTTACCAACTCTGTAACGCCCCGCTTCACAATGCCTTTGACAAACCGCGGATCTTCCAACTGATCGCAAATGGCAACGCGATGCCCGGCCCGAACAAGTTTCGGCAGATAGTTATCCAAGGCATGATGCGGAAATCCGGCCAGCTCTATTTCAGAAGCAGATCCGCTTCCGCGCTTTGTAAGCACGATGTCCAACACTCTGCTGGCAGTTACTGCGTCTTCTCCGAAGGTTTCATAAAAATCCCCAACCCGAAACAACAACAACGCGCCAGGGTATTTTCCTTTGATGGCGTTATATTGTTTCATCAACGGTGTTTCGGCAACTGACTTCACTTCGTTCATAGTGAGCAAATATAAAAAAGTCGAAAAAAGATATTCGCCTAAAGATTAAAGTTATTGTCGATGTTTCGTAGGAGGATTTGAGCAACCTAACCCGAAGTCTTATTTAATTTGATCGCTCACAAACAATTAACCACATCATGTCACCTTTTTCTTTAACTCGATCCACAAATGATTCTTGTTTCCAGATGACCTTAAATCCCGCCTGAATTGCATCTGCGATGGCGTAGTCCATCCCAAGTTCGTGCTTGCGCTCCTGCTCATCACGCGTTAATTTTTTTCTTTCTTCAGAAATGGGCTCACAAATTACCAGTCGTCCTCCGACCCGCAATGAAGTTTTGATATGCTGGAGGATTTGCTGATGGGCATCCATTTCATGATACGTGTCGACGATGAGGACGGCATCCAGGGTCAGCGGTGGCAGGTGCGGATTGTCTTCGTCGCCGACGATCGCGTTGACGTTATCGATCTTCCGGTCATCAAGGTGCTTCTTAAGTTTCTCAATCTTGTCCTTGCTGATGTCGACAGCATACACTTTTCCGTCGGCGCGAACAACCGATGCAAGCTTCATGGTAAAATATCCTTCGTGACAGCCAATATCCGCGACCTTGCTGCCGGCCTTGATATTTAGTTTCTTAATAATATCATCGGCCCGTTGCCAGGTGTCGCGCTGTTCCCACGCGCTCTCCCGGTAGATATCCTTCCATGGGTCTTGCGCGAACGCGGCGAAGGACAAGGCTGCCTGCAGAAATAACACAGCGTATTTCATAATCGAATTTTAAACCCCGATAAGGTGGGTGGATTATTTCCTTATTTACGAATGATTCTGGAATTTAGTCAACCTCTCCCTTAATTTCGCACCGGATTGCAAGGTATCCGCAACGGATAACCGGCATCGGATAACAGACAACGCGATGAGAAAATTGAAACTGGAAGAATTAGGCCGAATTTCAATAGATCAGTTCAAGGCGGTGGAAAAGGTCCCCCTTTGTATCGTCCTGGATAATGTACGTAGTCTTCATAACGTCGGATCAGCTTTTCGCACCGCAGATGCATTTCGCGTCGAAAAGATTTTTCTTACCGGCATAACAGGAACCCCTCCCCATCGGGAAATACAAAAGACGGCCTTGGGTGCCACCGAGTCGGTACCGTGGGAATACGTGGACAAGCCTTCGGAGATCATAGGAAAGTTGAAGTCTGACGGGTACACAATTGTTGTTGTGGAACAGACCTCAGAGAGCATCCCCTTGCAAGAATTTAACCCCTCCGCCAACCAAAAATACTGCCTTGTGTTCGGCAATGAGGTGAACGGCGTGAGCGACGAGGCGATCGCACTGGCCGATGTTGCCCTGGAGATCCCGCAAGAAGGAACAAAACATTCCTTGAATATATCGGTCTGCCTTGGAATCGTAGTCTGGGAAATATTTAAAAAAATTATCCTGGTTTCGTGAAATCCGGATCAGGCTATGCAAAAATTTGTGCGACGAAAATTAAGCTTGATTCGATGAATGTTACCTTTGACCCCTGATTAACTCTCGACAATTGAATTCTGATCGTTACGCACAACGCGGTGTCTCGGCATCCAAAGAGGATGTTCACGAAGCCATCAGCAAACTTGATAAAGGTTTGTTTCCCAAGGCATTTTGCAAAATTGTTCCAGACTACCTGGGACACGATGATGATTATTGTACCGTAATGCATGCTGACGGCGCCGGCACAAAATCATCGCTGGCGTATCTCTACTGGAAAGAGACCGGAGACCTTTCGGTTTGGAAAGGCATTGCGCAGGATGCCATCGTCATGAACATTGATGACCTCCTGTGCGTCGGCGCCATCGACAATATTCTACTGTCTTCGACCATCGGGCGCAACAAAAATCTTATCCCAGGAGAAGTCATTTCCTCGATAATAAACGGCACTGAACAGGTGCTGGAAATGCTCCGCTATTATGGCTTAGGTATTATCAGCACCGGGGGCGAAACCGCCGACGTTGGTGATCTGGTAAGGACTATTATCGTCGACAGCACCGTTGTTTGCCGTATGAAACGGTCGGAGGTAATCGACAACAGCAGGATCGGTAACGGCGACGTCATCGTCGGTCTGGCGTCATTTGGGAAATCCGCGTATGAAGACTTTTACAATGGCGGAATGGGAAGCAATGGGTTGACATCGGCGCGGCACGACGTATTCCACAAGGAATATGCCTCCAAATATCCGGAATCGTTCGATAAAAATATAAGTGCCGACCTGGTATACAGTGGTGGATACAGGTTAACGGATGCGGTACCAGACGTTGACGTTAATGTTGGTAAACTGGTGCTCTCGCCTACGCGCACCTATGCGCCTATTGTTATTGAAGTGCTGAAAAAATTTCGACCGGAGATCCACGGTATGGTCCATTGTAGCGGCGGAGCACAAACAAAGGTGATGCACTTTGTGGAAAATGTACATATCATTAAAGACAATCTGTTCGAGACGCCGTCCCTTTTCAAATTGATTCAGGCCCAAAGCGGCACTGACTGGAAAGAAATGTATAAAGTCTTTAACATGGGACACCGTATGGAACTCTACACAAATGAAGATACGGCGCGTGAGATCATCGCTATCTCCAACCGTTTTGGCGTTGAGGCGAAAATAATCGGCAGGGTGGAAGCCTTTGAAGGAAAGAAATTAACCCTCAAAAGTGTACACGGAGATTTTACCTACTGATATCAGGAGTGGGGCTTTCGAAATATAAAGCCCCTATCTCAGCAGTTCCCTGGAAATAACCATTTTCTGGATCTCCGTGGTCCCCTCGTAGATTTGCGTGATCTTCGCATCGCGCATCATGCGCTCAACGTGATATTCCTTTACATAGCCATAGCCCCCATGGATCTGTACCGCCTCCGTTGTAACTTCCTGGGCGATCTGTGAGGCGAAGAGTTTCGCCATGGCGGCAGCTTTGACAAAATCCTTTTTCTGATCTTTCAGCCATGCTGCCTGATGCACGAGCAAACGTGCTCCGTCAATTTTGGTAGCCATTTCGGCTAACTTGAATTGTATGGCCTGATGCTCCGAGAGATTTTTGCCAAAGGCTTTTCTTTCCTTTGAATACTTGAGCGCCAGGTCATAGGCGCCAGCGGCGATACCCAGCGCTTGTGACGCGATCCCTATCCGGCCGCCATTGAGCGTGCTCATCGCAAAGCTAAAGCCAAAGCCCTCATCGCCGATGCGATTGGCTTTCGGCACTTTAACATCGGAGAACATGAGAGAATGTGTGTCTGATCCTCGAATGCCCATCTTATCTTCTTTCTTGCCCACGACAAATCCTTCCATCCCCCTTTCTACAATTAGGGCATTTATACCCTTGTGGCGTTTTACCGGATCGGTTTGGGCAATGACGATGTAAACATTAGCCGAATTGCCATTTGTGATCCAATTCTTTGTTCCGTTTAGCAGGTAGTGGTCGCCTTTGTCTTCCGCCGTTGTTCGCTGGCTGGTCGCATCGGATCCAGCTTCCGGTTCCGATAAGCAAAATGCACCGATCCCGTACTGGGCCAACGGCTTTAAATATTTTTCTTTTTGATCTTCATTCCCATATTCTTCCAGTCCCCAGCACACCAGCGAATTGTTCACCGACATGACCACGGAAGCCGAAGCGTCTACCTTGGAAATTTCTTCCATGGCCAGCACGTAAGAAATCGTGTCCATACCCCCACCGTTGTACCTTGGGTCGACCATCATACCCATAAACCCCAGGTCGGCCATTTTTTTTACCTGATCCGTGGGAAATTTCTGATGTGTATCGCGTTCAATTACACCAGGAAGCAGTTCGCTATTTGCGAAGTCTCGCGCCGCAAGTTGCACGGCCAAATGTTCTTCCGTTAGTTGGAAATTCATCGATTGATAAAGTTTGAAACAACAAAAGGCCCGAGCGATACGCTCAGGCCTTCTAAATTAAGGATTATTGATATCATAACCTGATTACTCGTCCCGCTGTCCGAGGAAGAGCATCACATAATAAAATAATGTCGTCAAGGCACCGATCGCAGCGACAACGTACGTCATCGCAGCCCATTTCAATGCATCCTTTGCCATGCCATATTCTGTGTTGTTCACAATGCCTCTGGATTGTACCCAGGCCAGCGCTCTCTTGCTCGCGTCAAATTCGACGGGCAAGGTGATCAGCGCGAACAACGCGAATATACCGTAACATGCAATTATCACCAGTAAAGCCGTCTGCCAGGGAATAAGTTGGGATGCGAAAAACGCACCGAACATCATCATCATAAACAGAAAGTTAATGACTTTCGCGCTGATATTTTGGATCGGAACCAGTGCCGACCTCAATTCCAGCATGCTATAGGCCTTCGCGTGTTGCACAGCGTGCCCGCACTCGTGGGCTGCTACCGCCGTAGCAGCAGCATTCCGTCCATGATAAACACCCTCGCTCAGGTTCACAGTTTTTGTAGCAGGATTGTAGTGATCGCTGAGCTCCCCCTGCACGCTTGTTACCTGTACGTCGTGTATGCCGTTGTCAGCAAGCATCAGGCGAGCAACATCAGCACCAGTCAAATCGCGGGTCAGGTGGACCTGCGAATATTCCCGGAACTTGCTCTTGAGCCTCGCGCTCACGATCCATCCAATTGCCATGAATAAAAGACCAATAATTAATGCTCCCATAGTTTTATCTCGTACTTTTTTGTGAATATCCTAATAATCAATCTCTGCGCCAAATGACATCTCTGCCAAAAAGACACTTAATAAACGATTGCGATATCAATTCAGTTCATCCATTTATCTGTCAAACGGACGCTTCCCCTGCAAACCGGTTTCCGTTACAATTTTACAGATAACATCGCCAGAAAATTGATGCCAGCTTGCGGATAAAAGTAGGGCTCGCTATCGTAACTATAGCCATTGGAGGCGTACTCGATGTCAAAAACGTTGTTGATTAGAAAGCTCAATTTAATGGCCTCAACGGCCTTTGGTTCGAATTGATAGGAAAACCGCAGGTCATTTATCAGGTAATCATCCAGCACCACATTCTCATTTTGGGTGTTATCGAGATATTGCTTTCCCACAAATTTGCTTAGCAAGGTGGATTCAAAATTTTTCAAGGGTTTCCAGTTCAGCTGACTTCCAGCGATCCAGGACGGCGACAAAATGATCGTCGTGTTGCGGCTCGTTGCATTATTGTTCTCATCGAAAACAGCAAAATTCTTATTCTTGTTGATGCTCCAGGTCACATTGGCGTTCCAGCTGAGCTTTTCGGAAAAATTCAGCAAACCTGAAAGCTCAAAGCCCGTGCGATAACTTTTGCCCACGTTTGCGCGTATAGGTGCGCCAACGTCGTTGATAGCACCGGTTAACACCAACTGGTCCACGTAATTCATGAGGTAATAATTTGCTTCAATGCCAAATTTCGGTGTTGTCTTCCGCCAGCCTAATTCGAGATTGCCCAGCCGTTCGCTTTTGGGTTTCTCTGATCCGTCCAGATAATCGGTCCGGTTAGGCTCGCGGTTAGCAATAGCATACGACCCATAGATCACGCTATTTTTTGCCGCCGTATAGCTAAGTCCCAGTTTCGGATTGAAGAAATCAAATTTATCGCTGACAGCATATGTACTTTGGTCGTTATCAATTCCAGCCGTTTCGTATTTAACCGACCTGTACTGGAGATCCAAAAATGTGCTTAGCCTATCCGTTAAGTCGTAATTCCACTTTGCATAAACATTAAAGTCGGTCTTTTCGGATTGGCCGTCGTAATAAATGTGCCGGATTGGCGCATCAATGGCAATCTCTGCCCAGATAATCTCCCCAAAATGCCTGGCGTTGTCGTATTTGCTATAGGCGCCGCCCACCGTTAAGTTGTTTTTTCCCTTGATATAATTGGCGGAAAAAGTGGTGCCGTAGTAATCATTATCAAGCCAGCGTCTTACGATGACGTCGCTGGATTCTATCGGCGTATCCCCGATGACCACGGTGGGCAAGCCGAGTTCTTCAAAAGGTTTGTCTTGCAGGTATTGCTCGAAATATCCTCGTCCATTGGTATAATGAAATGAAATATTCGCATTCCAGTAGCCCGAAAGTTGTTGAGTCACATGCAGCTGATAGTGATCCTGCCGGTAATCGTCGACTTCACGATCGTAGAACCGGACGATTTCCCCGTTGTCACCGTATATCGCTCCCGAATAATTAAACCTCCGGTCGACAGCCATGGTGGCCTCATCCACACCGTTCCATGCCTGGTAGGTTTGCTCATGTCCACCAAACATAATAGCCTTCAAGATGGTCTTGTTTCCATAAAAGCCACCGCTGAGGTAATACGAACTCAAGTCGGAGGCAGCTCGCCGCAGGTATCCATCGGATGTTATTTTCGAGATGCGTGCGTCAAATGACCAGCGATCCCTGATCATGCCGGTCCCGCCCTTAAAAGTATAGCGCTGTGAATTAAAAGAGCCGAATGATGCGATGGCCTCCGCGTATGGTTCTCTGGAGAGAACATCCGTTTGTACACTCACCGTGGCTCCGAACGCACCTGCGCCATTTGTTGAGGTACCCACCCCGCGTTGAATCTGAATGCTTTGCACCGACGACGCAAGATCGGGTGTATTTACCCAAAACACTCCCTGAGATTCGCTGTCATTTAAGGCAATCCCGTTGATGGTCACATTGATCCGCGAAGCATCGCTTCCCCTTATGCGCAAGCCTGTGTAGCCGATCCCCGCGCCGGCATCGGAGGTTGTCACCATCGAGGGCGTCCAGTTCAATAACATGGGAATGTCCTGGCCAAAGTTCTTTTCTTTAATCGCTTCCTTATCCACATGGGTAAAGGTCGTCGGCGTCTTGTCATTAGCACGGGTAGCATAGACGACAACTTCTTCCGTAATAGTCACCGAGGATTCCAGCATAATGGAAACTTCAAGATTCCCCCGAAGGCTGATTTGCTCTTTTTTCGGAGTATAGCCAAGAAATCTTACCACAACGGTGTAGTTACCAGCAGATAAGCCTTCTATCTTAAAGGCGCCTTTATCGTCTGTGATCGCAGCTTGACCTGCATTTTCAATTTCCACGGTGGCACCCGTCAGCACCTCTCGCTGCTGTAAGTCGCTTACGGTTCCGCTAAGCGTATACAGTTGTGCATGCGCGCCCATCGTCCACAGCAAAGCTGCTTTTGCAAAAATTAATCTGAACATTGTTTGTTTTGGTTTAAACCTGCAGCGCACCGGGGAATGCTCCTGCGTACGTTTAACCCCTGCCTAAGCCAGGCAGGTTGCCTTCCCTTCGGCCGCATTACCGGCATCAGGTTCTTTGGGTATAATCTCAGCCCGTTGTTTTATGGCACCCCTTGTCTTTTGGACAGCACAAAGTTATGCGCACATTTTTCACATTGACAACTTTTTTAAGTAGTTTTTCCTAACCGTCTCATAATCATTCATTAGGTTGAGACGAAAGATTTTTACTGCGTTTAAAAAAATCGCACTTTTGGTGCACTTCAAATTTTTCTTATGTACAGAGCTACGGTAAACGATAAGAGTTTTGAGGTCGGAAATGACACTCAGCAATTATCAATTGACGGCGTACCCTTGAATTGGGATATTGTAGAGGTCTCAGAAGGATATTTTCACATTTTGATAAATCATAAAAGTTTTCGTGCGGAAGTGGTGAAAGCAGATCCGGCAACAAAATCGTTCGCCCTGAAGATCAACGGCAAGGATTATTCAGTGACGGTGAAGGATAGGTTCGATCTGCTGCTGGAAAAAATGGGAATGAATAACGGTATCTCCGGCAAGGCAAATCATGTAAAAGCGCCGATGCCTGGACTGATCATCGATCTCCGTGTTAAAGAAGGAGACACGGTAATGCCGGGAGACGCTTTGTTAATTCTGGAGGCGATGAAAATGGAAAACATGATCAAGGCGTCGGCGCAGAGCATTGTAAGGTCTGTAAAAGTAAAGAAAGGTGACAGCGTGGAAAAGAATCAGGTGCTGATTGAATTTTAGTGCGAACAACGCTGTCAGCGGTCTCAAACTTTTGAATGAATGGTTTTTTAAACCTTCCGGCTTTCTGAATATATTGCGCCCACAAAAAAATCCTAAATGAAATATAAACGCATACTACTAAAACTCAGCGGCGAAGCGCTTCAAGGATCATCCAAAAGTACGAACATTGATCCAGCCGTTTTGGAGCAGTATTGTGCAGAGATACAAGAAGTAAAAAATGCGGGGATTGAATTGGCAATTGTTATCGGTGGGGGGAATATTTTCAGAGGTGGACAGGCGGAGGCCCTTGGGATAGATCGGGTTCAGGGAGATTATATGGGGATGCTGGCAACGGTGATCAACGCCATGGCGCTTCAAAGCTCTCTTGAACGGCACGGGCTTTACACCCGTCTGATGGCTGGCATCAAGATGGAGCAGGTCTGCGAGCCCTTTATCAGGCGCCGGGCGATTCGCCACCTTGAAAAGGGAAGAATTGTAATATTCGGTGCCGGCATCGGCAATCCGTATTTTACCACCGATTCTACGGCAAGTTTACGCGCAGTAGAGCTGCAGGCTGATGTCGTCTTAAAAGGAACTCGTGTCGATGGGGTGTATACAAAGGATCCCGAAAAATTCCCTGATGCGGTACGCTACAGTCACCTGTCTTTTCAGGAAGCTTACGAAAAGAATCTCAACATAATGGACATGACAGCCTTTACATTGTGCATGGAAAACAAACTTCCCATTATTGTTTTCGACATGAATAAGAAAGGCAATCTTATAAGAGTTGCGAAAGGGGAGGAGGCAGGTACGTTAATCAGCTGATATCAGTAGCAAACGTATATTCACACATCTTAATAATATAAGTGATATGGAGGAACTTGAGTTGTACATTGACGACGCAAAGGCGCAGATGAACAAAGCGCTGGCTCACGTTGGCCAGGAACTGGGAAAAATACGCGCCGGGAAAGCAAATCCATCCATGCTCGATGGAATCATGGTTTCATACTACGGAACAACTACTCCCTTAAACCAAGTCTCGTCGCTTACCACTCCCGATGCACGGACAATCTTCATAAAGCCCTGGGAAAAGGGAATGATCCCCGAAATAGAAAAGGCGATCCTGGTGGCAAACCTTGGACTCAATCCCCAAAATGATGGTCAGCAGGTTATAATCAACATTCCCATGCTGACAGAAGAAAGGAGAAAGCAACTTGTCAGGCAGGTTGGCCAGGAATGCGAGCATGGGAAGATCAGCGTTAGAAACGTTAGAAAGGAAACCAACGAAGAGTTGAAATCACTGAAGGGCGTGTCCGAAGACGATTTGAAAAATGCGGAAGCCATCGTCCAGGAGATGACCAACGAATTTATTGCCAAAATCGATGCGTTGATGAAAAAGAAAGAGAGTGAAATAATGACGATCTAAGCGTTTTACCCTTACGTCAGCTGAATTTCTTCCCCCTCCTTATTCAAGAACTTGTATTCCATTATAGCCATTGACGTATCCTTTACGAGGCGGATCCATCGTTTATACTTGAAGTACCAGCGCATCCGTTGTGAGATAAAGCCGTGTGTAAAGTACGCGTGCAGATAAGGATGTACCGCCAGCACCAGGTTGCGTTCGTTTTGTTTAACGAAAAGGTGCTCGATATTCTTTTCTATCAGATCGGATACCAGTATTGAAGCCGTAATTTTCCCGGTACCATTGCAGGTAGGACAAACCTCCTTCGTTGCAATATTCATCTGCGGACGCACACGCTCGCGGGTGATTTGCATCAAACCGAATTTCGACAGTGGAAGTACGGTGGACTTCGCTTTGTCGTCCGCCATCTCATCTTTCATGATCTTATAGATGAGCTTCTTGTTGTCGGGATTTTTCATGTCGATGAAGTCGACCACGATAATTCCGCCCATATCGCGCAAACGCAACTGCCTGGCAATTTCTTTGGCCGCCTCCATGTTGACAGAAAGGGCCGTTGTCTCTTGATTTTCTTCCCGGTTTGACTTATTTCCGCTGTTTACGTCTATCACGTGCAGCGCCTCGGTATGCTCAATGATCAAATATCCTCCCGCCCTGAGGCTTACGGTTTGACCAAAGGCTGATTTGATCTGGCGCTCGATGCCGTAGTGCTCAAATATCTTTGCTTTGCCCGAATACAGCTTTACAATTTTTTCCTTGTCGGGAGCGATGTTGCGGATAAAGCTTTTGACGTCCTCGTAGATCTTTTTATCGTCGACGTGAACGTTATCAAACGACTCATTGAGCATGTCCCTTAATAGGGATGAAGTTTTATCCAGCTCACCAATAATCTTGTCGCGGGGAGTGGCGCTGACCAATCTGGCCATACCCTCCTCCCATGTTTTTACCATGGAGCGAAGATCACGATCCAACTCGGCAACTTCCTTTCCTTCTGCGACGGTGCGAATGATCACACCAAAGTTTTCAGGCTTGATGGATTGAATAAGGCGAAGCAGCCGCTTACGCTCTTCGCTGCTGGTAATTTTTTTCGATACACTCACGGCATTGGAAAATGGTACCAATACCAGGTATCGCCCGGCCAGGGCTAACTCGCAGGATAATCGTGGGCCCTTTGTTGAAATTGGCTCTTTGACAATTTGAACCGGTAGAAGTTGACTTTTTGACAACTGTTGGGTGATTTTCCCATGCTTGTCAATGTCTGGTTCACCATTGAATTTGTCTAGTTTTCCGCCGTTGATCTTTTTAGCACGGACCAGTTTCGTAAACTTTTGAAGTGAACTGAACTGAGGTCCAAGATCGAGATAATGAAGAAAAGCGTCTTTGTCATAACCGACATCAATAAATGCTGCATTAAGACCTGGGACAACCTTCTTTACTGTTCCAAGGTAAATGTCACCTACAGTAAATTTGCTGCCTTCTTCTTCATTATGAAATTCAACAAGCGTCTTATCTTTAAGAAGGGCTATACGACATCCGTCCTGAGTGGCACTAATAATTAGTTCATTACTCAAAACCTAAAAAATTAATTTATTGATGTATGTATAGGCTGGACAACCTCCAGCGCTAACCACGATAAGTCGTGGTTATTTCTTCTTATGCCTGTTTTTTCTCAGACGCTTTTTACGCTTGTGCGTAGCCATTTTGTGTTTCTTCCGTTTCTTTCCACTAGGCATAATAATGTGTTAATTATTTTAAATCGTTGAGATACGAATCTACCGTTGCCTGAACAGCAGGATCCTTATCCATTTGTTTTACTTTTTCAAATTGTTGCCTGGCTCCAGCCTTATCGCCCGTGTTCATTAACGCGATGCCTAGCAAAAGCTGTCCCTGCGCATGATCCGGGTTGATTTTTACCAGTTCTTCCAATCGCTCTGCCGCCCGCTCATACTGTCCCGATTGAATTGAAAGCATTCCCATATTCAAAAGCGCCAATTCATTGCTGGGATCTTCGGCCAAGACTTCCCGCAGCATGGTAACGCCCTGCATGGGGTTACTGGAGACATAGGTCATGGCCAACTTTGTTTTCACCTCAAGGTTCTTGGGATTTGCATCAAGCACCTTCTTAAAAAATTCCCGTGCCTTTTCCGCCAATTGGCCCTGCTTGTCCTGATCCAACGCGAAGGTATATGCCTGGTAGTAATTATCCCCGGCTTTGATCCAACTTTCAGTCGTGTTAAAGAACTTTGAAGCTTCCTCGGCGAACCATGCAGCGCTATCAAACTTGCCTGCGGTATTGTATAGGTTTGCCAAAGAGTCGGCAAAGATAGCATTTTTTTCTTTCGGCCAACTGTCTCCTATCTGCTCTCTTAATTGACGAATTGCCGCGAGAACTTCCGGGGGGGCTTGAGTATGACTCTCTTGCGGCGCGCTGGTGCCTGCGGAATCCTGAGGATTTCCGTCCAGTGCCGCTTCATTGTTTACTACAACCTTGGGTAATAAAAAGATCAACCAGATGACGATAGCACTACCAACAATTAACAGGATACGAGTTTTCAGCATTCGATGGAGCGCTACAACTTTGGTAAAGGGTCCGTGCTACTCAGTCTGAAGATTTCTCTTCCAATTGCTTTACCTTGTCGCTATTCTTGATCTTGTTAACAAAAATCTTAGCGGGCTTGAAGCTTGGAACAAAATGTTCGTCAATGACCAATGCGGTGTTGCGCGAAATATTTCGGGCAATCTTTTTCTTCCGTTTCTTGTTGATAAAACTTCCGAAACCTCGAATGTAAATGTTATTACCATTTGACATGGAACTCTTTATTACGCTAAAGAAGGCCTCTACAGATGCTGTTACATCGGCTTTGTCAACCCCAGTCTTTTCTGCGATTTCGTTAATAATGTCTGCTTTGGTCACTGTGTTATATTTTTAGTCCGAATTTAGATCGAAAATTTAGGGAGGGCAAATTTAAACGCCGCCTTCAGAATTAAAAATGAATATTGAAAAAATCTGATAATCAGGAGGATGGACACCCGATATTTCTCTGATAAAGTCGTTGAATGGTATAATTTAAACAAACGGGACCTGCCCTGGCGCGAAACCCGGGACCCTTACAGGGTCTGGTTGTCGGAGATCATCCTTCAACAAACCCGTGTAAACCAGGGTATGCCATACTACCTTAAGTTTTTGGAAACGTTCCCGACGGTTCACGCACTGGCAGCGGCAAGCGAACACGACGTATTAAGATTGTGGCAAGGATTGGGTTATTATACCCGTGCACGAAATCTTCACAAGTGCGCCAGAGTGGTCGTTGCAGAGTATGGCGGACAATTCCCAAACACCTACCAGACTCTCTTAACGCTTCCAGGCATTGGTGAATATACGGCGGCCGCCATCGCATCATTTTCCTTCCGCGAGCCGGTTGCTGTTGTTGACGGGAATGTTTTTAGAGTTCTATCGCGCGTATTCGGTATTGAAACCGAAATCAACAGTCCGGAAGGGAAAAAGGAGTTTACCGCATTAGCGAACAGTCTGATCAGCAAAAATTTTCCTGACACGTATAATCAGGCAATTATGGAATTTGGCGCATTGCATTGTGTACCCAAAAATCCGCCATGCGCCACATGCCATTTTCAAGGCGCTTGTTTTGCGGCACAGCGCGATCTTCAGGCAGTTTTTCCACGCAAAGCCGCGCCAAAACCATCTAGGCAACGGCACTTCTATTATTTTGTCATGCAAAAAGGGAACTCCCTCCTCATGCAGCGGCGCGAGACGAAAGACATCTGGCATGGTCTGTACGATTTTCCTTTGATAGAAAGGCCGCGGCCTTTAAAAACTGATGAACTGCTGGAGGAAATAACAAACGTGTTGGAAGGCTGGTTTACAATTGATGAAGTGGAGTTTTTGAAAAGTTATAAGCACATCCTGACACATCAGGTTATCCATGCAAAGTTTATTTTAATTAAGGCAGGAAAATTTAGTTTGCCGAAGGACGGAAATTTAAAATTCTATACCTTCAAAAAAATATACGACTTGCCAAAACCTGTGCTGATTGTTCGTTTCTTATCCGACTATAAAAATTTTTATAGTTGAGGGAAGAATGGTACTTTTACCAAGTCGTTATGTATCACTTTAAACAATTATTAGTATGTCTGGAGTAAACAAAGTTATTCTGGTCGGCCGTTTAGGCAAAGATCCAGAAGTTCGAAACCTCGATAATGGCGCCACCGTCGCCAATTTCACAGTAGCTACGTCAGAAAGCTACAAAGACAAAACCACGGGCGAGAAAAAAGAAATCACGGAGTGGCACAACATTGTGCTTTGGCGTGGCCTCGCAGAAGTTGCGCAAAAATACCTTCACAAAGGAGATATGGTTTATATCGAAGGAAAACTTCGAACCCGGTCCTGGGAAAAAGAAGGTGTTACCCGCTACACGACCGAAGTGCTGGGGGACAATATGACAATGCTTTCAACGAAAGGAAGTAGCGGTGGTAACTCGGGCTATAACGCACCTGAACCGGCTTCAGCGGACAATTATAGAGCCCACGCACCTGTCGATAATAGCACGGACGATCTTCCGTTCTGATGTTTCATCAACTTAACCCCTGAGTGAAAGAGCCTCCCAGTTTAAGCTTACTGCTAAGCATTTTTTCGCCTCAGGGGTTATTTTATATAGCAAACATCGGTGGCATTCTGCTTTTCCTTTTTTTATCCGCAGTAATCTCCGCATCGGAAGCAGCTTATTTTTCCTTTTCTTCTTACCACCTCGATAGATTTAAGGCAAGTCCTGATAGGCGCAACAAACTAATTGGCGAGTTGCTGGGAAGACCCCGTTTGTTGCTGGTGTCTTTCATTGTTCTGAACACCTTCGTAAACATTGGAATCATCACCCTCGCCGCATCTCTGGTTTCGGAGATAACGCGGGCATCCGACTCGCAGGGCGTGGTTATACTCCTGGCGCTGTTCTTATGTGTGATCACCATCGCAGTAATTGGTGAAATCATTCCGCGTATGTATGGCACAAAAAACAATATCCGGATAGCACAACGGACAGCCTATACCTGGAGGATATGGATTCAGCTGTTGAGGCCCTTCTCTATTTTCATCATCAAAATGGGTCACCTGCTGGAAAAAAAAATTGAACGTACCGATATGCAGTCAACGGCGGGAGAACTTAACCAGGCGCTGGAACTGGCGGCAGAAAATACACTCGAGTCTGGAGGTGACACATTGTTTCTCCGACGACTAGTAAGCTTTGGAACGTTAACGGTCAAAGAGGTAATGCGAACGCGGCACGAAATTTCAGCCATTAAAACTGATATGAATTTTCAGGACCTGATGAGTTACATCAGTAAAACAGGATTTGCCCGGATCCCCGTTTACCGAAAAAGCATTGATAACATCGTCGGCGTCTTATATCCAAAGGATCTGCTGCCCTTTATAGATGAAAAAAATTACCCATGGCAAAATCTGATCCGGTCTGGTTTCTTTGTAAGCGAAACAAAAAAAATCAGCTCGCTGTTAAAGGATTTCCAGGAAAAGCACGTCCATATGGCGATCGCTGTCAATGAAGCACAGACGACAGTAGGCCTCATCACACTGGAGGATATTGTCCAGGAAATAATCGGTAATGTGAAGGAAGAAGAGATAAAGTAACATCGTGTAAAATCCGCCGCTGCGAATTACTTTTGTCTGCATAAACTTAGGCGTGCATCAATTTCAAAGCATGTATATCGGACGACGAACGTTTTTTTTTAAAGTATTGCTTGCTTGTGTCGCGGTGTTAGCCGCCTGTCAGTCGGATTATACACCCAAGCCGTTGGGATATAATCGGCTGAATTTACCGGAACCTTCTTACCGCGCGCTACCGGACTCCTTTCCGTATAGGTTTGAATACTCCAATCACGCTACATTGTTAGATGATACCTCCAAGATAAGTGAACGGTTTTGGGTCGAAGTCTATTACCCGGAAATAAAAGCAAACGTGCACATTACCTATAAGCCTTTTCAGGGTGAGAAGCTATTAAAGGAGTTTTTGGATGACGCGTACACGTTAACAGCAAAACACCAGATCAAGGCATACGCGATCAATGAGGTGATCTCCAAAACGCCGAGTGGAAAAACGGCCGTGATCGCAGAATTAGAAGGTGAGGTACCAAGTCAATTTCAGTTCACTATGACCGACTCCTCGAGAAACTTCCTTCGCGGCGCCCTCTATTTTAACACGAAGGTTGCCAATGATTCACTGGCTCCGGCTATCGAATATATGAAACGTGATATCATGCACATGATTAACACGATGGAATGGAAAAATTAAACGCACCCAATTATTTTTTTCACATACAACTTTGCGTGCTGTAAACGGAATGTGGCGCAACGACGGGAGCAGATTGTAGGACAAAACAGAAAAATTCGTGCGGTGTCTGGTTACGGATACCGGATGCTTACATTGCCACTGACCGATTCAAGGTGAATATCCTTTCCTCCACCGTTCAGCTGGCCCCTAATTTTCCGCGAAAGCAATGTCTGCAAGCCGTCGCTTCTTGTTAACATGGGAGGATCTGTATAAGCGCGTCCTGAAACCGATTCAAGAAGGATGTCTGCACCTTGATTCTTTGCTATGACGAAATCAACTACGCCACTCACTGATTTCGCCGAAACTTCACTGGTCATCTGGGAGAGAGATATATTGCCGGAAATAGTTTCGACCTCGAGATCCGTTTCGGG
>DASUTP010000006.1:0-13221 GCA_036374515.1 Chryseolinea sp. | reverse complement strand
GTCAGGTTGCCGGCCATTTGATTAACGGAGTCTGTTAAGTCTTTCCAGGTTCCGGCAACGCCCGGTACAAACGCCTGTCCGCCGAGCTTCCCTTCTGTTCCAACCTCACGGGCAACGCGGGTAACCTCGGAGGCAAACCCCCGAAGCTGATCCACCATTGTATTCAGCGTGTCTTTTAATTGAAGGATTTCTCCTCGAACGTCCACCGTGATTTTTTTTGACAGGTCGCCGTTTGCAACGGCGATGGCCACATCGGCGATATTTCGGATCTGCGCCGTCAAATTTCCGGCCATCTGGTTCACTGAATCTGTAAGGCCTTTCCACACGCCTCCCACACCTTTCACAGTAGCCTGTCCTCCTAACTTTCCTTCCGATCCTACTTCGCTTGCAACACGCGTTACTTCCGAAGCGAAGGAGTTCAGCTGGTCCACCATGGTATTGATGGTGTCTTTTAGCTCCAACATTTCACCCTTTACATCCACGGTGATTTTCTTTGACAGGTCGCCCTTTGCAACGGCGGTCGTTACGTCCGCGATATTCCGCACCTGATTTGTCAGGTTGTCGGCCATTTTATTTACTGAGTCTGTCAAATCCTTCCACGTACCGCCTACACCTGGCACGTCTGCCTGTCCTCCAAGCTGTCCTTCCGAACCCACTTCGCGGGCCACGCGTGTTACCTCAGAACCAAAAGAGTTAAGCTGGTCCACCATCGTATTAATAGTGTTTTTCAATTCCAGCATTTCACCTTTTACGTCCACGGCAATTTTCTTTGACAGGTCACCTTTGGCTACCGCCGTGGTAACCTCGGCGATATTCCGCACCTGGTTGGTGAGGTTTGAGGCCATTTGATTGACCGAATCGGTGAGATCTTTCCATGTTCCACCTACACCGGGTACGTTGGCTTGTCCCCCAAGTTGTCCTTCCGATCCCACCTCTCTTGCAACGCGCGTTACTTCGGACGAGAATGAGTTCAATTGATCTACCGTAGTGTTGATCGTATTTTTCAACTCAAGTAATTCTCCCTTTGCATCCACGGTGATTTTCTTAGATAAATCGCCTTTGGCAATGGCAGTGGTAACGCCTGCGATGTTACGTACTTGTGTTGTGAGGTTCCCGGCCATTTGATTAACCGAATCGGTAAGGTTTTTCCAAACGCCACCAACGTCTTTTACCGTAGCCTGTCCTCCAAGTTTTCCTTCTGTACCCACCTCAAGGGCTACACGTGTTACTTCGGATCCAAATGAGTTCAACTGGTCCACCATGGTATTGATGGTATTTTTTAGCTCCAGCATTTCTCCCCGCACGTCGACGGTGATTTTCTTTGATAAGTCACCATTTGCCACGGCCGTGGTCACACCCGCGATGTTTCGGACCTGACCCGTTAGGTTAGAGGCCATTTGATTTACTGAGTCCGTAAGATCCTTCCAGATACCGCCAACGCCCTTTACCGTAGCCTGTCCTCCGAGCTTTCCTTCCGTACCCACCTCAAGGGCTACACGTGTTACTTCTGAGCCAAATGAGTTCAACTGGTCCACCATTGTGTTGATGGTGTTTTTCAGCTCTAGCATTTCTCCCCGCACGTCAACTGTGATTTTTTTGGACAAGTCACCATTTGCCACCGCAGTAGTTACACCGGCGATATTACGGACCTGGTTCGTAAGATTACCAGCCATTTGATTCACTGAATCCGTTAAATCTTTCCAGGTTCCGCCGACGCCGGGCACGTCAGCCTGACCACCTAATTGTCCTTCCGAACCGACTTCCCTTGCTACGCGGGTCACCTCCGATGAGAATGAATTAAGCTGGTCCACCATCGTGTTGATGGTATTTTTTAATTCCAAAAGCTCTCCTTTTGCATCCACGGTGATTTTTTTAGACAAATCACCTTTTGCCACGGCGGTGGTCACACCTGCGATGTTCCGAACCTGGGCAGTTAAATTTCCGGCCATTTGGTTTACGGAATCTGTCAGATTTTTCCATACACCCCCGACACCCTTTACCGTTGCCTGGCCCCCAAGCCTTCCTTCCGTACCTACTTCCAGCGCGACACGGGTCACTTCCGAACCAAACGAATTAAGCTGGTCTACCATCGTATTGATGGTATTCTTTAACTCCAACATTTCACCCTTTACATCCACGGTGATCTTTTTGGAAAGATTGCCGCGGGCGATTGCCGTTGTAACTTCAGCGATATTCCGTACCTGGTTCGTCAAGTTACCGGCCATATGGTTTACCGAATCTGTAAGGTCCTTCCACACGCCGCCGACACCTTTAACTTTTGCCTGGCCTCCCAGCTTTCCTTCAGATCCCACCTCCCTCGCTACACGCGTCACCTCCATTGAAAAAAGGTTGAGCTGTTTCACCATATAATTCACTTCCTTTGCGATGCGCAAAAATTCGCCTTCCAGTTTGTGATCGCCGATCTCTTCGGGCATTTCCTGCGATAAGTTGCCCTTTGCCACCGAACTGATAACGTGCGCAATTTCGATTGTGGGATGCACCAGGTCGGAGATCAAAACATTCAAGGAATTTACGCCGGTGCTCCATGCCCCTTTCGTGCTGGGGATTTCGATCCGCTGGGTAAGCTTCCCTTGCTTTCCGATAGTATTTCCCGCCCGGGTGAATTCCTGCATCATATCCTCATTGAGCGAAATGATCTCATTCAGGGTGTCGCATATTTTCCCGCTAAGGCCAACCTGATCGTAGGGCATGCGCACTTTAAAATTTCCATTCTTAACCTCCGTCAAGACACCAAGTAGCTCTTTAAAATCAAAAGAGTCGACGGGCTGATTGTAGAGGGACACTTCCTTTACCGCATGTCCATTGCTCTTCTTCCCGCGTTTCTTCGACACATGTGCGCCGTTGCCATTGGAAGAAACTGGACTTTTAGCCTTGGATGGAATGCTCTTTGTTTTCATGCTTGACGCGTTAAACCAATAAAGTTATAAAGAAACCGAATGACTTGCTTCATTAATGATCATCACTTTAGGCAATAGTTCCCAATGAAGAAAATTCAGAAAATAAGATAGGCCAAAAAATAGAAGAAATGAACTTAAAATCTATGAGTCCAAGCTTTAATTCGTCAATAAAATAATGCATAGTGGGAAAAAATTTCCACAAGAAGTTGATAAAACAATTCTATTAAGACGTTGTTCTGCAGGGAAAATTATTTTCGGATCTCTTGGACTTTTTCGATCGCTCGGGATGAAACCCTTTTCAAAATGAACGGAAGAACAAGTTTTGTCAGCCATCCTGCCTTGGAAAGTAGCTTTTGGCGCACCAACAGTTCGATTCCAAGGTTAGCTCCTGCTTGAAGAAGTTTGTTATTGCCGGAGGGATGCTTGGAAGGTGTGAAGAAAGAGACTACATCCGTGATTGGCTCCATCTTATGCTTTATTTCGTCCACCTCTCTTGAAATAAGCGACCTATAGTGCAATAAATCGGATTCCAATCTTTTTCTTTCCAGGACAAGCTCGTCGTAATTATTGATCTTGCTCATATATCTTTTTTATAATCAGGTTTCGGATTCCAGGGATTAACACTTTTTTAGCCGTAACCACGATGATGAGCAGCACAGTTCCATAAATCCCTCCCACAATAAAAAATCCGGCTTTCATATTTTCCAATTTTTCGCCCATCCACCATGCGGCACCCAAACCCGAGAACAGGAGGATAAATACAACAACCAGGATGGTAAGAATCCCTAGCAGACTGATGGAAGCTCCCATCGAAGTGTGTTCAACAATCCGGATTCCCAAAAGATTTCGATAGGCTTCTATCCAATCTCCCACAGCACCCACTAATTTTTCCGAGGTATTCTTATTATTTTCTTCCATAGTCGTTAATTGAAATAGCCAGTTGGCTAGTGGACTTCATTCAGTTCTGCCTTGATATTCTCAACTTCCTGTTGGGTTTTTGCCTTGATTTCGGCTGCGACATCGCGGCCGGTGTTAAGCAATGACGAAAATTGATTTAGCCAGTCTTGTGCACCATCTTTGATTTTTGCTTGAAGGTCGGTTCCTTTTTCAGGGGCGAGTAACATTCCGATTGCAGCTCCAGCCACTGCTGCCGCAGCCAATCCAAGGATAACTTGTGTTGTGGTTTTCATATAATTATACATTTTGAGTTTTTGCTTTCCGTCTTATTTTTGGCAGTGTAATTCGTTTTCTATTTGGTGTACTTTCGACCTCATCACCAAGAAGCAAACCCCATGGCTTCAGATCTGAAACATTGTCGAAGATCACCTTCAATACCGCCAACCCCGGAATCGCCAAAAACATTCCAGGGATTCCGCATAGTGCTCCGCCGACTAAAACGCCAATGATGGTTACCAAGGCATTAATCCTCACCTTGTTTCCAACAATCATGGGCATTCCAAAATTATTGTCCACAAATTGGACTGCTGCAAGAATGATACCTACCCATAATACATCGCTTATATTTTCTGAAGTAACCAAAGTAATACCCATACACATAAGGTTTGCAACCAGCATTCCCACGTAAGGGATAAGGTTTAACAACGCGGCGAGCAGCGCAAGAAAAATAGCATACTTGATCCCGAGAATTAAAAAGCCGATGCAGTTAAGTGTAAAAACTATTGTCGTTTCGATCAGTAGCCCGGTGATGTATTGTTGTGCGATAGTCCCGGATTTTGATAAAATTTCATGTACCTGATCTTCATCGCCATTCTTAAACACACGAATAAAAAAGACTTTGATGGTGGCGCGATAATATAAGATGAGGAATGTATAGATCGGCAGCAATACCAGGTAAGAAATCATTTCTGTAATGGATAGAAAGGTGAATCCCACAATTTTTGGCGCTTCGCCTTTAATATCCTCGACTGTGTCTTTAAAATATTGATTTTGCTTCGGGACTGATATATTCAATGCGCTAGTCAGCCATTTTTGAAATGAGGCACCCACTTCCGTGATTCTCTCGCGAAGCGCCGGTGCGTCGTCAAGAAAGTTTATGACCTGGGTGGATAAAAAGTAGATAACCGCCCCGAGGGTAACGATGGAAAGGAACAGCGGAATGAGAATGGAAAGCGGTTTCGGAAATTTTTTTCGCGCAAAGAAATTGGTTATGGGCAGTAATAACATCGACAGAAGAATTGCAAAAAATATCGGAAGGAGGAGTCCCTTGCCATAGTAAAGCCCCAAGGTTAGGATGGCGAGAGATATAAGAACAAGGCTTAACCGTTGATAGAACGGAGTGGTTTGGCGATCCATAGCATGAATTTCCATTTGTATTCAAATTTCCGTGCCAACGGAAAAGTGGTTGTTAAACCCCCTAAAAAAAATCTTTGAGGAATTTTGTCTACAGTTCAATTATTTACTTGCCCATCTGGCGCCCCCAGAGTTGTTCAAGGTCAAGATCCTGATGGGAATGTTTCTTGTTTAAAAGGAATGTTAGACCGACAAATGAAATTCTTACGTGCCACATGGGATATCGTTAAACAAACCGTCCTGAATTTTTTTCAGGATGATTCATTTTCTTATGCGTCGTCGATCGCCTTTTATACGATATTTTCACTTCCGGCGATTCTCATTATCTCGCTGTCTGTAGGCTCAACGGTATATGAAAAAGATGTCGTTCAGGAAGAACTGATCAATCAGGTCGGCCGATTGATCGGGGAAAAAAGCGCTGAGGACGTTGAGGAGATTCTTATGAATGCGGCCCTCGATTCTACAGGTACGTTTGCAAAAATAGTTGGTATTGCAACGTTGATTTTCAGTGCCACGACGGTGTTTATTTCACTTCAAACCAGTCTTAACAAAATCTGGGGTATAAAGCCCAAACCAGAGCGGGGGTTTGTAAAGTATATCCTCGACAGGCTGTTGTCATTGGCCATGGTGATCAGTATCGGTTTTTTATTGCTCGTATCGTTAGTGATTGACACGGTGCTGGTGATGGTTCAAAACAGTCTGGCAAAAGTCCTGGCAGGCTGGACGTTGTATATTGTTGCGACCATGAATGTTGTTGTGTCGCTTTCTCTGATCGCGCTGATCTTTGCCATCATGTTTAAGGTTCTTCCTGATGCAAAGATCAAATGGAGGGACGTGTGGGTGGGTTCCCTGGTGACTACGGTCTTTTTTGCCCTGGGTAAATATTTAATCGGATTTTATTTAGGAAATAGCTCCGTCAACTCTGCGTATGGGGCGGCCGGTTCGTTGGTGATCATCCTTATCTGGGTTTACTATTCAACGGTCATTTTTCTTTTTGGAGCCGAACTTACCTCAGTATATGCGGAAAAATTAGGAAGCAACATCACGCCCTATCAGCACGCGGTAAAGGTGCAGATAGTGGAGGTCGAGAAAGAGTCTGACACAGGGAAAACAACCGTTACTAATCAGCAGGCCCGGCACGAGGAACCAGTGTCGGTAGATGTTAAATCGACATAGCATGGGTAGGATAAAAAAGATATGGATCATATTGGGCAGCATTCTCCTGTTGTTAGTCGTCGCCAGATTGATGATGCCTTTCTTTGTTACCCGTTATGTTAACCGCGTTCTCGCGGACATTGACGGCTACGAAGGTTCCATCAGCGATGTTGACATCCATCTCATCCGGGGCGCGTACAGCATCCATGATCTTAAGCTGCTTAAAGTCAACGGTCGTGAAAGCGTTCCCTTTATTGATATCCCAACCATTGATCTTTCCGTTGAGTGGTCAGCGCTTTTTAAAGGCTCACTGGTAGGAGAAGTGTTTTTTGAAAAGCCGCAATTGAATTTTATCGGAGGAGACGGTGATGAGAACAAGAAACCGGGTAACGATACGCAGACGGGCGAAAATGTTGATTGGACGAAGCCGATAAAGGAGCTGATGCCCTTGCAGATCAACCGGCTGGAAATAACCAATGGGTCCGTTTTCTTTTACGATTTTACAACAAAGCCAAAGGTCGATATCCATCTTGACAGTCTGCAGTTACTGGCTACTAACCTAAACAATGCAGACAGGCAGAAAGACAGGCTTCCCTCTACGGTCATTGCCAGTGCAACCTCCGTCGGTGGCGGAAAGCTCAATGTAAACATGAACCTCAATGTATTAAAAGAGATCCCGGATTTGGACTTGAACCTGAAGTTCGAGCGGATACACATGCCTGCGCTAAATGATTTTTTTGTCGCCTATAGTAAGGTTGATATCGAACGAGGAGAATTTAACCTGTATTCGGAATTAGTGGTAAACGATGGCAAGATTACAGGTTACGTGAAGCCATTGGCGCAAAATATTAAAGTTGTTAACTGGGAGAAGGATAAGAAAAATCCATTTAATCTTGTATGGCAGGGAATTGTCGGAGTAGTGGTGGAATTTTTTGAAAATCAGAAAGAGGATCAGTTTGCGACGAAGGTTGCTCTTCAGGGCGATTTGAAAAACATAGATTCCGAGGTATGGCCGACCATTTGGAATGTTTTTAGAAATGCATTCGTTCAAGCATTCGAGAGAAACACCGACAATACGGTAACATTTTCAGAAAAGCTTACCAAGGTTGACCAGGTTTCGAAACCAACAGAAGAAAAATCCCGCAAGGAAAAGCGTAAGGAGAGAAGGAAAGAAAGAAAAGAAGAACGCGAACGCAAGAAGGAGGCACGAAAAAAAGAAGAGGAAAACCAGGGATAATTGGCAACGCTCCGCTGTGTTCGAGTAAAACCTTACCAAAGTTAATAGTGGTAAAAATTTTCTACATCGTCGCTCCCATCGTTCCACAATTGCGGTCATAAAAAACTTCGTTTGCATGAATCCAAATGCGCTTGGCAGGTGGCATGTTTATTTCCGATAATCGATTGAATACTAAATTTTAAAAGCTACAACTATGAGCAGGCCAAAAAACCCAACGGGCGCGTCGATTCGGCAGACAGCCAAACCGTCGCCAAAAACCCGTCCTCGTAAAGAGGATGAAGAATTTCAAAGAACTATTCCGGGGCGAAGAAATCCCCAGGCTGAAAAACAGCATGACAGGGTGGTAAATGAAGACGAGCAACTGAAGGTTGTAAATCAGCGGGAAGACAATGCCCAATCACGGAAAGTAAATTCGGAGAAGGAAGAAGGTCGGGCCGATGGTTCAAACGAGAATGAGCGATTGGAAGCAGCAGACGATAACAATGAAGTAAATCCCAGGTCTCCGAAAGTGAACTAGTTGACATTGTAGCCGAAGGTGGAACCGGAATTCCCCTTCCGGCTAAATTCTTTGAAAGGACTTTATTTTTTCTTACGCTCCTTCTTGGATTTTTCCGACGCTTTGTCGCTGTTCAAAACGCTCGTTTTGATGCCCGACAATAATGACTTCCACCAAAAATTGAAGATCTGCCTTTTTCTATCACGTTCAAATTCGATTACGCCGGTTCTCTTATCAAGGGGAACATCCTTGTCCTTATCATTTTTTACGATGGTATTGATAAGGAATGTTTTGAAATCATTTTCGTCGGGGGACTTCTCCTTTTTTAAGCCCGTAATTTTAAGATCTTCATAATTTATTGTGAGCGTTCCATTTGAGGCTTTGTCGTTGTATTCAAAGTCAAAATTCAAATCGTTCAACGTGCCGGACTCAATTTTAATGAATGCGAGATTCTCCAACGCCGGATTGAGGTGGTGCAGTGGTAGACGGCTTATATTTCCCTTAGCGTGATAAGGTCTCTCTTCTTCCAGGGGCAAGCGAAACGAAGCGTGGATAGCCCCTTTGCCCATAATTTTGCTCGTTGCTTCCAATGTAGCATACGGCGGCTTGTTCGCATAGTGTTTATTGCTCACATTGGCCATCGTGGCCTGAAGGTCTTCAAATACTATCTTTCCGCTTTCAAATCCTTCCTCCGGAAATTCTTCATAGGTGATTTTGGAATCTTTGATTTGTATGCTATCGATCTCTACGTCAAAGTTAAATTCCTTTAACGCTGCGATGGGTAATGGCTTATTTTTTTGCTCTTTAAAAGTCATTCGCTTGTCCCTGAAGGAATACACTTCGGGGGAAACGATGACGATCTTAGATGCTATAAAAATGCTATCGTTGATCTGATCAAATTGCACGCCCGTAATTTCAATTGAGCGGACGAAGGCATTCACGCGATCAGTTTGCTTCCCCGCGACCCTTGAAAACTTGTATTTGGAATATTTTGGAATTAGTGTAAGCGAATCGAGCCGCAGTTTGTTTTCTTTGGTCTCCACCATGACGGTGCCGATCCGTGTTTCATAAAATCCACTGCCCGACTTGATGAGAACTTTGTCGATAGTCGCTTGAATGTTTCTTACTGAATAAGCTCTCAAACTGCTGATGCTCGCTGTGTCAGAAGACTGTACGTTAGTTAACGTTAAATTTATTAGTCCGGAATATTGCTTCAAGGAGTCTTCACCGAGCGTGGCTTTTATATTTTGAATGACAATCCGGCCGATTGAAATTTTTTTAAGCTTGCTGCCGGTCTTTTTAACTGAAGGTTTCGTTTTCGTTTTTTTTTGCCGGACATCGACGCCTCCGTCTGTCAGCATTACTTCCTTGATGGTCAGTTCTTTGTTGACAAGGATATCATACAACCCAATATTTTTTACGACAGCATTTTTTAGATACGCGGTAACGGAGACACTGCTGTCGCTTTCAGCGGTTCGCGTATAATCGATATTCGAGATAGTGACAGTTCGTGTAAGAATATTGACGTTCACCGACCCGACGTTGCAGCCCAATGCCGTCAATCGTTGCTTAATTTGCCCACTTGCGTATCGAGAACCAATTGCAGCGCCGACGAGTACGATGAAGGCGGTGACCGACAACAAAATGATTACCCATTTACGCAGTCTGTTAGGCCTTAAGGTGGGCATCTTAATTCTTGTCATGATTTAAGATGCCCCTTGTCTAAACGCGTTCCCCACGAATTAGCCTGAATATAATTGCGATGACGGCGATCACCAGCAATATATGGATCAACGATCCCACACTGTAAACAAAAAATCCTAAAGCCCAAGCAATTATTAATATTACTGCGATGGCATAAAGAAGGTTACTCATAATATTTGTTTTTTAGTTCAGCATCCCGATCAAAAAATTCATGCCACATAAAGTTCCAGGGAATAAGGCTTGGAGCAGCGTTTTTCAAATTTATTGTCCCCTATATTCCCCAATTTTTGTGTAATTAGTTACCCAAATTCCGATCTCAGACCCACAAGGAGAGGTAAATGGCTGATGGCACGATTTTTTCAACTATTCTGGAAATTTCTGTATGAGTGATCTAATTTTGAGTATTTTTCTAGTCGCAGGAACTTACGTATGCAGTGCTGGGTTTGCGATCGTGTTATTTAGAATATTTTTTCCACTAAAAACTAAGTCGATCGAAGTGGGCAAGCTCACAGTTACGACAAACAAAAATAAATGGCGTAATACTTCGACCAAAAGTAAAATTCCGTTGTTCTTTATAAGTGGAAAAAGAGATTTGGTAAAGATGGGTTCATGAATAGGATTTTAGTTGTAGATGATGAAATCGAGATTTGTCTTCTGGTTACGCGGTATCTGAAGAAAATGGGATTTGAAGCTTCATATGCTTTATCCATCGCAGAAGCCTTGACCAAAACTTCGACGATTTCCTACGACCTCCTTTTTGTGGACTTAAATTTAGCGGATGGGTCGGGCTATGATCTCATCCACACGTTGCAAGATTCAAACATTACATCAAAGATCATAATCATTAGTGCTTATGATGGCGAACGTCAAAAGGCTTTACAAAAGGGAGCGGCATTGTTTATGGCAAAGCCCTTTACTAAAAAGTCGATTTCCGATTCGCTGGAAAAGTTGAATTTCATAACCAAATAGATTCACTATTTTGCCAAACCAAAAGATATGTTAAGATTACTTATTATTGATGACGATAAAGACATTTGTTTAGTACTCTCAAAATTTCTTACCAAGAACAATTATGAAGTTGATGTTGCGCACAGGGGAGATGACGGTTTAAAATTATTGCGGACACACGACTATACTTTGATCCTTTGTGATTACAGGTTGCCTGATTTTACCGGCGTAGAAATGCTGCGTAAAATAAAATTACTGCAGCCATCCGTTGCCGTTATCATTATCACTGGCTATTCCGATGTGCGAACCGCCGTCGAAACATTCCGTTATGGGGCAAACGATTATGTTACAAAGCCCCTGTATCCCGACGAATTGCTGCTTACCATAAAAGAAACCATCGCTAAAAATGAGAAGCGGAATTCGGTTGAAACGGAAGTAGCCTCACCGGAGGTTCGTAAAAATAAAAACCATTCATCCCCACTGGACTTTATTGTCGGCAAGAGCGTTCAATCACAGACCGTACAACGATATATTGAATTAATTGCACCGTCTGACATGTCGGTAATTATTAACGGAGAAACGGGAACGGGAAAAGAGTTTGTTGCACAATCTATTCACAGGCACAGCAAACGGGCTGGGTATCCGTTCGTGGCCATTGATTGCGGCGCCCTCCCAAAGGAACTTGCAGGCAGTGAATTGTTCGGTCACATTAAAGGTGCTTTCACAGGGGCCGTAAGTGATAAGCAAGGTAGTTTTGAGGTTGCGAATGGCGGAACTATCTTCCTGGATGAGATTGGAAACTTATCGTATGAAAATCAAATCAAGTTGCTTCGCGTAATTCAGGAACGGAGGATCAAACGTATAGGAGCGACAAAGGATATTCCCATCGACGTTCGGATAATTGCGGCAACTAATGAGGATCTTACTAAATCGGTGAAAGAGGGCAGGTTTAGGGAGGATCTTTATCATCGATTGAACGAGTTCAAAATTCAACTGTCACCTTTGCGGGAACGAAAAGAGGACATATTAATTTTTGCAAACTACTTTTTAGAAAAAGCAAACCAGGCGTTACACAAAAATGTAAGGGCATTTTCACCTGAAGTGCTCACGCAAATTACAAACTACTTTTGGTACGGCAATCTGAGGGAACTTAATAATGTAATCCGTCGCGCCGTTTTGCTAACGGTAGGTGAAGAGGTACAGTCCGACAGCCTTCCCCAGGAAATAATTCAAGCGCACTCGTCACTTATTCTGCCTGCTGACATGGTGGATGACAGCGTTGGTCTGTTAAAATCGATCGCCGGTTCTGCGGAACGCCAGGCAATAATCGATGTCCTTGAAAAAGTTAATTATAACAAATCCAAGGCAGCGGAATTACTAAAAATTGATCGGAAGACCCTCTACAATAAATTAAAGCTTTATAATATTCACGCATAGGTGAAAGTTATTCCCCGTAAGGAATAACTTTCATTGTGCTGTTGCTATGCTACTAAAGCTAGTTGTCGTTTCTATTGTTTAGATTTAGTGAAAGGTAGATCTGGGCAACCGAATTTTTTGCGTCTCCGATAAGCAGCTCTGCCACGTCGCTATCAGCAAGTTCGGCCAGTCCGAGGTTATAACGGGCGCCCACCTGCACGCTTCCGAAATTCAACCCAAAGCCGCCGGCCAATCCATAATCAAAAGGTTTCAGATTGTCTCTGTCGATATCGTCTGTGCCATTGCCCAAATCTCCTTCATGAGAGATGTTCGCGCCCAGCAGATACCCCACGTACGGCCCAACATGAATTTCCGCAGACTCTCCTAGTTTGAACACTGCAAGTACCGGTAGGTCTAGGTAACTGAGATTGTATTTGACGCTTTGGTCAAACAAGTTCCCACCATACTCAACTTTGGAGCCTTTTGTCGAAAACAACAGCTCGGGCTGAATCGCAAATGCGTCGGAGGAAAACACCTGCCCATAAACACCAAAATTGAAACCAAACCGTGCATTCTCGTCGCTCACGTCGTCGATATACAAGTTGCTCACGTTCAATCCTCCCTTTATGCCTGCACGCATTTGGGCAAATAAATCGTTGGAAATTGCACTTGCGCAACCAACGACAAAAAAAACTGTTAAAATCTTTGATATCTTAGCCATAATCTCTCTCGTTTATTTACAGTTATCGTATAAAATAACGAGCCAAATTGGATTAGTGGCAGAATGAACCCTAAGAGAAGTTTATTAATTCTTTCAATAGATTTTTCTCTACAGATGTAGATCGCAAACCACATTATGAAAAACTTTTACATTAAACTAATGTTTTTGGTTATTGTCATGGTGTTGGTTGCCGTAAGCCTGATGACCTACCGGAATCTAAGTAACTATATTGCTGAAGTAAATCATATCCGACACTCACGAGACGTCTTCCGAGCACTCGAGCAGACATTGTCAACCATTAAAGATGCGGAGATCG
>DASUTP010000005.1:0-3424 GCA_036374515.1 Chryseolinea sp. | reverse complement strand
GTAATCGGTAATCGGTAATCAGTAATCAGTAATCAGTGATCAGTAGCCGGTAGCTCAGCTTTGCGTACTCGTGCTCGCGCTTGCTCTTGAAATGAAGATAATTGTAGATGGGTGAGTGGAGGACCCAGCAAACTTTCCCACTGGGTTTTTTGACGTTAAAGTGTACCGAAAGCGCTTGGCATGCGCCGCTTAAGCTTTAACCTTTAGGCTTTAAGCTTTAAGCTTTTTATCCTATTTTTCATAAGAATTAAACCAAACCCTATGAAACACCCGCTCATTTGTTTGCTGCTGATCCTATCTTTTTCGTGTGCCAAAAAACAAGACCGTCCCGCTGAACCTCCTTCGATAGGCTCTATCGAGAGGATCGAGCCGGCATTTGACGCGCTCGTGAAAGCAGACGCACAAGTCGAGATCATTGCAAGTGGTTTTGAATGGAGTGAAGGCCCGCTGTGGCTCGAAGATCAAAAAGCATTGCTTTTTTCGGATGTGCCAACGAACATTGTCTATAAGTGGACGGAAGAAAAAGGAAAAGAAACCTATCTGACACCTTCCGGCAGAACTGGCCCTATGCCCTATGGGGACGAGCCCGGATCAAACGGCCTTCTTCTGAACAACGAAGGGAAGCTTGTGCTGTGCCAACACGGCGACCGCAGGGTGGCGGTGATGGATGCCCCATTGACGCAACCCGAGCCAAAATTCATTTCGCTCGTTGACAATTACGAGGGTAAAAAATTAAACAGTCCCAACGACGCGGTCTTTAACAGCAAGGGCGAACTCTTTGTAACGGACCCTCCATACGGCCTTCCAAAAAAAGCTGATGATCCAACCAAGGAAACTCCTTTTCATGGCGTTTACTGGGCCAAAGATGGCGTGCTGAAAATCATTACCGATACCATTACACGCCCAAATGGTATCGCTTTGTTCCCAGGCGAAAAAACGTTGCTGGTGGCTAATTCGGATCCTGAAAAAGCGAAATGGTATGCATTCGATCTGCTTGAAAATGGTTCGGTTTCGAACGCCCGGATTTTTTACGATGCCAGTGATATCGCAAAGTCTGAAAAAGGTCTGCCCGACGGGTTAAAGATAGACAAGCAGGGGAACGTGTTTGCGACGGGGCCGGGCGGTGTATGGGTGTTCAATAGCGAGGGAAAGGTGCTTGGTAAAATTAAAATTTCAGAGTTAACCTCTAACTGTGCGTTGTCGCCAGATGAAAAAACCCTGTTTGTGACGGCTGATCAACATGTAGTTAGAATAAAACTGCGAGAATAGATCTCGCGCTGATGATCCTTGCACCCCAAGCGACGTTTTTGTAGATTAAGGTATCACCGTACAAGACTCATTAGCAAACGTTTCTGCCCATTGCCAGATTAATAACGAATTTCATGACGTTACTTAAATTTTTTATCTGCGCCCTTTGCATGGTATCACCATTTGCCGCAACATGCCAGGACACCTTAAGAATTTCGCTTTCGGGATTTTCATTCAAGTCTAGGGATTCACTGAAAATCTACGAAATCGTCGATGCGCGGGAAAACAAAAATACCATTGGTATCTTTCACCTTAACACGAATTCGCAGAAGACACCAGCCACGTTTGCCTCGCCTGGCTTGCAGGAACTCGACCAATTCCTAAAGCGGCCGAAAATGGTGGCGTCGGGCGCAATTTACCTTATCCGGGTCCGAGAGTTCGCTCTTTCTGAAGGCCCAGATGAGGGAAGGGAATGGATAAGGCTGGACGTCCGCGCCGATTTTTTTTACCGGCTCGGCGATTACTATTATTACGTTGAGTCGAGTTCCAGCAGGGCTTCGCGTTCAAAGACGTCCTACGCCGAACTTATAGTACAAAACTTCTTTGAAGGTTTTATTTTTTTTAAAACTTTCGACCGAGAACCGGACTTCACTACGTTTTTTACAAAAGAAGAATTGACCAACCCTCGGGTTAAGGTCCCCTGAGTCAGCACTTTTCGGACAATTGCAAAGGTGGCCTACCGGTCATTTCTTGCTTGTGGCTTTAGCCGATTTCGATAACAACATCATCCGTTAACGGATGGCCTACACACGTAAGTACGTAGCCTTCGGCCCGTTCGGATTGTGAAAGCCCTTCCTCCTCATCCAGTTTTACCTGTCCTGATAAGGCCTTGCCGCGACAAGCCGTGCACAGGCCACTTTGACAAGAATATGGCAAATCGATTCCCTGGTCCAACGCGGTTTCAAGAATCGCTTTGTTAGCAGGTACCAACACTTTATATTCCTGTCCATCATAACGAATGGTAACTTCCCTCGCCTTCAATTCAGCGGGTGCTTCCGCTTGCTTTTTCTCCTCTTTGTCGATCGTGCCTTGAACGAAGCTTTCCTTAAAAATTTTCGATTTTGGAATGCCTCGTTTATCTAACAGGGACTCAACATTCTTCATCATGCCTTCGGGTCCGCACATCAGGTAAGTGGTCTTTTCGATCCCCCAGTCAGGAATTCTTTCGAAAAGCTTTGTCAGCATATCGTGATTTAACAAACCGGAATAACCTTGCCAGTTCATAGGCGCATTGTCGAGCACGTGAATGACGTGCAGTCGCCCTTGGTCCGTGATTTCCAATTTCTCCAGTTCATTTTTAAAAATGATGCTGTCGATATCCCGATTGCAGTAGATCAGGGAGCAAATGCTATCAGGTTCCTGTACCAGCGTGCTCTTGATCAGCGACATCATGGGCGTAATTCCCGAACCTCCGGCGAATAAGATAATATGACGTTTGTTATCGGTCTTGTATTCGGTCGTAAAATTGCCCATAGGCTCCATAATCCTCACCGTAGAGCCCACCTTCAGATTGTCGGGAAGCCAGTTGGACATCAATCCACTGTCGACGCGTTTCACAGTAACCGCCAGATCCGCATCTACGAATGGCGAGGAGCAAAGCGAATAAGCCCTGCGAACTTCCTTGCCGTTGACGTTCGCTATGAGCGTCAAAAACTGTCCTGATCTGTAGCTTATCTTGCCGCTTGCAGGATGGGCAAAGACAATGGAAATTGCATCCTTGGTTTCCTGAACGATATTTTTAACCAGCAAATCATAATACCTTGGTCCGCTGGTGTGTGTTTCTTCTTTTTTTGGCTTCTCTGATTTTTTAAAAAAGCTAAAGGCCATGGGTTTGTTTCCGTTATCGGTTGAAAATTTGGTTGCTCTATAGTTTACCTTTTATGGACAACAAACAACAAAGCATTCCTGTTCTTCTCCATTTGGTCCACAAAAGTAATGACTAATAATTTAAATTTTGGGTTGTTCCTATAACGGATTAATTTTGAGCCTTAACAAACCTTACAGTGGAGCTAAATCCCCTCACAGCCATATCGCCGATCGATGGACGTTACTTTGAAACCGTAAAGCCGCTCACACCTTACTTCTCGGAATTTGCGTTGATGAAATACAGGATTCA
>DASUTP010000004.1:0-2708 GCA_036374515.1 Chryseolinea sp. | reverse complement strand
ATCGGCAGGGCATCCATGTCGGCCCGCAATGCGATGGTCTTCTTCTCGGGAGACTTGCCCCTGATCTCGGCAACCAGCCCAGTCGTTGCAACAGATTCAGACGCAATTCCGAATGAACTTAATTGTTCTGCAACGAATTTCACCGTTTGAAATTCCTGGTAAGATAATTCGGGATGCGCGTGTAAATGTCTCCGGACGGAAACGGTGTGTGTGCTGAAAGAACCAGAAAGCGATTTGATTTTTTGGAGAAGGGTCATGAAATGGAGGTCGTTAATAGAAGCTTGCTAGTTGATCGCCACTTTATCCGGAATCACGATCGCGGTGGGAAAGTATTTTTTTACGGCAATGTAATCCCTTTGCGCGTCGATCCTGGAATAATACTTGCCCACTTTTACGCGAAAGTTCGGTTGGGCATATTCAACCTCCGATGGAAGTTCAGGCAGCGATGAGGCAAGGTTCTTTTTGGCATTCAATGCGTCTTCACGTTTTAGGCCAGCGTAGATCTGAATTGTAAATCCATCGATAAATTCCTTTGCTACGTTATACCGGTTTATGCTGTCCAGCACCGTGTCAAGCTTCTTATTGACCGCGTATTTCGGCTCCATATACTGTGTCTGTCTGGGCGGAGCGGACGTATTCGTGTTTGTATTTTCGACGGGAGATTCCGCTTTCGGTCGCCAAATAGACAAGTCTTCGGAATAAGTTGGGCCCTGGGACGATGACACTGTGCTGCTTTTCGGGCTGGCGCAACCTGCCAACCAGATTATCACAATGCACCAAATGAGAATTTGTTGGGTCCGCATGATTAGTTGATTATGATACACCTATTATTCAAAATATCCTCTTCCACCTTTTTGTACTTGACATCGCGCAACACCTTGCCATCAGGGTATTGTACGCTCACACGATCATTTCTGCCGGCAACTTTCTCTGATTTAGCAGGCATAACTTTCTCCTGTGGAGGTCTTGATGTTTGTGCAGGCGCAGCTCTTTCGCCGCCGCTCAACAATGAACGTGATTCTTCTTTTTGCTCATTCAGGCGTACCCGACTACGGGGAGCGCGCGCTTCCTGCACTTGATCCGGTTGCTGCACAGGAATATCCGCTTTCAACAGGAACGATATCGTTTCCTCGTTGACTTTGGCAATAAAGCGCTTGAACAACTCGAAGCCCTCAAACTTATAAATCAGTAACGGGTCTTTTTGTTCGTACACCGCGTTTTGAACAGATTGTTTTAGATCATCCATCTCACGCAGGTGCTCTTTCCACAATTGATCAATGATGGCAAGAGCAATCATTTTCTCCATCGACTTTACCAGCTCGGCATTATTTGTACTGACCGCCTTCGCCAGGTTAGCAGCAACGCCAATTTGCTTCTGACCGTCGGTAAAAGGCACAAGAATATTTTCCACTGTGCCACCGCGGGTCTTATAAATTTCTTTTACGATTGGCAACGCCTTTTCAGCAACGAGTGCATTCTTTTTATGGTAGTGATCCAGTGCCTTATCGTAGAGGTCCTCCGCCAGCTTGGTCTGATCAAGTTTGTCGAAAGTTTCCTTGGTGATTTCGTAGTCCAAGCCTAATGTACTCAACGCATTTAATCGAAGGCTTTCATAATCCATGGCGTTCTTGGCATTGATCACCATATCTTCACAGGTGTCCAATAACATGGTGAGAATATCCAATTCCAAACGCTCGCCGAACAAGGCATTTTTTCTGCGCTTGTAAATGACCTCCCGTTGCGAATTCATCACGTTATCGTACTCCAAAAGGCGCTTACGGATACCGAAGTTGTTTTCTTCCACTTTCTTTTGCGCTCGTTCGATCGAACTTGTCACCATCGAGTGTTGAATCACTTCACCTTCCTTTAACCCAAGTTTATCCATTATGCGCGCGATGCGTTCCGGCATAAACAAGCGCATGAGATTGTCTTCCAGTGACACATAGAAATGAGAGGTACCTGGGTCCCCCTGGCGGCCGGACCGGCCTCTAAGCTGTCTGTCAACACGCCGGGATTCATGCCTCTCCGTACCGATTATTGCCAACCCTCCCGCTGCACGCGATTCCGGGGTAAGCTTTATATCTGTTCCACGTCCCGCCATATTCGTAGCAATTGTAACGGTACCCGGCTTACCCGCTTCAGCCACGATTTCAGCCTCACGCTGATGTTGCTTTGCATTCAACACCTGGTGCTTGATCTTCCTCATCTGAAGAAGCCTGCTTACAAGTTCGGAAATTTCAACAGAGGTCGTACCGACCAATACAGGTCTTCCTTCCTGCGTAAGCCTAACAATTTCTTCGATGACGGCGTTGAATTTTTCACGCATCGTCTTATAGACCAGATCGTCGTAGTCCTTGCGTATAGCTGGCTTGTTGGTAGGAATGGTTACGACATCGAGTTTATAGATATTCCAGAATTCACCCGCTTCAGTTTCCGCCGTACCGGTCATGCCTGCCAGCTTGTGGTACATCCGGAAGTAATTTTGCAAGGTTATAGTCGCGTATGTCTGCGTGGCATCTTCGACCTTTACATTTTCCTTCGCCTCTATCGCCTGGTGCAAGCCGTCGGAATAACGCCTGCCTTCCATAACACGGCCGGTTTGCTCGTCAACGATTTTTACCTTGCCATCGACGATGATGTATTCAGTATCTTTTTCAAAAAGCGTATACGCTTTTAGCAACTGATTAACGCTGTGAATGCGCTGTGAT
>DASUTP010000003.1:0-3817 GCA_036374515.1 Chryseolinea sp. | reverse complement strand
AGAAAGCCGGTCGGAGTTATAGTCGTATTTCACCCCTTCAATATCAAGAGCCTTATTCATTCCATTCACCGCATCGGTGCTGAACTCAGTGACCACCACGCGGCTGGCCAGGGGCTTTAGACGTTTTGTTAAAAATCCTGGTCCGCCTGAAATGTCGAGGATCTTCTTGTCCTTAACATCAATACCAAATTTTTCAAGATTCGTGACTATTCTGTTATTGGCAGTCTCCCACTTTGTACCCTTCTCTCCTTTCCTTGCGACATCATTGTAATAGTCGTAAAAATGTCGCTCATCTTGTCGTACAGCCGGTTGCGGCAGCAAGTTGGCGCGAAATGGCCTGCCTAGGATAAAATTATTTATGAAGAAGCGATGGAGCGGTGTGTCGTATGCGTATTTCTCTTTTCGTTCGCGTACCACCGTACCACAATCTTTACAAGTAAGCCAGAGATGTTTGTATGTATCAACAACGTAAAATTTATTGTTTTTACAGCTGGGGCATTCGAAAGTCATCAGTTTTTTTAGGCAAAAGAAGCGTGTAAAAGTATAAAATCCAAGAAGCTTAACTTGTAGCCATTCTTTATAAATCGCCCCATACATATGCTCCGTGGCTTTCTTGCTCGCCTTCTTCAGTTTTCGTTTAATTTGATAATGAAGTGGGAAATGCGGTGCGAGATAATTTGAGTGGTTTTTTTTTTGAACCAGGTTGATAAACGATGGATGATGCCATTGAACGTGCAAAACCTTCTAAAAATTTAATCTTTTCCCCAGTTAACTGTAATTAAAAACCGCGTCATTTCATGCTAATGATTCGTCGAGGGCTTAGCATCGCCGTTAGTAGGTTGTGGACGCTAACTGGGAAATTGAAATCCTATTTTTCCACCAAGCAATTGCCGCTATTACCAAAACAAAAAGAGTGGCACCCACTTTAAACAAGGTGGAATAGTCTCGGACCAAATAGGTTGCAACCGTGCAAGCGATTATCAAGGATAACCAATGGATAGGATAGTAATTTAGCTTATCAATCTTTTTAAACTCTTTTAGGAAGTATCCCGAAAAACCGATGTACATCAAGCCGATAAATGTGGACACTACGACGGTGTAGATTCCAAAGATCGGAAGAAAAATAAGATTCAATGCGACGTTAACTAATCCTCCGACGAGAGAAATACGCCACAGAAGGTGCGTCTTTTCTTCGAAACCGAGCTTGTTAACGGGTACCCAGTACATCGGCCGATATACATAACTCATGATAATGACGATAGCAAATGGATAGGCGGCTGCCAGGTCTTCGTTTGACGAAAGGATATTCAATATCTCCTTAGCCCAGAGTGCCACGATGACACTACCTAGTATGAATAAGGATTGCATTACGAACGTGAACAGCCTTACCTTCTGATCGGACTCCAGGGTTTTTGCAGAGTACAATTTACCAAAAACTGGACTGAAGGCAGTACTAATAGCCCCGCCCACGAGTTCCGCATAATTACCAAAAGTGTAGGCGAAGTTGTACTGTCCTATCTGGTTCAGTGGTAGTTTATAAATATCTAGAATGACCCGGTCAGAAGCGTTGAGCAGATAGGGAGAGTAGATGTGCGGAATCGTGGGAAGCCCGACTTGCAAGTGACGTTTGAACATCTTCTTTCCAAACCTGAAAATGGGTGTAATCTTATATCGCAGAAACAATGGGATACCGTACAGAATACTGCTTACCAAGGAGGATGCAAATAGTGCCAGGAAAAATGAAAGATATTGTAACTGAAAATGTACAACAGTGACGTAGGTGATCAGCACAGATACAGTCCCGCTAACAAGGGCATTCAGAGCTACCGGAAGCGGTTTCGCCTTCAATTGATACAGTCTCGTTCCGAACAATATGACCAGGTCGAAAAAGAAAGCTGATAAAAGCGTACAAGCCAGAACAACATTGATATTGTTTCCAACCTTATGACGCAGCGAAAAATAAATGACAACTCCCAATATGAGGGTGTATGCTATTCCCCAAAGAATGAGAAATCCGAAAATCTGTCGCCAGACGGTTTGCCAGCGTCTCTCCGCATAATAATAGCGAAAAAAATAATTCACAATGACTTGGGTGAATCCGAGGTCACGCAGCCCGTGGAGGCCAGCCATATATGCCGTGGCAATACCCCAGATCGCATAATCTTCCGCATTGAGATGTCTTGTAAGAATCGGTAGCAACAGTAAGCCGACTAGTTTGGGTACCTGAGGACCAATGGCATAGATAACTGAGTCTGAAAAGAATTTTTTTAACATTCGATTGTCCCCGGTGATCTAAATAAACCATTTTAAATAGCCGTCCATCCACCGTCAACGACAAGGTTGTGACCCGTTATGTAAGACGACTCGTCAGTAAGCAGAAAGCAAACAGCCGAAGCAATGTCCATCGGCTTTCCCATTCTTCTCATTGGAACTCTGTTGTTATAATTGGTTACAAATGGCTGCGGTTGATTGTCAAAGATACCACCCGGAGAAACGGTATTCACCCGTACCTGGTAAGGGCCGTAATAAGCGGCCAAATATCTCGTTAGGTTATTCAAGCCCCCTTTGATCGCCGCGTAAGCCGCCGGCATGGTCATAGTCGTACCGTTGTAAACATTGAAGTCCGGTCCCACCAAACCGTAGATGGACGACATGTTGATCAGCGATCCACTAGTTTGTTTCTTCATCTGCTCAAGAACGATCTGGCAGCACAGAAAGTAACCATTCAAATGCATGTCAACGTTCTGTTTCCACGACTCGATTTTTATGTCCTCAAATTTATTGCCCCAGTCTGAAGTGCGAGGGTAGGCATTGTTGATCCATCCATCAATCCTTCCATGTTTCTCCACAACAGCAGACACAGCATCTCGAACAGATTGCTCACTGGTGATATCTACCTTTATACTAAGCTCATCGTTGTCCGGCACTTTCAAGTCAATAGCGATCGCTTTTGCACCCTGCCCTCGGAGAACTTCAATGATCTTTCCACCCAGAAGACCGCATCCACCAGTAACTACTATGACTTTATCTTTAATCGAAAACATTAGTTGTATTTTCTGAATACCGGTTTAATTACTTTAGAATTCAAATAGGGCTGAACACCATCGTTCAACGCCTTTGAATAAACTTTCAGTGCCTCGCGCGCAGCGCTGAGTGTCTGGTCCAACTCAGCATCTTTGTGCGAGAATGAAACAGCTATGTAAGGAATCAGCACACCGCCTTTGATCATTTCCTGAGCAAACAATGTTCTTAATGCAAGTGACACACTTCCGTCCTTGTCTTTTGTGACGTAGTTGGGAGAACACGGGAATCCTTCGGCATAGAAATGCTTTTCAATTCCCATTTCTTTAGCGATATCGTTCAATCCGTTCACCAGGCGTGTACCATAATACCAGAAATGCTCTACAACGCGATCACGCTTCATGATCTCCATTGTCTTGATAAACGCACCGAGGGCTGACATCTCTGCTCCATGTGTTGTTGAGGTGAGGAAGATACGTTCTGCCCCTTCCTCCAAGATGCCCCCAAGGTTCATGATCTCCCTTTTGCCGGCAAGAGCTGCAACAGCAAAACCGTTCGCCATTGCCTTTCCAAACGTACAGAGATCGGGCTCGATGTTGAAATATGCCTGTGCTCCCTGCAGATGCCAGCGAAACCCTGTAATCATTTCATCTATTATAAACACAGATCCATTCTTCTTGCAGAGTGCCTGAACATCGTGAAGGAAATTCTCCTTTGGTGCAACCGTGGTGGCTGCTTCCAGGATCACGCAGGCGATCTGGTCAGAATACTGATCAAAAAGTTTCTTTAGAGATTC
>DASUTP010000002.1:0-19386 GCA_036374515.1 Chryseolinea sp. | reverse complement strand
AAGAAATCGAGTTTTACGTCGATCAATACAAGCCTTTTGACAAGGCTGGCGCCTATGGCGCACAAGATTGGATCGGGATGGTAGCCATTGAAAAAATCGTCGGATCGTATTTTAACGTCATGGGTCTTCCCATTCATAAAGTCTATCAGCAACTCATCCGTTGGGAATGAAAAAGATCTGGAGGTATCTCGTGGGTCATGTGCGTGAGGATTTCAACATAAGGCAATATCTGCCGGTGCTTCTTTTTATTTCGCTGGTACTTTTCATTAACTACAAGTTCAACTTCGATGACGTTGTATTGAAAAGTCAGCACGGAATAACGAAATGGTCATTCTATTTTTTATTTTACGCCACTGCCTATTATGGCACATTGATTCCAGCCGCTCTCTCTCTCAAGAAAACCTTTTTCTCCGAAAGGCTTTTTTGGGTGAAAAGCATTATCGGACTGATGTCGTTGAGCCTGGATAGCAGCGTTCCCTACCTCCGCGATGGAGTTGCATACTTATTTCAGCCCGGGTTACAACTTTGGGCTTACAAAGTAATCATTAATTGGGTTGGAATAGTCACAGTGATCATCCCGTTGAGTTTCGTCTATATTGCATACGACCGGCGCGAGCATCATTATTACGGATTCCTTCCCCAACGTTTTGACGCGCGACCATATTTTCAAATGCTTCTGATCATGCTGCCATTCATGGTCGCCGCTTCATTCTTACCAAGCTTTTTAAAACAATACCCTATGTATCGGGCGTCGGCAGCGCACGACTTGCTTGGAGTACCCGAATGGTTAACCGTTTTGATTTATGAATTTGCCTACGGATTTGATTTTATAACCGTTGAATTTCTATTCAGGGGATTTATGGTGATCGGGATGATGAAAATTTTGGGAAGGCACGCAGTCCTAGCCATGGCCGTTACTTATTGCTTTTTACACACGGGCAAACCGTTGGGCGAAGCAATCAGCTCCATTTTCGGCGGCTACCTTCTTGGCGTGATAGCCTACGAAACAAAAAGCATTTGGGGAGGCATAATCGTTCACGTGGGCATTGCCTGGTTGATGGAGGTAATCGGGTTCTGCCAGAAACTATGAGTCAGACTCTTTGATAAATATCATACAATTTCTCAGCGATGGCCGCTGCTTCGAATTGTCTGATATAATTTTTACCACCCGATATCATTCTTGCACGAAGGGCGCTATCACTCAATACATTTTTCAGCTGGTTCGCCAGTGCCATGTCATCCCCAGGCTGAACATAAATTGAATCCGGCCCTCCAGCTTCACTTAAACACGAACCCGTGGTAGCGATTACGGGTACCGAAGATTCCAACGCTTCGACTATTGGAATCCCAAAACCTTCAAAAATCGAGGGGTATACAAAAACATCGGCACCCTGGTAGATAGCAGGCAGATCCGCAAAAGATACGTTGTGTAAAAAAATAATCTTCGTGCCGACGCCAAGCCGCTGTGCTTCCTCAAGGATTCGTGCTTTATACTTCGTTGCGCGGCCGATAATAACAACGCTCTGATTCATATCCACTTTTAATCGTGCAACTGCCCGGATCAGCAGCAAAACATTCTTCCGCTCCTCAATAGTCCCAACGTTAAGAATGTATGATTGGGGCAAATTGTATTTTGTCCTAATGCTGCTTTTTTCTGCTTCCGAAAATTTTTTTTTGAAGCTCCAGTGGCATCCCTGATAAACGACGTCTACCTTGGCGGGATCGGCGTTCAGAAAATTAACAATATCATTTTTTGTTTGTACACTGGTAGCCAGTATGACATCAGCTTGACGGCATGCTGCCTTAACTTTCGCTTTGTAGATAAAAGTGTCGAGAGGATTGTACAATTCTGGATATCTGACGAAAATTAAATCATGTACGGTCACGATTTTTTTTAAGGCCGGGGGCAACTTAACGGGCAACTCCTGGCTTAGGCCGTGAAATACGTCCAAACCTTTTGTCGCTGATTCTTTGCTGATACCCCACGTTCTCCACAAGCTGGTCGCCTTGAGTTTGTTATAGATCGCAGGTGCCTCTACGATGTTAATATTGGATCGCTGCAGGATCTGGTCAAATTCAGGATGACTTTTAATCTTTGGCGAATACAGAAAATATTCATTTTCCGGTTTATACTCGCTCAAGGCCCTAATTACAAATCTACTGTAGTTACCCAGCCCGGTAAAATTGTTAAAGAATCGTTTCGCGTCAAAGCCGACTTTCACTTGGGAAAAGTCTTCTTATAAAACTCAATGCTCTGAAGTATAATTTCCATCGCTTTTTCCTTGGATTGGAATTCATCTACGACCACTTTTTTATTTTCAAGGACTTTGTAATTTTCAAAAAAATGTTTGAGCTCCACCCGAAAATATTCCGGTAAATGGTCTACGTCTTCAATGTGACTTACGCTGGCATCCTGCTCGGCTACAGCAATTATTTTATCATCCGCCTCGCCCCTGTCTATCATGCGCATCACGCCGATTACTTTTGAAGGAATCAGGCAGCGGGGAACAACCGTCACTTGAGTTAATACGACAATATCAAGCGGGTCATGATCTTCTCCAAGCGTTTGGGGAATAAATCCGTAATTCAGTGGGTAGTACATCGAAGCAAACAACACACGATCCAGCTTGATGAGTCCGCTATCCTTATCAATTTCATATTTCGCGCGTGAACCTTTCGGGATTTCTATTATACCATTGACGTGCGTCGGTGGATCGATCCCAACGGACACTTCATGCCACGGATGTTTTACCATTGTTGATTTTTTTGGCAATATTAAACAAAAAGCCCTCCGATTGTATCGAAGGGCTTTGTTATTTAGTTCTCAGCTTTTTTTTCCGGCTCCTTCTTTTCGGCTTGTCGAACCTTGTCGCCATCTTTCAATCGTTTGGATACCGCTGTGAAGGGGCCAGTAATTATTTCTGTCCCTTCAGTAATTCCCGACAAAATTTCAATATTGTCGTAATCGCTAATACCGGTTCTTACTTCCACCATCTTGGCAACGCCCTTGTCGTTGATGAAAACTACTGTTTTGTCCTCGACCTTCTTTTGAGGTTTGTTCTGATCACTGGTTTGCCTTGCATTCGAATTAGGACCATCATTATTTTCCCCTTCCTTTTTCTCTTCTTCAGGATTACGCGTGGTCACTGAAGCCAGTGGAACGGACAACGTATTAGCTTTAGTTGTTGTCATGATGTCAACGCTGGCAGTCATGCCAGGCCTGAATGGAAACTTGTTCCCGGCTTTCACCAGATCGTGGTAGGAAGACGGCAACATCAGAATGCGGACCTCAAACTCGGTGATCGCATCAGTCGAAACCTTATCCTTTGCGGTATTGGCAATTAGCGTGACGACACCCTTAAATTCTTTTTTGTCAGAGGAATATGCATCGACGTCAATAACTGCGGTGTCGCCCAAATGTACCCGAACAATATCGTTCTCATTTACATTCACACGCACCTCCATTTCATTTAAGTCAGCTATGCGAAGCATCTCAGTTCCCGTCATGGTTGCCGTTCCCACTACGCGTTCCCCGTTTTTCACAAGAAGTTTAGAAACGACACCTCCCATGGGAGCCACTACCGTCGTCTTGCGAAAATTTTCACGCGCTTCACGTAACGATGCCTCGGTGCTTCTTATCACGTACCGGGCCGCTTCAACAGACTGCTCGGCAGAAACGACATCGTTTTTTGCGATCTCGTAATTTTGCTTAGCCAGTTGCCAGTCTGCTTCGGAGATTACTTTTTCTGCCCACAACTTTTCCTGTCTTTTATACTCAGCTTCAGCGCGAGTAAAGGTAGCTTGCGTACGAAGGAGGTTTGACTTTGACTGCTCAAGGTTAGCACGCTGTTGACTGAGACCCGCTTCCGCGCGCTCCAATTGGCTCTGCCATGTATCGGGGCGAATCTTAACGAGTGTCTCGCCAGATTTTACAGAATCGCCTTCTTCAATCAAGAGATCGATGATTTCGCCGGAAACTTCAGGTGCAATTTTTACTTCCGTTACGGGCTGAACGGTTCCCGACGCACTGACCTTTTCCACTATGGTTACACGCTTAGCTTTGGCAAGCTCAACTTCCAGTTCCTTCGGCTTACCAATCCATCCCGCCGATCTACCAACAATGATGAAAATCAACAGGACAGCGACTGCTCCTATGAGCCAATAAATTAACTTGTTTGACTTTTGTCTTTGTTTTGCCATTTGCGTGATGTATTAATAGTCGAGCGGTTTACCTTGATAGAAATCGAGCACTTTTTTCTTAAAGATGAAATCATATTTTGCCCGCGTAAGGTCCGTTCTTGCTCGATAAAGGTCATTTTGAGAGACTTGATATTCAAATGAAGTGGCCGCGCCAGCTCCATAGCGTTGCTCCATCATGCGGAATGCCTCTTCGCGTGCCTGTACCTGCCGTAAAGAAGAATTGTAAGTTTTTGACGAGGCCAACGCTTCGTTATAAGCTGTTTCTACATTTTGTCTGAGAGTTTGTGAAGTCTGAGCGGCATCAATTTTTGCCTGCTGGTTTTGAATAATTGAGCGCTGCAATCCAGCGCGAGCCTGGTACCCGTTAAGGATGGGTATTGATAACTGGAGGCCTAATGTACGATATATGTTGTCCTGAAACTGATCGTTCCACAAATTTGTATTTCTGAAAGATCCTGTCGGCTCAATTCCATAAACACCCTCGCTCAGGTTTTTATTGACATAAGCAAGGGGTGGTCTCTCGCCGTTGTCGGGAAATTGAAAACCTCCGTCTGGATAGAATTCCGCTTCTTGCAGACTCGAATAATTGGTATTTACCCCTGCTGTCAGGTTTAGTCTCGGATACAGGCTTCCGCGAGCTGCTTTTACCGCGTAGGTCGACCCTTGAATTCTCATCTCCGCGCTTTTCATCTCGGGAAGCGTCTCCCTGGCAATATCGAAAATCTCATCACGAGTTTGGTCTATTACCAGATCTTCGGGATCTAGTTGCGGAACTTCGATATCAAAGCCCTGCGAAGCTGGAATTTGCAAGGCTTGCTTCAGTTGTAACAGCGACAATGCGAGCGCATTTTCCTGCTGCACCAACGTCACCTCATTGGTTGCTACCTGTGCATCAAGATTAAGTTCCTCAGACTTAGGCAACGCGCCCGCGGCAACCTGCTTCTTTGTTCGATCCAATTGTTGCTGACTTGAGGCTAGCAGAAACTTTGCATTGTCAACATTTTCTTTGTTGAACACTACTGTGATGAAGAAATTGGCCACATTTAGAATGAGGTCGTTCTTAGCTTTCGCCAGATCGTACTCTGAAGCTTCCAGGGCTTTCTGGTTCTGCTTAACGATATTGTGAATACGCATGCCATTGTAAAGCGGCAACGATGCATTTCCGGAAATGCTGGACGATTTTATCTCCTGCGAAACGAAGTTGTTGGTGGTAGGGTCAAGACCACGGCCCCAACTGTACCCATACCCTACGGAACCATTGATTACCGGTAGCCGGGAAAATTTTGCCTGGCGAAGATCGACTTCGCTTGCCTCAACATTATAGTTGCTGCGTTGTATTGTAAGGTTGTTTGCAAGGGCGTAATCAACGCACTTTTTCAACGACCATTTCTCGGTCGACGGAGGACTTAGCTGCTGTTGTTTTAGTGTGTCGATCTGCGCAACGCACAGTAAGTGCGTTGTTAGAAAAAATATAACAGTAAAAATGGATTTCATATTCGATATCAACGAAATGTACTGGAATTAAAAACATGTTGTTATTCTAGCCAAGACTCTGCAAAGCTGCAAATGTTACAGAATTTCAGAATCCACAATCAAGCATCAGAACGGAACGATTTTCACCTTCAATAACTGTCACAGTTCTCCGGCCTTACGACTTTGATACGCAATCTGTCGACAAAAAGATTTAATAGTTACATCAAAGATGGAATTGTTGCCTAAAAAAGTCTTATGCTTTCCCGATAACGTTGTCAGTTCTATACGGCAATCGGTGCTTTGATCGACGGATGCGCTTGGTAATTTAAGATTTCAAAATCGTTGTACTCGTAATCAAAAATTGATTCCGGTTTCCTTTTGATGTTCAGTTGAGGCGAGGCAAATGGCTTTCGTTCCAACTGCTGACGCGCTTGCTCGATATGGTTCAAATATAGATGAACATCTCCTCCGGTCCACACAAATTCTCCGGGCAGCAGATCACACTGCTGGGCAAACATAAAAGTCAACAGCGCGTAAGAAGCTATGTTGAAAGGCACGCCCAGAAAATAGTCAGCGCTCCGCTGGTACAGCTGGCACGATAACCTTCCCTCGGCCACGTAAAATTGAAATAATGCGTGGCATGGCGGTAAGGCCATCTTATCCACTTCAGCTGGGTTCCAGGCCGTTACGATATGCCGTCGGGAATCCGGCTTCTGCTTCAACTGGGCGAGGACCTGTGAAATCTGATCGATTGATTTTCCCCCTGGGGCTGGCCAACTCCTCCATTGATGGCCATACACGGGACCTAACTCTCCGTTTTCATCCGCCCACTCGTCCCAGATCGTGACCCCATTGTCCTTCAAATACTTAATATTGGTATCGCCCTTTAAAAACCAAAGCAACTCATATATAATAGAGCGCAGGTGAAGCTTTTTCGTCGTGATTAAAGGAAAACCTTCCGACAAATCGAATCTTAACTGCCTGCCGAATACCGAAAGGGTGCCTGTTCCAGTGCGGTCGGTTTTTTTGGCCCCTTTTTCCAGGATCTCACCCATCAGATCAAGGTATTGCTTCATAAATCGAGGTTAAATTGGTCCTGCAAGTAATGCATAGTGGGCAACAATCTCAAGAACCTCATAAAATAATAAGGCCCGGATTTCTCCAGGCCCTATAAGGAAACCAACTAATAGACCTTAGTTGACATTGATATTATGTGTAACACCATTGACGGTTATCGTCACGGACTTATCACATTCGCCATTACCATAGTCGATCACAATTTCTTTCTCCTCGTCGATGATATATCTCTTAATGCCATCCACGGCGATCCCGCAGAAGCGTTTATACTTCAGGCCTTCCGTGAGAGACACCGCGTAAGATCTACCGCCCCTTGTCGTTCCATTGGCCACACTAGCCTGATCGATAAGTAAGTAGTCATTAGAAGGGTTAGCAGCCCTGATCCATTCCCAGGTAATATCCGACTCCCGTACGGCAAAGGAACCATCCGGGAAGATTGCTTTCCCGTTTTCAAGCACCACGTTAAATTTTGGTGCGTCGTTCGTACTCCCCTGCACGTTTGTCAGCGTGCGGGAGCCTTCCAGTTTGATGTCGTTGATGCTATAATTGTCGGTCGTCATCACAACCGTTGAACCTGGCTGAAAACGCTTTCCGTTGTAGGCAAACTTCAGTTTACCTTTTCTAACGTTAAGTTTTGCATCGATACATCCTGCTCCGAAATCGACGATAATGAGACCCTTGGGCGCCTCGATCGTACCCGTTGATTCAAGTGTAACGGTAGCGCAGTGGCACCGGTCATCTGAAATGGTTATGGTTCCGGAGGTCCTTCCGCCATTATACTGGTCGTCGGCGGGCGATCCTATGGCAACGCCACCAATATCGTCTGCATCCTGAAAATAAGAATCGGTTATTGCTTCCTCGGAAATATCCTGGGTGTCGCTGGCCGTTAACCGCTCTTCCTCTTTACAGGAGGAAATAAGGCCAATAGACGTCACTAACGAAAGCGCAACAATTTTTGCAAGAGGATTAGGTAATTTCATACAAATATTTGTTTCTGTTTTTAAATTGACCCTTTGACTGACCTTTTTAGTAAAGGTTTAAAGGCCAAAAGATTCTTTTATTTGATTTTTAGTCCTTTATTAGCGTGTTATGGTAACCTTTTCGCTGCGAATTACCCTTTGTATTGCCATTTTTACGGCATGTAATGCTGCTTATGGGCAATTGCCTATAAAAATTGCGAAGCTAAAATATAATGGCGGGGGTGACTGGTACGCCAATAAAACGTCATTGCCAAATCTTATCAAATTTACCAACCAGGAGATCGGAACTTCGATCGCGCCTGAAGAAGATATCGTAGAGGTTGGAAGCAGAGATTTGTTCCTTTATCCATATGTATACATGACCGGTCACGGCAATGTTGTCTTTTCAGACACCGAAGCGGCTAACCTCCGCCGTTACCTTATCGGTGGCGGATTCCTCCACATCGACGATAATTATGGACTTGACAAATTTATTCGCCTAGAGCTAAAAAAGGTTTTCCCTGAACTTGAACTTATTGAATTACCCTTCGATCATCCGATCTATCATCAGAAATTCGATTTTCCGAATGGCTTGCCTAAAATACATGAGCACGATGCAAAACCGCCACAAGGCTTCGGCCTTGTTTACGAAGGCCGGTTAGTTGTGTTCTACACGTTTGAAAGCGATTTGGGAAATGGTTGGGAAGATCAACGCATTCATAATGATCCCGAAGAAAAAAGGCTGCTGGCGTTACGCATGGGAGCCAATATTCTCGCGTATTGTTTCACTAATTCATTCTGATCGAGCAACTTTCATGAAGATTTTTTTTTTCGCGCTCCTTACTGTTTCGATTTCCTTATGTTCTTGTGAAAATCAGCAGCAAAAAGATGAAAGGATAGCAAAACAATACTGTGGAAGTTGTCACGTATTTCCGGATCCGTCCCTCCTCGACAAAAGGACGTGGGAGAAAAAAGTTATGCCGGAAATGGCCTTTCGAATGGGACTTGACAATTCTCCCCTGAATACTATATCATTCGAAGACCAGGCTTCGATCATCATGACGATTCCGGATCAACCGATGATCAGCAATGAAGATTGGGAACGAATCAAAAATTATTACAACGCTAAGGCACCTGATTCATTAATAATACCAGACCGCAAGATCACTGACTCTATAACTCAGTTCGAGGTAAAACCCATCCGCCTACCCGTGGGTCAGCATCAGGTAGTGACGTTGATCGCATTGGATTCGGCGAGTGATAAAATCTATATTGGAACCCGGCAGTCGAGGTTGTATGAGTTCAACGATAAACTGGAAGTCAAAGATTCGATAAGACTTTCAAGCGCACCGTCTAAACTGATCATTCCAGTAAACGACGATCCTGTTGTTCTGATGATGGGCATAATGGATCCAAACGAGCAACCTGCAGGAAGCGTCGCTATGATCCAGGAAGACAAAACATTGGTGAGAAAAATCGATTCGCTGCAACGGCCTGTCGATTTTGAGCGGGCGGATTTTGACAACGACAAGGCTGATGATTATGTCATTTGTAATTTTGGAAATTACACTGGGTCATTGGCCGTATACCAGGCTCTTGCAAATGGAAAATTTCGAAAGCATGTACTCTCCAACGTATCGGGGGCAAGGCGCGTAATAACGAAGGACTTTGACGGGAACGGTTTGCAGGACATTCTTGTGCTGATGACCCAGGGCGATGAACGCATCCTCCTATTTTACAATCAGGGTAACTTCCAGTTCCGGCTTACCACTATACATCGTTTTGACGCCGTTCAGGGTTCGAGTTTCATGGGGACTGCCGATTTTAATAACGATGGAAAAGACGATATTTTTTACACCAATGGCGACAACGCAGACTACTCCGCTATACTCAAACCGTATCATGGCGTTCATATTTTTCTGAACAATGGAACAAATGAATTCAAAGAGTCGTGGTTCTACCCCATGCATGGTGCGTCGCAGGCGCGGGTCTCAGATTTTGACAAGGATGGCGACCTAGATATCGCAGCAGTCTCCTTCTTTCCTGACTTTAAAAATCATCCCGAGCAAGGCTTTATCTATTTTGAAAATACGCCACAGGGATTTAAGCCTCAAACTACACGCCTTGCTTCGAAAGGAAGATGGATTACCCTTGAAGCATTGGATTACGATCGCGACGGCGACGACGATATTTTGCTGGGATCGCTGACTTTTCCCAACCTAGTGCCTCAGCATCTGCTGGATCAGTGGAGCAGAGATCAGGTTTCCATTCTCCTCCTGGAAAATAAACTGCGCAGAAAAACAGCTAACTAAGCCGGAATACATCCATAAAATAATTTGAAAAATTATTGCTTTTGTATAACTAAACATTTAGTTTTATACCTAAATATATAGTCGATGAAAGATCTTAAAGAGCTCACAAAAGCTGAAGACCAGGTCATGCAAATACTTTGGGACCTGAAGACCGGGTTTGTAAAGGATATCATAGAGAAAATGCCCGATCCAAAGCCGGCTTACAACACCATCTCCACCATTGTAAGAATCTTGGAAACGAAGGGTTTTGTGGATCATAAAGCCTATGGAAAGACCCACGAATATTTTCCAGTGATCAGCAAAGAAAGATACACCAAGTTCTACTTGAACAATTTGATAAAAGGATATTTCAATGGTTCATTCCAAAATCTTGTGTCCTTCTTTGCGAAGGAAAACAAACTTGACAGTCAAGCCATCGAAAAACTTTTAGACGAAATTAAAAATCAAAAGTCATGAACGGCTATTTAAACTATTTCATCGAAGCTAATATAGGCCTGTTACTTTTTCTTGCAGCCTACATGCTTCTACTGCGGAACGAGACGGATTTTCAAATTAAGAGAGGGTTTTTGCTAATAGGCATTTTTACATCCATAACGTTTCCCCTACTTCACATACAGTATGGCAGCATGAACGTTGCCACATTAAGCCGTATAATTCCCCCGAATCTGCTGCCGCAAATTACAATTACCGGTGACCAGGCAGTAAATCAGGAAGTCACCCAAAGCCGAGGGGTTACTGAGCTCTGGTTCTACCTGCAAATCGTTTATGCAGCCGGATTGATATTCCTCGCAGCTCGATTCATCGCCCGGCTTTTTAGCTTGTTGCGAACAATAAACACTTCCAATCCCGCAAAGGTTGGCAAGCTTAAGATTGTAGAATATGGCGAAAACCATGCGACGTTTTCTTTTTTCAATTTCATTGTACTCGGCCAAGCCAAATTCCTCTCTTCCGAAGAAAAGCAAAAGATCATAAAGCATGAGGCGGTACACGCAAGCCAGTTTCATTCCTTCGATATTCTTTTATTAAACTTAATAAGCATCTTCTTTTGGGTGAATCCCTTTCTGAAGAGCTATAAAAAGATTTTTGTTCAGCTTCACGAGTTCGAAGCAGATGCGCGCGCTGTCGAAAACCGTGATGTGAACGAATATTGCAACCTCTTGGCGCGGGTTGCATTGACGTCGGCCGGCGTCAAACTCGCCAATCACTTTAATAATTCTTTAACAGTCAAACGAATTGAAATGATGAGAACTATAAAAAAGAAAATAAAACCGTGGAAGATACTGGCGGCTGCTGGCATAATTCCACTTGCCTTTTTCTTTATTGCATGTCAGGATCAGATATCGAACGAGGTAGCAAAAATAACCAAAGAGTCGACAATGGCCGTGGACATTCCCGCAGAAGTGCAAAGACGATACGATGAGCTTCTCTTGGCGAATCCGGAAAAGAAATTCTTACTAATGGAAACAGACGCGGACATGAAACCGAAGCTGGACGAAATGAAGGCGGAATTTGAACAGTTGGATCAAAGTCAGATCTCGCATATCGAGCTTATCACACCCACGGTAGCCGATTCAAAGGATGTTAGAACTTTTGCAATTGTGGAGTATACCGACCAGGTGGATGCGATTGTCGACCGCTCAAAACTTGATGATGATGTATTCACCATGGTAGAAGAGACCGCCACCCCGCAGGGAGGTATGCCGGCATTATTCGAGCACATAGGCCAGAAGTTAGTCTATCCTGCGCAGGCGAGGCGAATGGGCGTTGAAGGAAGTGTTTTCGTTGAGTTTGTTGTTCAAACGGATGGATCGGTTTCCGATGTCAGGATAAAAAAGGGGATTGGTGCCGGTTGTGACGAGGCGGCGCTAATAGTAGTGAAGACTTCTCCAAAGTGGAATCCAGGAAAAAACAAAGGAGTACCCGTGAAGCAGCGGCTTGTTTTGCCGATCGCCTTCTCGCTGGGCGGACCGCCTGCGGAGGATAAAACCAAAGCTCCCGAAAACTCGGTAGATGAAATAGTGGTTGTCGGTGAAGCTGACAAAAATTGAACGAAGCTTAAAAAGGCTGATCTAACCTGATCAGCCTTTTTAACATTTATAAAACGGTGGGTTCATCCAGAATGTTTTCTCTCATCATCGCCTTCCAGCGGAAGCTTGTTATCCCAACTTTTTGTCTAGCCGTGGGGATAGGTATTGCGGGCTACTTTATGGTTTGGTCTACTCCTATCGATCAAGGCACTGGGTTTGGTTATTTCCTGGCGGGACCAATAACGCATTACTTCATTTATGAATTGAGGAATGAAAATGAGTATTATTTCTATTTTAATAAGGGCCTCAGCAAAACCATCTTATACTGTTCGACCTGCACACTTAATATTCTGATAGGTGGGCTAACACTTTCTTATGCGTGAATTACACGTAGACAGCATCTGCAAATGGTTCGGGCAGACTCAAATATTATCCGATATATTCCTTTCGTGCAAGCCGGGCGAAATAATCGGTCTATTGGGGAGAAATGGTTCTGGAAAAACAACGCTCCTCAAGATAATCTTTGGAGCGGTAGAAGCACAAACCAAATTTGTCCGTGTAAATGGAAGCGTTATCAATAGTTTGGTCCAAAGTAAAAATAAGATCGCTTATTTGCCTCAAAACAATTTCTTACCATCTCACCTCAACATTAAAAACGCAATTACCCTATTTAGTGCTGCCTCTACGTCGCGTGTGCTACAGGAAAATCATTTTATAAAGCCTTTCTTAAATAGAAAAAGTCGTGAACTTTCCGGTGGTGAGAGGCGAATGATCGAAACCCTAGTCGTAGTAAATTCCCCGGCTGAATACATTTTGATCGATGAACCCTTTAATGGTGTCGAGCCGCTGTACAAAGAAGAAATAAAAAAAACAATCCAAAGTCACGCAAGTGATAAGGGTTTCATTGTCACAGATCATGACTATAGAAATATCGTGGCCATTTCAACCAAAGTAAAGTTGTTGCAGCATGGAGGGATTAAAGAGATCAAAAACGTGGACGACTTGGTCCGATTAAATTACCTGCCTGAACTATAGTCCCAGCCTGCTCCTCATTTTCTAATCAGATCGCCGATCTGATCATAGGGGATCAAAACCTCTGTTGGCCCGGCGGCATAGGGAGCGATCTCGTAATTATTATAGTAAAATACGATCCCTTCTTTTTTAAATCCATAATTCTTGTTAAGCTCGAAACGGTCTTCAGGAAACTCGTAATAATTGTCTATGAGCGATGAAGTGTCTGCAAGCTGCTTTGATTGCCTGAAAATTTTATCACCAGCTTGTGTTAAGGGGTCTTGATAATCCGCGATCAACAAATTATCCAACGTAAATTCAGCGCCAGTCTTTGGATTGACGTTGATAAAATACACGCCCGATCCGCCGTGGGCACCGCCGGTGTAATACTCATCATTAACCGAGAGACTGAGAAGCGTATCCGTTAGGACTTCCACCGCTATGTTGGCTGTGTAATGCCAACCACCAAACGCATCGGGAATTTCGCTTTTAAAATCATCATAATCCTGAATGAAGATTTCGCCAATAGTTTTCATGTCGTGGCCTTGCGATTCAGGATTGCCCATCGATACTGCCGCATCAATTTTCTTATTCACAACTTTAACGACCGGCGTATCCAGTCCGGTGAACTCGGGATAAGTTACCTGGAAATATGCACATTGAAGCGTATCCGATTTGCAGCCGCCTTTGGACTCAACGCGAAAAGTTTTGGTTTGAAAACTTACCGGCGTCACTTTTTCTGCCGTTTTAGTACAAGAAACAATGAAGGTGATTAATAGAAACCCAACGGCGTATTTCATGATCGACCCTTATTTGTTAAAGACTTCCATTAACTTTTTCTCTAATGCCGGCCCTCTCAAATTCTTTGCAATAATCACACCATTGGGATCCAACAACAGGGAAAAAGGAATGCCTGTAATATTATAGGTTTTGGCAGCTTCAGACTGCCAGTATTTTAGATCGGAAACGTGCGTCCACTCCAATTTGTCTTCAGCGATGGCCCTCATCCAATCGTCTTTTTTCCGATCAAGGGAAACGCCAAACACCGTGAATCCCTGGTTCTTAAATTTATGATACACGCGCACTACGTTCGGATTTTCCTGGCGGCACGGGCCGCACCATTTTGCCCAAAAATCCACCAATACATATTTTCCTTTCATACTGGAAAGTTTAACTACCTGGCCCGTTGTATCTGGCAATGCGATCTCCGGGGCAGGTTGGCCGATGGCGATGGTCTTCATTTTATCAACCATGCTGATGAAGGCTTTAGCATGTTCATAGTTTGGCCATGCCCCCTTTAGTTTTTCTGCCACGGCAAGGTAGGTATCGAAATAGGTGTCAGCATCGATTGCTTTGCTCTGAAGTAAATTGATAACACCCAGCGACGGCGGCTCATTCTTCAACAGTTCCGCTACCTGAGCCTGTCCTTTGGCAACTGCCTGCATGTAGGTGGCCTGTAATTCAGCCATGCGAACTTCATTTTTCGCCTGTGCGGCCTCTGAAAATTCCTGGCTTATCTTCGCCATTTCTGGCGAGGACTCTACATCACGCAGGATCGTTTGCGTCTTTCTTATAATATCGATCTCCGGCGATCCTTTAATTTCAGAGAACCCGTTCGGATCATTCCCATCAACGTTGATTTCGACATCCGTCTTATACAAAATAAAATCTACGTACTGACGGTTGAAAAAAGTGATCTTATAATAACCCGGCTGCGAAAGCTTGATCTTCTTTGAGTAGGTGTAATTGCTTTTCAACTTGACCGTGTCCGACCATCCCAGCGAACCATTCTTTATTTCCTGAATGGTGATCTGTCCTTGCTGCGGGAATCCAACTTTACCGCTCAATGTTACTTCCCAGGTGTCAGCGTTTGCATCGTCTTTGCTGGCCGATGAGCATGAAAAGCACGCTGCTAAAAGTAAAAAGCTCAGAGCGGAAAGCCGAAAGCAAAAAGTTGAATCCAAAACGGCAAAGAGCATCCGCTCATTCACCCATCGGACATTTAATAGTAAGTTTTGAGCTTTAAGCTGCAAGCTTTGCGCTTCCTTCTTCATACTTCTTCTAGTTTTTTTGTAATCAATGCATTGGCAACCTTAGGATCCGCCTTGCCTTTACTTCGTTTCATGACCTCTCCCATAAACATGCCAACAATTCCCTTCTTCCCGTTTTTATATTCTTCTACCTTTAATGGAAATTCCTTTAATACTTCATCAATGATCGGAATGATCGCATCCTGATTGCTTTCCTGTATCAGGTTGAGCTGCTGGGCTACCTCCCAGGCACTCTTACTAGGGCTTCTAAGCAACTCTGGAAATACACGCTGCGAAGCGACGGAGAAGCTGATCTTGCCGCTGTCGACCAGCGAAATGAGTTCCGCAAGAACAGGCGCAGATATCGGAAACTCCTCAGCTGACAACGGGAGCTCGTTCAAATAAGATTTCACGGGCCCCATAACCCAATTTGATGCAGCTTTATAGTTTTTCGTGTGTTTACAAAGTTCCTCAAAGTACAAAGCAACGTCTTTCGAATCCGTCAACACCTGAGCATCATATTCGGGCAGGCTCAGCCCTGTAATGTATTTGTTGTAAAGTTCCCTGGGAAGCGCCGGCATGGTAGACTTGATGGCATTGAGCCATTGGTCAGAAACTTCCATAGGGCTAAGATCGGGATCAGGAAAATACCGGTAGTCATTTAGTTCTTCCTTTGTGCGCATTCCATACGTAAGTCCGGTTCCAGCATCAAAAGTTCTGGTTTCGGACACAATCGCATTTCCCCTCTCTAATTCTTCTATCTGCCGTTCTATCTCGTGATCGATGGCGCGCTGAACATTCCGGATGGAGTTCATATTCTTTACCTCCACTTTCTTTCCGAACTGCTTAGCATCTTTCAACATCACCGAAATGTTGGCGTCACACCGCAGTGACCCTTCTTCCATGTTACCGTCGCAAATATCGAGATAACGAACGAGCTTTCTGATCTCAGTGAGATACGCGTACGCTTCTTCGGAAGTTCGAATGTTGGGCTGACTGACAATCTCAATCAACGGTACCCCTGCACGGTTAAAGTCCACCAGCGTATCTGCTTCGTCGGCAAGGTGCATCGACTTCCCCGCATCCTCCTCAATGTGTATCCGGTGAAGTTCTATGTTTCGTTCTCCTTCCTTTGTATTGATGGTAATGTACCCGCCTTTGCAGATCGGCGTTCGGTCTTGTGTGATCTGATACCCTTTTGGCAGATCCGGGTAAAAGTAATTTTTTCGATCAAAAATATTGAAACGTGTAATTTCAGAATGACAAGCCAAGCCCATCTTAATGGCATACTCCACAACCCGTTTGTTCAGCCGCGGTAGCGTTCCGGGATGCGCCAACGTAATAACACCGACATTCGTATTGGGAAGGCTGCCATATGCCGTTGAATCGCTATTATATATTTTGCTCCTGGTCAGAAGTTGTGCGTGAACCTCAAGCCCTATAACCGAAATATATTTGCCTCTGATTGATTTATCCATATCCGTTAAACGTCCATCTGACAGGGGTCAGCATGAAATTATCTGTGCTAGTGTTTGTCGCAGTCTTACTAGTACAATAGTATCCATCCTAAATTTCGCCTGCTTATAGCAATACGTCCTCTTTAAGCGATCAATTTACGAGCTTTTTCTAAAACAGCGTTCAGACCGTTCAAGTTCTTCCCGCCCGCCGTTGCAAAAAACGCCTGGCCGCCCCCGCCGCCTTCGATCTCCTTGGCAAGCTCTTTCACCATGTTTCCCGCGTGATATTTGTTCGTCTGCGCCAGCTTCTCACCTATCATTACCGTTACCTGCGGCTTGCTCTCAACGTCAGCGGCCAAAATCAGCAACAAATCGTCAAATTGATTTCTGAGCCCATACGCTATGTTCTTGAGTGCATCCGCATTTGCCACGGCAACTTTCTCGAGGATCAAATGATAGCCGTTGTTTTTTACGGCCTTTTTTGCAAGCTGATCCTTCAGGTCATTGGCCTGTTGCTGCTGGAAGAATTCAACCTTCTTTTCAAGTGTATTTTTATCTTCCAGCAAATTTTTAATAGCCATTCCCAGATCTTTCGGATTTTTCAGCAGGCTTCTCACCTGATCCAGCGTCTGCAGTTCGTTGCGCACGTATTGCTCGGCGCCTTCTGCGGTGATCGCTTCAATTCTTCGCACACCTGCAGCCACCGAACTTTCCGAAGTGATTTTGAATAAGCCGATCTGGCCCGTCGCCGGTACATGAGTGCCGCCGCAAAGCTCAACCGAAAATTGTGGGTCAAATGTAATTACCCTGACAAAATCCCCATATTTTTCTCCAAAGAGCGCCATCGCCCCCAGCGTTTTCGCTTGTTCGATCGGTACATTCCGCTTTTCGTCAAGTTTGATGTTCTCGCGAATCTTTTCATTCACAATGTCTTCAACTTCTCGGATCTCATCAGCCGTCATGGCCGCAAAGTGAGAGAAATCGAAGCGCAAAATTTTATCGTTAACCAACGAGCCTTTCTGCTCAACATGTTTGCCTAAGGTCTGACGCAACGCCGCGTGCAGCAAATGGGTAGCGGAGTGGTTGTCCATCGAAAGTTCACGCTTGTGCTTGTCAACCCTCGCGTGAAAGAGCGACTTTAAATTTTCGGGTAGTTTTTCAACAAAGTGAACGATGAGCTCATTTTCTTTTTTTGTGTCGGTGATGAAAATTTTTTCATTCGCGCTTTCGATGTAACCAGTGTCACCGACCTGACCACCACTTTCTGCGTAGAAGGGCGTGCGGTCGAAAACAAGTTGAATGAGCTCTTTATTTTTTTGCTTGATCGTGCGATACTTGACCACCTTTACATCTGATTCCAACTGATCATAACCGATAAATTCTGTTTTTTGATCTTCCCCCACCAAAATCCAGTCGCCGGTTTCTTTTGCAGCGGCAGCTTTCGATCTCGATTTCTGTTTTTCCATTTCAGTTTTAAACCCTTGTTCGTCTATGGAAAAACCTCTTTCGCGGGCGATAAGAGAAGTAAGGTCTAAAGGGAAGCCAAAGGTGTCGTATAACTCGAAAGCTTGTTCCCCGCTCACCATCTTATCAGACAGATCCGCTTCTATTACCTCAAGTCGTTTCAAGCCCTTCTCCAATGTTCGTAGAAATGATGACTCTTCCTCCAGCATAACCTTGGCAACGTAGTCTTTTTGCTTTTCCAGTTCCGGAAAAACTTCCTTGAGCTGACTTCCTAATACCGGAACCAACTTATAAAGAAACGGCTCCTTAAAATTCAGGAAAGTAAATCCATAACGAACCGCCCTGCGCAGAATTCTCCGGATTACATATCCCGCGCCGGTATTGGAGGGAAGTTGTCCGTCAGCAATTGCAAATGAAACGGCACGAACGTGATCTGCCATAACGCGCATGGCAATATCTGTCTTCTCATCAAGCTTATATTTTACGTTAGCCGCATCGCTGATAAAGTCCAGCAAAGGAGAAAACACATCTGTGTCATAGTTTGAAGTTTTCTTTTGAATTGCCATGCATAGACGTTCGAAACCCATTCCAGTGTCAACGTGTTGCGCAGGCAATTTCTCCAATGTTCCGTCTGCTTTTCGATTAAATTCCATGAACACCAGATTCCAAATTTCTACGACCTGGGGATGATCATTATTGACTAACTCTTTTCCCGGTTTTCTCTTTACTTCCTCTTCTGATCTTAGGTCAATGTGAATTTCGGAACAGGGACCACATGGCCCCATCTCGCCCATTTCCCAAAAGTTATCTTTCTTATTTCCATTCAGGATCCTGTCTTCATCGACATATTTTTTCCAATAGTCATGCGCTTCCTTGTCGAAGGCAAGACTTTCTTTCTTGTCGCCTTCAAACACGGTTACATACAACCGATCCTTTGGAAGATTATAGATTTCAGTAAGCAGTTCCCAAGCCCATTCGATCGCTTCTTTTTTGAAATAGTCGCCAAAGGACCAGTTACCCAGCATCTCAAACATGGTGTGGTGGTACGTATCGATACCAACTTCTTCCAGGTCATTGTGCTTACCGCTCACGCGCAGACACTTTTGTGTGTCGGCAATGCGGCTGCTCTTGGGGGTTGCATTGCCCAAAAAGAAATCTTTAAACTGCACCATCCCTGAATTGGTAAACAGCAACGTAGGATCATTCTTCAGTACCAATGGCGCAGAAGGCACAATGGTATGGCCCTTGCTGGCAAAAAAATCTAAAAACTTCCGTCTGATCGAACCCGAATCCATTTTAATTAGTCATTTAAAAGCTCAAAGCCGAAAGTTAAAAGCTTAAAGCTTGTGCATAATAGCGCTTTAGGTGCTCTAACT
>DASUTP010000001.1:0-2516 GCA_036374515.1 Chryseolinea sp. | reverse complement strand
CGATTGTCGTTACAGGTTCCGGAACATTGAATGGAAACACGCTCAATTTTGACTACACTATTGAAACAGGCGGTGATTACCTGCTGGAACATTCCTGCGTAGCGAGTAAGAATCCGTAAAAGTGCAGCTCATAAATCTATTATCCGTCATCCTTGAAAGGATAGCGGATAATTTTTTTCATTTGGTCTAACGGGGCCGTTGGCGAAAGAAAGATTTTAGGGCACTTATGATTTCACTCTTGTCGGTTGAATAAAGTACCTCCTTGCTCTGCATATTAAACTGAGCCAATGTCGCATAATATTCTGTTTCTGAAAGCTGCATCTCATGCATAATATCTTCCCGCAGCAGCTGGTCGTGAATTACCTCAATATACGTTTTGATGCGATTATTTTCATTGATCAGTTTTGTCACCTTGCGCTTATCCTTCTCACCACGCGTGAAGTAGTCCCACGGTGATGAAAACGCATCGGCAGTCGACATTTTTCTGGGCGCGGTACGCGTTGATCGAACAATTTCGCTGGGATTCAACCGGGTGGCCGTGATAGTGATCTCCTTCAAAATACGCACCCTCTCTTTTAACCTGATCAGGATATCTTCCTCTTCAAAAAGCAACGGTACAACCAGGTCTATATATCCGACCCTGGTGAGAAAAAGTGTGTCGGTTGGTTTCGTAGGAATAAAAAATTCGCCTTTCGAATTAGTAGACGTTCCGCGATCCGAATTTTTTATCTTTACGTGGACGCCCGGCAAAGCGGAAAGGGAGGCCGAATCAACTACAATTCCATGCGTAATCCTTTGAGCAACGCCCGGGAAAGGCAACATTACAAGAAGCAGAATAAAGTACCTGTTTTTAATACGATCGCTCAATACCATTCGCAACGCGCCTTTGGGCTTTAGATGCACCAAACGCTTATTAAGTTTTATTGGCCAGCTGACCACACGCCGCATCGATATCTTTCCCGCGGCTTTTTCGAATGCGGGTTGTGATCCCGTGGCGTTCAAGCAAATCCATGTACATGTTTAATGATGCATCAGATGCCTGCTGAAATTCACCATCGTCAATCGGATTGTATTCAATCAAATTAACTTTTGATGGAACGATTTTGCAGAATTTAAGCAATGCTTTTGCATCGTCTTCCGTATCGTTGATGCCTTTCCAGACAACATATTCGTATGTAACCTTCCGCTTGGTTTTGCCATACCAGTATTGCAAGGCTTCGCCTAATTCTTCCAAAGGATTTGTATCATTGATCGGCATGATTGAAGACCTGGTCTTATCCAGGGCCGCGTGCAACGATACCGCCAGGTTAAACTTGACACCATCATCAGCCATTTTCATGATCATTTTCGCAATCCCCACCGTCGATAATGTGATCCGTTTCGATGCCATGTTCAGCCCTTTTTGCGATGTGATCTTGTCGATCGCCGACACCACGTTGGCATAATTAAGCAACGGTTCGCCCATTCCCATAAAAACAATATTGGTCAATGGCCGGCCAAAGAAAAGTTCTGATTGTTCCTTGATTGCTACCACCTGGTCATAAATTTCATCTGCACTCAGGTTGCGCTGGCGTTTAAGGCGCGCTGTGGCACAAAATTTACAAGCCAGGCTGCAACCTACCTGAGAGGAAACGCAAGCCGTTATCCGTTTTTCAGTTGGGATCAATACCGATTCCACTACCATCCCATCAAACAGGGTGACCGCATTCTTGATGGTGCCGTCGGCACTACGCTGCATATGATCGACTTTGATGTGGTTAATGACGAATTGTTCCTTCAACATTTCGCGCAGCCCGACAGAAAGATTCGTCATCTGATCAAAGCTTTTTGCGGACTTGTTCCATAACCACTCGTACACCTGCTTCGCACGAAAAGGCTTCTCACCACGCTGCAGAAAAAATTCTGTCAGTTCGTCCAGTTTAAGTTTTCTAATATCCCGCTTAGATCCAGTTTCCACCATTGTGCAAAGGTAGGGAGAAAGCTACGAGCTACGAAATACGGGCTAGGGGGAAATCGGCCACTTATACAGCTATCGCCTTGGTGCCACCCAAAAGATTACTTTAAACGCACGAATATTTTCGTTTCACAAACGCGGGTCGCATTTGAAATAATCAGCGAATCTCCGTCCATTTTTTCCACCGTATATCCATCGATTATGGTCTTCGATCGTTTGTCTAAAAAATATAGATTACCGTCGGCAAGTCGGTATAAAAAAGATTTGGAGTTATAAGATTTTTTTTTGCTAATGATCTTCGTGCTCTCTTGTCCGGTGTTGTTGTCTTTGAGTTCCAAAATCTGCGGTTCTGCACCCGAAAGTCCTTTCATGTCTTCCACCATCTCTTGTACGCTGCCTTCGTCTTCGCCCAACTCATCTTCAACGCAATTGCTTTGTTTGATCAGTTGCCAGCGTCCGACAATGGATTGAGCATGACCCACGAAGGCGGTACAGCTCAAGGCCATTACAAAAATGAAGGTTTTCATAGCTGATATAGATTTAACCAAATTTACCAAAATTC